>NZ_CALHII010000091.1 GCF_938030815.1 uncultured Campylobacter sp.
AAAGCCAAATTTCAAGCGCTCTAGCAAGCCTTCAAAGCCAGGAGAAAAAAAGCGCCGAGCTTGAAGCGCTGAATAAAATTTTTAGCGACCAGCTCGAGAAGCTAAACATCGAAAACACCGATCTTCGCAAGCAAAATTCCATCTATTTCATACAGATCGAAGATCTAACCGAGATGGCGGAGAAGCTGAAAAAAGAGAATTTAGACATCAACTCGCTTTTGCAAAAAGCACGCGACGACGCCAACGCTACGATCAGCCAAAACGAGCTTAAAATCGCCTTTTTGCTCGATCAGCTCACGAAGAAGGAGAGCGATTTTAATAAAATTTTACAAGACCTCAACGTCACGAAAAACCGCATCCGCAACCTCACTGGAATGAAGGTCAAGATCATCGCCGATCTGAAGGAGAAGCTGGGTGGCAAGATCCGCATTGACAACGAAAGCGGCGCGATGACGCTAAGCTCGTCGATCCTTTTCGACAAGGGCTCAAGCGAGCTGAAAGAGGGCGCCAAAGAGGCGCTCCGCTCGACGCTACAGAGTTATTTCGCCGCGCTTTTGAATAACGATGAAATTCGCGAAAATTTAGATCAGATCATCATCGAGGGGCACACAGACAGCGACGGCGGGTATTTGTATAACCTCGAGCTGTCGCAAAACAGGGCGTTTGCCGTGATGGATTTCATCAACTCGTGGAATAAAGATGAGCGTCTGCAAAAATACCTCATCGCCAGCGGTCGCAGCTACACGCAGCCCGTGATGCGCAGAGGCGTCGAGGACAAGGACGCTAGCCGCCGCATCGAGATCAAATTTACCCTTTCAAACAAAGAGGCGATGGAGGAGATCAGGAAATTTTTGCAGTTCGACGCGAACGCTACGAATTAGAAGCTCACTCGAAATTTTAACCTGCAAAAAGAGAGCTTAAAATTTTAAAATTCTTAACGAATTAAAGGCTCATCTGAAATTTTAACGGCGGCGGAATGTATCCTTTTATTTTGGCGCGAATGTCGTAATTTGGCGGCTCGCTAAATTTCACCGTAGCCCTTACGTGGCGTTTATGTAACGCCTGCTGTGGCAGAATGGGTTTAAATTTTAAGTCCGCGCATTTTGCGCGCTTTTAGTACCGCCGCGCGGATAATATGGTTTAAATTTAGACCTTTAAATTTAAGCCACAA
>NZ_CALHII010000092.1 GCF_938030815.1 uncultured Campylobacter sp.
CGGCGCACGGCTTTATGCACGGCACGGCGATCTGCGAAGAGCGCGGTCACAACGGCTTCGGATACGATTTTATGTTTATTCCGCGCGGATTTGACCGCACGATCGGGGAGCTACCCGCTGCGGTGAAATTTGAAATTTCGCACCGCACGAAGGGGCTGGCGCTGATGCAAATTTTATTGAAAAATTTAGAAAAACAGATGAGACTTGCTAAATTTCATTAAATTTAAGACCGCAAAAAGCGGAATTTAAGAAAAAATATATATAATACGCTTTTCATTCAATCCACGAAAATCTACGGAGCGTAGCGCAGGCTGGTAGCGCATCTGGTTTGGGACCAGAGGGTCGAAGGTTCGAATCCTTTCGCTCCGACCATTGTGGTGAGTTTAGCTCAGTAGGTTAGAGCATCAGATTGTGGTCCTGAGGGTCGTGGGTTCGATTCCCACAACTCACCCCACTTTATGCGCTCGTAGCTCAATTGGATAGAGCAACAGACTTCGGATCTGTAGGTTGAAGGTTCGACTCCTTTCGAGCGTACCACTGATTTGATATTTTGCGCTCATAGCTCAGTTGGATAGAGCAACGGCCTTCTAAGCCGTAGGCCAGAGGTTCGAATCCTCTTGGGCGTACCATATTAAGCTCATATTAAGAGCTTTTTGGCTAATATGCGCTTTCTTTTTTGCGGATGTGGTGAAATTGGCAGACACACCAGACTTAGGATCTGGCGCCTCACGGCATGAAGGTTCAAGTCCTTTCATCCGCACCATCCATTCTACGCGTTCCGGATTAGCTCAGCGGTAGAGTAGGCGGCTGTTAACCGCTTGGTCGCTGGTTCGAATCCAGCATCCGGAGCCACTTAAATTCCCTAATCCTTAATTAGTAAAATATAAAATTTTAGTGCAAAATACTTTTTATATATTAAGCTCTATAAAAAATGCCTTTCGTAAATTTACTGAAAACGCAAGCATATTAAATATAGCAACTCGTTTGCGCTGCAAAAATGATATAAAATTCACATACAAAACATATATTTACATTAATATGGACATAAATCTGTCCTCTTTGCATAGTAAAATACCTCCAAAATAAACAAGGAGGTACTAATGAAAAACAGAAATTTATTCGTAGATAGCGAGATATATGACCTTGCCAGTCTTTGGATACTCAGAGCGATATTTTGTGCTGGAGCACAAAGAGAATTTCTAAAATCCAAATATGGCAACCTTTTGGAATTTTTAGAGATTAATTCGGACGAGCCAACCCAGCAAGATATTAAAATCCTAAAAGATAAGCTTGCCGTTCTTGAGAAAAGCAAAATTTCATGCGAGTTAAAAGAGCTCGAATATAATTTAAATTTGCTTCAAGCAAATTTAGGTTTAAACGATACCGAAAAGGCTATTTTGAGGTTCGTCGCGATTATGTTTAATTACGAAATCGTTTCGGACGCTTGCGAGCTGACAGAAAATTTAAACGATAGACAGGCTGCAAAAGCCATATCACAGATATTAAATTTAAGCTTTATTGACGTACAAAAAGCTTTTAAAAAAGATGGAATTTTTGCTAAAACTTCACTTATAAAATTAGATATCTACGGACGCAATTTAAGATCAAAAATTGACGTGATAAATAACGACTTCATAGGCGCTTTATTTGTTAAATGCGAAAGCATAGACGAAATTTTCGCAAGCACCATAAAACCTTGTAGCAATACAAATTTAACTCTTAAAAATTATGCTCATATTAAAGATGATACGCAAATTTTAATCTCTTTTTTAAAAAATGCTATCCGCAAAAGACAAAAAGGCGTAAACGTACTTTTATACGGCCCTGCAGGTACAGGCAAGACCGAGCTTAGCAAGGTTTTAGCAAAAGAATTAAGTTTAAAGCTTTATAAGGTTGCTTATGGAGACGAAAGCGGATACGATAATGAAGCCCAAAGAATAAGATCTTATTGCCTCGCGCAAAATATCTTGCAAGCAGGTTCAAATTTGCTGATGTATGATGAAGCCGAGGATGTATTTAACATAAATAACGACGAGAAAAGGCAATACGGCAAAGCCTTTATAAATAGAGCTCTTGAAACCAACGAAGTACCTACTATTTGGATTACGAATAATATTTATAGCATGGACGAGGCCGTCATTAGACGTTTTAATCTAGCCATAAAGCTTGGAGTGCCTAATAAAAACGTAAGAGCGAGGATCATCAAAGAATATAGCGCAAATTTGATAGATAATAAGCTAATCAATAAACTTGCAAAAAATGAATTTATTGCGCCCGCAATCGTTAGCAATGCAAGCTTAGTCGTTTCAAGCTTAAGTCTAAGAGATAAAAACAAGGCTTTTGAGCGCGTGATAAGCAATACTTTAAAAGCACAAGGCTACGGCGCGCTAGAAAAGGATAATAAAAAAGAGAGATTAAAAGATGATCTGCCTAGCAGCTATGATCCAAATTTCGTAAACTCAAGCTGCGACCTAAACGAGCTAATGCAGGGCATAAAAGAAAGCAAAAGCGCTAGGATTTGCCTTTACGGAGTTCCAGGAACTGGGAAGAGCGCCTATGCTAAATTTATCGCCAAAAGTCTAAGAAAGCCAATAATCATCAAAAAAGGAAGCGAGCTTTTATCTATGTGGGTCGGCGGAACCGAGAAAAATATAGCCGAGGCCTTTAAAGAGGCTGGTAGCAAAAAAGCAGTGCTAGTATTTGATGAAGTCGATAGCTTTTTACAAGATAGAAGCCTAGCTGCTAGAAGCTGGGAGGTAACTCAAGTAAATGAAATGCTAGTGCAGATGGAGAGCTTTGGTGGCATCTTTATCGCTACGACGAATTTGATCGATAATCTCGATAAGGCAAGTCTTAGAAGATTTGATTTAAAGCTTGAGTTCGGATATTTATTGCCAAATCAAGCATTAAATTTGTTCAAAAAAGAGTGCGCATCATTAAGGATAAAATTTGACGAAAACGTAGCTGCAAGAATTTCGGGTTTAAGCTTTTTGGCGCCAGGAGATTTTGCGAGCGTGCGAAGACAGGCTAAATTTAAAAGGGTTAAAAACAGCGATGATTTTTATGAGAGATTGGAACGGGAAGTCGCGCTAAAGAATGAAAATAAAGTAAAAAGGATAGGGTTTTAGCAACACAACTAGCGGAGTTAAAACGGTGTCATTTTTATTTAAAGGATAAAAATTTTAGGCTTTTTATAGTAAAATTTTAAAAGATTTAAGGAGAAATACTATGACAAATGACGACAATGAGTAGAATAATTACATTTTAAGTGCAGATGACATACTAAGTAGCGCAAATTATCAAATCCCATACTACCAACGCCCATATGTATGGAGTGAGGATTTGGCTTTAGGGCTGCTTTCAAGCATTAAAAGATCGTTTAAAAATGGAAGCTCTAATGAAATTTTACTAGGGCACATAATTTTGCATAAGGAAGTACATGAAAACAAAGAATCAATTAACAATATAGTCGATGGGCAGCAACGTATAACTACGCTAGCTCTTATTTTAAAAGCTTTAGGCGATAATGATGTGCCTTTTTTAGATAATAAAATAAATTTAAATTTCGGAAAAGAAACAGAGGATTGGTTAAGTGATCATTTTTATAAAAGAGAACTTATTATAAGGAAAAATAGTAAATTAAATGAAATTATTACAAATAGAGTAGAAAATGATGTTGCATTTCTAGGAAAAGAAGATTGGATATTTTACAAAGGTGATAATTCTATTTTAAATTATCAAAATATTAATTTATTTTCGGAAGAAGAATTAAATCAAATCAAAGAGGTTTTAGCTTCAAGAAAGAGATTTTTTAATTCAAAAAATGCAAAATATTACACAATAATAATACCAGATAAAAATAAAATTTATGGTGATAAATATTATCCGAAATATATAAAAAAAATGAGCCTTATGATAAAAAATGACAAATCTTTAAAAGATGAAATAAAAAATATAATAAACAAAAACGAAAAATCACTTGTTGAAATATTTAAATTAACCCAAAATGCAGAATTTAATTCTACTTTGAATGAGTATATGGAAAAATTTGGTGACAGAACCGTCCACGAACTGAAACTG
>NZ_CALHII010000093.1 GCF_938030815.1 uncultured Campylobacter sp.
TTTAAAAGCTTTAACGGCTCGAAGCTTGAGTGTTAAACTCGCCTAATAAGCTGTGGCAAGGTTTCATTAACCGGGTCTTTTAGGTTTATGCGAAATTTTAATTTCGTCTTGTCGAGCTCAATGAAATTTCGCTAGGTCGTTCGGAGGGCGTCGTTTAGCCTATCTTGCGTGAAATTTGCGCTCAGATAAATCCTGCCCGCTCAAGTTTTAAAGCTAAGCTAAGCTTTTTGAAATTTAGCTCAGCAAAATTCGTGACCTTAAAAATTTGCCAGCTTAGTAGAGTTTAAATGCCTGACGGAATTTGCACGCTTGAAGGAAGTTATTAGCCAAGCAATTTATAAAATTCCGCTCGCTTTAGCTTGCACGGAATTTTCAAAATTTCATTTTGCAAAGCCTTATGACTATGAGGTTTGCGCAAATTCTATCCAGCTTTGCCTCTAAATTTTAAAGTAGGGCTAGGCTTTTAAGATTTTATAGTTTGGGCCCAGCGGCTCGGCTCGGAGGATAAATGTTTGAAATTCTAAAGGGGCTCGATTACACGCCGTTTCTCGTTTCATTAAAGCTTGCCAGCTTAACGACATTTGCGTTGTTTATCATCTGCGTGCCGCTCGCGTTTTTTATGGCGAGAAAAAATTTCCGCGGCAAAAGCGTGATCGAATCGATCATCTCGCTTCCGCTGGTGCTGCCGCCATCGGTGCTAGGCTTTTATCTACTCGTTTTTCTATCGCCGTATTCGGTGCTGGGCGAGTTTTTTGACAAACACTTCGGGCTTCGGCTCGTATTTAATTTCAGCGGGCTCGTGATCGCGAGCTGTATCTACTCACTGCCGTTTATGTTTTCGCCGCTGGTTTCGGGCTTTCGTTCGCTTCCGCGCTCGCTTTTTTGGGCGTGCGATTCGCTCGGTAAGGGCTATTTTTCCAAGCTTTTTCGCGTCGCGTTGCCTGCGATTCGCCACTCCCTGCTTAGCGCGCTAGTGATCTGCTTTGCGCATACGATGGGCGAGTTCGGCGTCGTGCTGATGATCGGCGGCAGCGTGAGCGAGCAGACCAAAGTCGCTTCCATCGCGATCTACGAAGCGACCGAGACGCTCGATTTCGCGCAGGCTCACGCATATTCGGCGCTGATGCTTATTTTTAGCTTTGTAGTGCTTTTGATTATGCATTTTTTGGGCGCGCGCGGTGCAAAAATCAAAGCTTAAATAGGCTTTAAAACGAAATTTGCTAAAATCCTGCAAAATTTGGAATTTGGCATGAAAAACAAAAAAGACTTCGTTACCGAAAGATTTAACGCCGCCTTGATTCTAGGCGCTGCGCTGCTTACGCTTGTAGTAGTTTGCGAGATTAGCTTTTTGCGCACTAGGATCGCTACGCAGCTTGATTTGCGGACGCGCACGGCGATTACTTTACTTAAAAATACCGACGAGTCGCTTTTTAGCGAGCTTGAAATTCTAAAAGAAACTATCCTTTCTTTAGACGCAAGGCATGAGGCTGCGCAAAGCGAGCTTTACGCGGATTTGATCCGCAATGTCGTAAAATCTTCTCATAGATTTGACGCTATTTTTTATCTGCGCGCCCGCGGCGCGGAGCAGGAGAGTTTGGCGCATTTTTCATCGGATGCGCGTATTTCGGATCTTGGCGAGATACGGCTTGCGGATATCGCAAGCGAGCTAAAAAAGGATGAATGGGTATCGCGCTATATGATGATGGATGGGGCGTGGCGGTATTTTTTAATCAAGCGTGTAAATGCGGATTCGTATCTATTAGGCTTTGCTAACACCGCTAGGCCGATTGCCAGGCTCTCTTCGCTGGGCGATATTTTGGTCTTTAATGCCGAAGGCAAATTCTTTAACGCTCCTGGCAGCGCAACCGATATATTGGGACAGGATTTTGATTTTTCGCGTCTAGGCGAAGTAGTGAGCTTCGAAGACGAATCTGGGCTAAGCTTTGCATATCTTGCGAAATTTGGGGATAATTTCGTAATGGCTCGCGAACGAGCCGGCTATTTTTTAGGCGCGGACGATTTTATCGTCGTAGCGCTAGCAGCAGCGATTTTAGCTTATTTAATCCTTCTAATTTCAAATTTTACGTTTTTAAAAAAGCGCGTTTTTATCCCGCTAGCGGCAGTTCAAAACGCTCTGCGCCAAGGGGATTATCACTCCAAAATCCGCGATATAGAAGCGCTAAATCCGCTAAGCTCCGTCTTAGAAATTTCTAAATCCATAGATGAGGTTTTGAAGTCTAATCTGCGCCACGGCGATTTTAGCCTCAGCTTTAAAGATGCGCTAAAATACAGCTCCCTTTCGGTGCTTAGCATCGATAACGTCGCAGGCACGATCGAAAGCGCTAGCAACGGTGCGCGCGAGCTTTATGGCGATGACGTCGTAGGACGGAATATATTCGCGCTGCAAGCAGGCTCGTTTTACGATCACGCCTATCAAACCCAGCGCGCAAACTATGTCAAAGAAAACTATGTCGTAACCCGCCAAGAGACCAAAAATGGCGTCAAAGACCTTTATGTTAAAAAATCTTATATCCGCGACGGAAGTAAAATTTCAACCCTTTTTGTGGTGCTGGATGCGTCAAAATATCGCAGATTTTACGATGAAACTAAGCAAAAATATGAGTATTTAAATCACGCGCCTATCGTTACACTCGTGTTTGACTACACTTCGGGCAAGATCGTAGATGCTAGCAAAAATATAAAAGAGCTTTGGGGTTACGAAGCGGCGCAGTTTTTAAGCGGCGAGATAAGGCTATGGGATTTGCTGGATGAAAAGGATGCGAATGAGGCTAAAAATGAAATTTTAAACCGCTTAGCCGATATGCCCGCAGAAGAGCTAAGCTTTTCTCAAAGCTATAAAATTCGCCACAACGACAATATCCGCTATAGCTACGAAGTGAACATCTATGTCAAAAAGTCCGCCGCCAGGGCTGCATTTTATTTTCAAAATATTGATGACGATGTTAAGGCGATCCGCGGCTTGCAGGAGGATTTGGACTTTTACCGCACCGTAATCGAGACTAGGAATTTTTGCACCTGCTTAATCGATCTTGATGCGCAGACGCTGTCGTTTGATAAAAATTACTTTAAAATTTTAAAATATCGCGGCAAAAGGCTAAACACTGCGATGAGCTTCGGGGAGTTCAGTTATGAAATTTACTTCGCGGATTTAGAGAATTTCAATAAAATGATCCGCGAATGCACCGCCGGGCTTAGAAGCGATTTTAGCTGCGAATTCCGTCTGCGAAACGCCGCTAATGCCTATACTTGGATCAGTATGCAAGGCTACGTCGCCGAAAAGCACGGCTCTCGCTCTCGCCTTGTAAAAACTACGCTCGAAGATATCAGCTCGCGCAAGCAGACGGAGCTGGAGTTAAATTTAAACGCTAACGTCTTTTCGCGCTCGCTAGAGGCGATCTTAATCACAGATGAGAGCGGTCGCGTGCTGCGCGCTAATAACGCCTTTTATGAAATCACTGGCTATAGCGAAAGCCAAACCATCGGCAAAATTCCAAATTTCTTCGCTCCTACGGAGGGCGGGGCAGACGTGATGGAGAGGATTAGAAAAAATCTCGTCGGCAAACAGACCTCCTATAAAGATGAAATTTACGGGCTGAAAAAGGATGGCGGCACCTTCCCCGCGCTATTTACGGCAATTGCGATAAAGGATGATTTTTCGCTTACTTCAAATTTCATTTTGATGTTTACCGAAATTTCGCAGATAAAGCAAAAGGAGAGCGAGCTAGCTAAGATCGCCCATCACGACGCGCTTACCGGGCTTCCAAATAGAGTATATTTTATGAAGGCTGCGCAGAGATTTACGGCAAGCTCGGGCGAAAATTCTAAGCTTATGGCGGTGCTTTTCATCGATTTTGACGGCTTTAAGGCGATCAACGACACCTACGGGCACGAGGTCGGCGATATGTTTTTACAAGCGATCTCAAAAGCGATGAGCGGGCTACTGCGTAAAGGCGATATCTTGGCGCGCCTAGGCGGCGATGAGTTTGGCGCCATCATAGGTGATCTGCAAAGTAAGGACGCCGCGCATGTGCTATTAGACCGTCTGCTTGGAATTTCAAAGATGAAATTTAACCTCAAAGGCAATGAGATTAGCGCAAGCATCAGCGTTGGCGCAGCGTTTTACGACGGCAGCGAAAAGATCGATTTTTCAGGACTTTTATCGCGCGCAGATAGGGCGATGTATCGCGCTAAAACGAGTGGTAAAAACCGCTACTGCATCTTTGAGCGCGCCGAAGCAGACGAACCTAGCGAGGAAGGGATTGCTGCAGCGATCGAAGAGAGGGAATTTTTCGTGCTCTATCAGCCGATCATTAGCGGCGCGCAGATTTATGGATATGAGCTGCTTTTACGCTGGGATCGCGGAAAGCGCGGAATTCTTGCCCCGCAGGATTTTGCGCAGATATTAAGCGAGCCTCGATTTGAGTTACCGATCTCAAAATTTGCGTTTTCAAAGATGATGGAATTTAACGCTCAAACGGGCGCAAACTGCTCTATAAACGTAAGTCTAGCCGTGCTTACAAACGACGAATTTTACGATTTCGTAGCTCATAGCTTGCGAGACAGGGCTAATGCAAAAGGCGAGTTGATGTTTGAGATAACCGATTTTAGCGAGCAAAATTTTAAGAAATTCGCCCCTGCGCGTGGGCGTTATCCGGATTTATTGGGTTTAAAGGGAGCGTAGGCCGCCC
>NZ_CALHII010000094.1 GCF_938030815.1 uncultured Campylobacter sp.
TACAAACGATGTATCGGTTGCACGACGTGCATGGCAGCCTGTTACTCAAGTGCCTACGAGCGCGGCAAGCTTGCTAAATCGCGACTTACCGTGCTTAGACAGGCTTACGGCGTTATGCCTACGCAGTGCAGGCAGTGCGATGACGGACCATGCGCAAACGTCTGCCCTACCGGTGCGCTTCGCTTCGATAATAACTATATCGAATTGCACGAAGAAATTTGCATCGGATGCAAGATGTGTACGCTCGCCTGTCCTTATGGCGCGATCAGCTCGAATGCCGAGCTTATGCCGTCAGTAAATTATGCGGTCGAGCCGAAGTATTATCTCGAGATCGAAAGCCAAGCGGGCGCCAAAAGCACCGCCATCAAATGCGATCTATGCAACGGACGCGAGAACGGTCCTGCATGCGTCGAGGTTTGCCCAACCAGCGCTATCATTATGATAGATCCTAAAGAGGGTAAGCATAAATTGGGCTTTGCGATAGACTACGATGCGGCTAATGCTTTTGCAAAAGATGTATTAAACGGCGAAATCAGTTGCGTCGCCAAAAAAGAAGGAGGCGCAAAATGATAAGCGTCTATACTTTATTTATCGTCAGTGCAGTAATTAGTATCCTTTTATACTGCGCTCCAAAAACTGCCGTTAAGGTGGGATTTGGATTAGGTGCTATCAGCTGTTTTTACGCGATGTGTCATTTCGTAGCCAATATGGGCGTAAGCGATAGCTTCGTTTTGGGCGGCACTTTCTTATATGCGCCAAAATTTGCTTTAAGTCCACTTGGAAATTTCTTCAGCTTCGTAGTCGTTTTTATAGGCTTTGCAAGCAGTGTTTACGGTATGAGCTACGCCGAAGAATATATCGGAAAGGCGAATATTGGCGTTTTTGCATGTTTATTTAATACCTTCATCTTATCTATGCTTTTAGTCATCAGCGCAGATAATGTATTTTGCTTCGCTGTTTTATGGGAGCTTATGACGCTAATCTCGTCATTTCTAATCATAGTAAACGATGGCAAAGGCACGCTCAAAGCTGTTATGGTATATCTAGGTATAGCGCAGATCGGTGCATTTTGTATAACCTGTGGATTACTCATCATTGCAAACTACGCAGGAAGCTTCGAATTTGCGGAGTGGGGAAAAGTAAATATGCCGATGGGCGCTTCCGTAGCAGCATTCATCTTGTTTTTGGTCGGCTTCGGCTCAAAAGCTGGAATGTGGCCTTTTCACGTTTGGCTACCGCAAGCTCACCCTGCGGCTCCATCAAATGTCTCTGCGCTAATGAGCGGCGTTATGATTAAAGTAGCGCTCTTTACCCTTGTTAAATTTACACTATTTTTACCGCTAAGTATCTATTTCGGACTTGCAGTTTTGATCCTAGGAGCGGCCAGCTCGCTTTTTGGCGTTTTATACGCGTTGTGCCAGCACGACTTTAAAGCGCTTCTTGCGTATCACTCGGTTGAAAATATCGGCATTATCCTACTAGGTCTTGGCACCGGAATTTACGGCGTCGCAGCAGGCAATGTAACACTAGCCGCAGTCGGATTTTTAGCAGGCTGCTACCACGTAGTAAATCACGCGATATTCAAAGGCTTGCTATTCTTATGTGCAGGCTCTGTAATCCACGCTACTCATACGCAAAATATGGACGTGCTAGGAGGGCTAGCTAAAAAAATGCCTCTAACTGCTGTTGGTATGTTTATCGGTATCATGGGTATCGCAGCGCTTCCTCCGGTAAACGGCTTCGTTTCAGAGTGGTTTACCTATCAAGGAATGCTTCAAGGTGCTAAGGAAAGCGGAATTTTCATCAGATACGCTTTCTCTTTAGCAGTAGTCGCACTTGCGCTTACCGGCGTTTTGGTCGGTATGCACCTTAAGCTTTATGCAGTAATCTTCGCAGGAACCCCAAGAGATGAAAAAATTTGGGAAAATGCAAAAGAAAGCCCATTAGGAATGGTTTTAGGAATGATCATTTTGATGATAGGTTGCGTGGGATTTGGCGTAGGCGCACACTTCATAGTCGATTACATCATGCAAGCGGTAAATTCTATCACTTCCAATAGAGAATTTGTCGCAAGCCTAGGTGCTTCGTCAATCACTTCGCCTTTGGGAAGTATCGTTTCAACTCCTCTTATTGCAGTGATTTTGTGTTCTACAATGCTGCTTCCGTTTATCATCCTAGCGGTTATGAAAGCAAATCGTGACAAACCTCGCGAGACAGATCCTTGGGCGTGCGGCTTTAAATATAGCCCTCGCATGCAGATAACTGGCGGTCCTTTTACCGGCGATTTAAGAAAGATTATGGACTGGTTATTTAGAGGTCATAAACGCAGAATAGAGCAAAACGGCTACTTCGGACCGATCGAGTATCACAACCACCCACGAGACATTTGGTGGACGATGATTTATCAACCGGTAATCGATTGGAGTAAGAAGATCGCCGATAAGATAGGAATTATTCAAAGCGGCTATGCAAATTTATATACGCTTTACATCCTAATCTATCTTTGCGCGATACTGGGCGTCGGATATTTCTTGATCTAGGAGGTTTAAGATGCAGACTATACAAACTATATTTTTAATGATATTTCAAGTCGCGGTTATCGTCCTAGTCGCTCCACTCTTCGACGGTATGGCGAGAAAACTTCGAGCCAAGCTTCAGTCGAAACAAGGAAGCGATTTTTTCCAGACTTACCGCGATATTATTAAGCTTTTTAAGCGCGGCAGAACCGTTCCTGCGTGCAGCCACTGGGTATTTAGGTGGGCGCCGTTTTTCCTTTTCGCTACTTCGGCAGCGATTTTGGCGGCTATTCCTATTACATACAGCAAAGATACCCTTTTCGGAGCGTATTCGGATATTTTCGTTATCCTATATCTAGGCGCGCTTTTGCGCTTCGTATTCGGTGCGGCTTCAATAGATAGCGGTAACCCGTTTGCCGCAACCGGCGGCGGACGCGAGCAGATGCTTGCCGTTTTTGTCGAACCTGTGATGATGATGTGCCTAATCGTAGTAATGATGGCTGCGGGAACTTCAAATTTAGTTGAGATCCAGCAGATGGTACGCAGCGGTCAGATCGGCTATCAAATTCCAAGCTTTGCTGTCGCTTCGATTGCGTTTTTATGGTGTATGTATGTCGAGACCGGCAGAAAGCCATTTGATCTTGCCGAAGCCGAGCAAGAGCTTCGAGAAGGTCTGCTTGGCGAATATGCAGGCAGCGATCTAGGCTTAGTGCAAGCGGCGCTTATTTTGAAGCAATTTGCGATGATCGGATTATTCCTAACGATATTTGAGCCGTGGAATTTTAGCAATCCGTTTTTGGCGATCATAATCTTTGTGCTAAAAACCGGCGTATTTTACGTAGCAGCCGTTTTCATCGACAACTTTGGACCACGCTTCAGAATGACTTCGAGCATGCGCAAAATTTCATGCGGCGCTCTTGCCATCGCTTTTGCGGCATTAACGCTTTACGTAGTAGGATTTTAAGATGAATAGTATCGATATTTTAGCAATTTGTATGATCGTAACGTCACTCGCGGTATTCGGACTTAGAAATTTAAAACTTTCGATCGGAATTTACGCGATTCAGACGCTATTTTTGGTAAGCATATTTTTTATGCTGTATTCTAACTTCAATGCGCCGCAGCTTAGAATTTGGGCGATAGTGGCGTTTTTTACGAAGGTTATTTTCGTGCCGGGAATTTTATTTTGGCTAGTTAAAAAGCTGGATGTGATCAGCGAGGATGAGCCGGTGGGTGGCTTTTTCGTAAGCCCCGTTATTGCGATGGGATTTTCGCTAGCGATTGCGATGACAATCAATCCGATCTTGCTTAAATTCTCTCTTATTCAAGAAAGAATCGTTCTAATAGCGGCGGTAACCGTATTTATGATGGGAATTTTCGGCTTCATGCTAAGAAATTCTTTCATCAAGCAAATTCTAGCCTACTGCCTCTTTGAAAACGGCATCCACCTAAGCCTTGCACTTATGGCTTACAACTCTCACGAGCTAGTCGAGCTTGGAATTTTAACCGATGCAATCTTTGCGGTTATTATTATGAGCATTTTGGCGGTTAGATTTTACAAAGCCTATGACGGACTTGATACGTCTAAAGCTTCGAATTTAAGGGGTTAATGATGAATAGTTTAGCTTTTATATTAATTTTTCCGTTGCTCGGAGCGCTGATATTATTCTTATGCCCTAAGAATTTCAAGCTCCTAAGCACGCTACACGTTTTGATTTCTGGGGTTACATCCGCAGGGCTACTCTGTAACGTAGGCAAGCTTATCAGCGGCAACTTCGAGGCTTTTTACGCATACGATAAATTTCTATTTCTAGATAGCCTAGGTTGCGTATTTTTAGTGCTAATCGCCATAACGGGCTTTTTGGTAAATTTATACTCCACCACCTATATGAAATGGGAGATACAGGGCGGTCATCTGGATCTTAGCGATCTTAGAAAATACTACGCGCTCTGTCACGTTTTCGTTTTTACGATGACGCTTAGCGTTATCTGCAATAACGTCGCGTTTATGTGGGCTGCAGTAGAGGCCACTACGTTAGCATCGGTATTTTTGGTCGCTATTCATAAAGACAAAAAATCTACCGAGAGCGGTTACAAATATATCGTTATCTGCTCGATCGGCTTGGCATTCGCGCTTTATGCGACCGTTTTACTATATGCGGCTACATTCAAAATCACGGGCGATGGCGAGGCTTCGATGCTTTGGACTAGCATTATGGATCACGCCAAAGGCTTAAACAAAGATGCCGCTAAGCTTATCTTTATATTCGCTCTAATAGGCTTTGGAACCAAAGCAGGACTTGCTCCTACTCACACTTGGCTTCCTGACGTTCACGCAGAAGGTCCGGCTCCTATTTCAGCGCTACTTTCGGGTGTGCTTTTAAAATGTGCGATGCTAGCGATATTTAGATATTACGCGGTAACCGCCGAAGCGGTAGGGCCAGACTTCGTTAAGCACGTGATGCTGATCTCGGGCACGATCACGCTATTTATAGCAGGAATTTTCCTTGTTCGTCAGCACGACGTAAAGAGGATGTTTGCTTACCACTCGGTCGTTCATATGGGTGTTATTGCATTTGCGCTAGGTATCGGCGGATATTTTGGCTTGCTTGCCGCGATCTTTCACTGCTTAGCTCACAGCTTTACTAAGGCTCTTGCATTCTGCTCTACCGGTAATATCGCTAGAATTTATGGTCACAAAGATATGTCTAGAATGGGCGGTATGGTAAAAATCGCTCCGCTTACTACGATAATGTTTGGTGCTGCGGTTTGCTCGCTCGTAGGCGTTCCTGCGTTTGCGATCTTTGTAAGCGAATTTAACGTTTTCAAAGGCGCGATAGCCAGCGGTCAATACATAGCCGTAGCATTATTTGCGATCGCGCTCGTAATTATTTTCATTGCGGACTTCGCGCACTTTAATCTAGCGAGCTTCGGTACGCCTAAAGGTGAAGTGGTTTATGCTAAAGAGATGAGCTTGTTTGAAAATTTACCGCTAATCTTGCTTTGCGCTTTAGTGATAATTTTCGGCGTATGGCACGTAGGTGATTTTTGGATGCTCGTCGAAAACGGCGTTAGAATAATGATGAGAGGTTAAAAATGAGAGGCGATAAATTTATAGAAATTTTAAAGACCAAAGTCAAGGTCTTAGAAGTTACCCGCCAAGCCGAGGATCAAATCACCGTTTTAGTGGATAGAAATGATCTGCCGCTTGCGGTTAAAACGCTGTATTATGACATCGGCGGTTTTATCAGCACGATGATTCCTAACGATGAGCGCGAGCTAAACGGAAATTTCGCGCTTTATTATGCGATATCTATGGAAGGTGGTAAGATGACCGAAGCGGAGGATTTTGCCGCAGAGGACAAATGCTTCATTACCGTTAGGACGCTAATTCCCGGATCGGATCCGACGTTCCCGTCGGTTACTCCTTTAGTGCCTGCTTGCGTATGGTACGAAAGAGAGGCCTTCGATATGTTTGGTTTAATCGCCGAAGGCTTGCCTGATAAACGTCGTTTGGTGCTAAGCGACGATTGGCCGGATGGGCTTCATCCGCTTCGCAAAGACGCGATGGACTATCGCTATAGACCCGATCCTGTAGATCATAAAGACGAACCTAATGCAGAGTTTTTATTTCCTAGCGGTGATGGCGTAGTGGATGTTCCGCTTGGACCTCTTCACGTAACGAGCGATGAGCCGGGGCACTTTAGACTATTTTGCGACGGCGATGAGATTATCGATGCAGACTACCGCTTATTTTATCAACACCGCGGTATGGAGAAGCTAGCTGAAAACCGAATGAATTACGATCAGATGGGCTACCTTGCAGAGCGCGTCTGCGGAATTTGCGGCTACGCTCACGCGATTGCGTGTATTGAAGCAGCAGAGAAAGCTATCAAGCTTGAAATTCCGCTTCGTGCGCAAGCTATCCGCGTCATCTGCCTTGAGATCGAGCGCCTTCACAGCCATCTTTTAAATATCGGTCTAGCCTGCGAGGTAACGGGCAACTACAACGCTTTCATGCATATCTTTAGAGTGCGCGAATACTCCATGGAGCTAGCTCAGCTCGTAACCGGCGGTCGCAAGACTTATGGCAATGTAATTATGGGCGGACTTCGCCGCGATATGACCGATAATGAAATTCGCAAGAGCATCGAGATCATCAACAAGCTCGATGTTCAAATTTCTGAAATTTGGGACGCCGTTATGGAGGATAAACGCCAAATCGGTCGCTGGAAAGGCGTGGGCGTATTAGATCGCAAAGTGGCGCGTGATTTTAGCCCAGTAGGTCCGAATATGAGAGCTTCCGGTTTTAAACGCGACAACCGCTACGATCACCCTTATGATTTCTTCAACAAGATAGAATTCGAAGTAGCCGTAGAGCACGGTGGCGATGTATTCAGTCGCGAAGTCGTAAGATATAAAGAGCTCAAACAATCGATCCACATCATCAGGCAGTGCTTGCATCAAATGCCACAAACTCCGATAATGATCGATCCACAGACTATGATCAGACCGGAAAACTACGCTTTAGGTCACGACGAAGCACCGCGCGGCGAAAATGTCCACTGGATCATGCAAGGAAACGCACAGAAGGTTTACCGCTGGAGATGTCGCGCCGCTACGTATAACAACTGGCCGAGCTTGCGATTTCAATTCCGCGGAAATAACATCTCCGATGCGGCGCTAATCGTATGCTCGATGGATCCGTGCTACTCATGCACCGAGCGCGTAACTTTAGTCGATATTAATAGCGGAAAGAGTAAAATTCTAACCGAAAAAGACCTTAAGAAATTTTGCCAAGACGGCAAGGTTAGCAAAAAGGATTTAAGATGATGAAATTATTCGACATTACCGAAAAATATGGCAAGGCGACCTATGCTTATCCGTTTGAGCCATACATCGTGCCCGAGAATTTTCGCGGGCAGCCTGAATACACCTATGAGCTTTGCATAGGCTGTGCTGCATGCGGTATCGCCTGCCCATCTAATGCGATTGAGCTTAAGATGAATGAAGCCCAAACCAAACTAATTTGGGAATTTGATTGCGGACGCTGCATATTTTGCGGTCGCTGCGACGAGGTATGCCCTACGGGAGCGGTAAGGCTAGGCAATAGCTTTGAGCTAGCGGTAAAATTTGATAAAAGCGCGCTTATCCAACACGGCGAGCTTGAGATGGAAAAATGCAGCTGCTGCGGCAAGCCGATGACCCCAAAAAGGCTTATCAACTACACGCTAGAAAAGCTAAGTACGGCAAATTTGCTTCCAGGCAGATTAGAAGAAGCTAAAAAATATCTCTACATCTGTCCTGAATGCAAAAAAGCTCAAGCGGTCGAAAGAGTGACTAAAGGTATAGAGGAGGCAATAAAATGAGTTTGTATCAAGTCCCCGAAAATATTAAAAACGCAAACGATCTAACCTCAAAATTGGAGCTTTTGAAAAATATCAAACGAAGCTTCAGCGTTTATCGTATCGACTGCGGAAGTTGCAATGGCTGTGAAATCGAAATTTTTGCTTCTATCACGCCGATGTGGGATCCGGAGCGCTTCGGATTTAAACTCGTAGCTAACCCTCGCCACGCAGATATCTTAGTCTGCACCGGTCCGGTTACTCGACAGATGTATTATCCGCTGCTCCGCGCTTATGAGGCTGCACCTGATCCAAAGATCGTAGTAGCTCTTGGAGCCTGCGGAAGCACTGGCGGAATTTTTCATGACGCATATAGCGTATGGAGTGGTATCGATAAGATTGTACCGGTAGATGTTTATATCCCTGGCTGCCCTCCGCATCCCGCTAGCATCATCTATGGTCTTGGCATGGCGCTTGGCATCATCGATCAAAAGCTTCAAAAGAAGAGCTATGAGCAAGATAGTACTCTTCCGCCACCGGTCAAGAATTCAGTTATAGGCGATATTTTATTCGAGCGCGATCTGCAAGCTGAAGCTAAGAGGCTAATGAGCTATATTTTCGGAAGAGTTTTATTCGCAAAATATATGGATGCGATCAAAACCTCATCTGACGTTCACGATCCAAAAGCTTCTCGCGAGGCTTTACTTAACGCTATCCATACCGAAGAGGATCCTAGATACGCGGAGTGCATGGCACTATTGCACAATGACGTATATCTAAAATACGCCCGCGCTACGGAGGAATTTAAGATCGATCCGCAAAAAGAGGTCTGGAGCAAACGATGATTGAGGTTTTTAAGCTTACAAAGCGGCATATGGACGAAAACGAAAATTTACCCAAAGAGCTAAAGGATATCAAGGTTTTTTCCACCTGCGTCGGTCACGGCGTAGGTACGATAGATTTTAGCGAAAAGGTACTTGAGATAGACGATGAAGAATTTAAACGCAACGTCGAGAACTCGGGCGACTACGTTAAATTTAAGATCGGTAACCTAAGCAAGTATTTCGAGATTGAAATTTTTGCCGAGCACGCAGCTAAGCTAATCCCTCAGCTTTGCGAATGTGAGCTTAAAGATCTGCTAAAAAATATGCGCGAAGGATACTTCGTGCTAAGGAAGGATTTTTGATGCGAAAGGCGTTGCTTTGTATCGGCAATCCCCTTCGCGGCGACGACGACGTGGGCAATGAAACGGGGCGAATAGTCGAGGCGAACCTAAAAGATTGGCGCGTTTTTTATGGGCAGGATGTGCCCGAAAACGAATTTGCAGCACTTAGGGAATTCGCCCCTGAAATTCTAATAGTAGTAGATGCGATGAGCGGCTTTGATGAGGATAAGATAGAATTTTTCGACCTCAGCAACGATCGCGACTATATCTACTCGACGCATAACCTGCCTACGCCGGTGCTTCTAAGCTATCTGCGCAAAATTTGCCCAAAGACATTGTTTTTGGGCATAAGCGTACTGCTCGATAATGTCCTTGATTTTAAAGAAGGGCTAAGCGAGAGCGCAAAAAAAAGTGCGCAAAAAGCTTATGAGCGTATCTTAGAAATTGATTCAAATTTAAATGAGGAGGAGTAAATGTTAAATCCTGCAGAAACCGCGCAAGCGGTGTCTAGTTCGATGCAACACAAGGCGCATACCCCGCTAATTAGCGTAATTTTTCTAGCTATAATGGCGGGCGCTGCAATCGCTATGGGCGATATTTTCTGGGCTCACTCGACCGTCGGAATGGCTGAAAAGCAATCTATTGGCTTATCGAATTTCATCGGAGGTATTACCTTTAGCTGCGGTCTGATGATGGTGGTTTTTTACGGTGGGCATCTATTTACCAGCTCTGTTTTAACGGGTGTGCCTGCTGCCGATGGCAAATTACCGCTAGGTAAAACAATCGGCTATTGGGCTATCGTTTGGTGTTTTAACTTCGTAGGCGGCGCGTTAATCGCGTATATGTATTATTACTCAGGACTTCCGCTTAAATATGACGGCTACATCTTGCAGCACTTCATTCCTGCAGCAGCAGGCAAAATAAACGCACCTTTTCATGAGCTATTCATCCGCGGAATTTTTTGTAACGTGTTTGTATGTATGTCTATCTGGACTGCGACCAGCGAGAGTAATCTATCAGGTAAATTCTTTGCAATTATGTGGATGATCGGCGCATTCGTAGCTTGCTCGATGGAACACTGCGTTGCAAATATGTTTATCCTAACTGAAGGCATCATCGCTAAAGGCCACTACCTTGCGGCTGCAGGTGGCGATGTAAATGCTCTTGCAAGCTCGCTTCACGGCGTAACGGCAGCTCAAATAGATTCAATAAACTGGGGAAATTTCATCGTTAAAAATATGATCCCGGTTACGCTAGGCAACATCTGCGGCGGTCTATTTTTCGTAGGCTTGGTCGGATTTATGGTCAATAAATACGATATGAAAAAGAAAGACTAATATATCGCGCTTCAGCACGATATAAACAAAATACGGCGCGGCACTTTGCCGCGC
>NZ_CALHII010000095.1 GCF_938030815.1 uncultured Campylobacter sp.
TTTTATTATGTACCCAGATTTTTAACTTCTTCTGTTCAAGATAAACAATAGCATTTCCCCATTGTTTAGCCAAAGCCGTCGCAAAATACCACGCCTGCATCATCTTTACATAATAATCGTCATTCTCTATTCTTGCTACTTTTTCCAAATATTTGTCGTTAAATTCCTTATCCAAAAAATATTGCATCAATACGCCTATCGCAAAACGCACGGTATATACACGTTCACTCTTCAACCACAAATCTACTTTCCTTAAAGTTTCTTCTCTGTTATTTTTCAATACATCCGGCGACAAAACATCACAAACCGCCCAATTATCAACAAAAGGCAAAAATCGATCCAACTCTCTAATACATAACTTCAAATTCCGTATTTCAGATATCATTATCCCATGTATTAAATTTTCCTCTTGATAAAACCACACGCTGGGGCGAAACTGCTTAACGAGCAAGAGCGCGTTGCGCTGCGTATGGTAGAGCAAAATCGAGACGCTATCGTGCACCTTTACGCAGTCCCACGCGCGCGCTACGCCGTCCATTTCAAAGCTCAAGCGAAAGGGTTTAACGAAATTTGAGCTTTTAAGCTCGGAAATTTTAAAATTTTTTATAGTAGTATCCACGTCGCAAGTCCTAAAAAGCTAAAAAATCCCACGATGTCCGTAACCGTGGTAAGCAGCACGGAGCTACCGACGGCGGGATCGATATTTAATTTTTTAAGCGTGATCGGAATGACGGCACCAAAAAGCCCCGCAAGAGTCAAATTTAGCACCATCGACATCGCAATCACTAGCCCCAAAAGCTTAATGCCGAACCAAAAATACGCCACAAACCCCATCAGCGTAGCAAAAATGAGGCCGTTTATGAAAGCGATCGTGATCTCGCGAAAGAGAACCTGCTTTTTGTCTTTAAATGCTATCTCGCCCAGGGCTAGGCGGCGCACGGTTACCGTAAGCGCCTGCGTGCCGGTGTTACCGCCCATGGAGGCGACTATCGGCATAAGCACGGCGAGTGCTACCAACTTTTCGATAGTGGCGTCAAAAAGCCCGATGATCGTGGAGCTTACGATCGCCGTGCATAAATTTACCGCTAGCCACACAGCGCGCGCGCGACCTGCTTTAAAGATCGTAGTCTCATCGTCCTCCGCTTCGTCATCGACGCCCGCGAGGTTGTAAATTTGCTCGGTGGCGCGCTCTTGGATGAGATCGTGGATATCATCGGCGGTGATACGCCCGATGAGTATGCCGTTAGCATCGACTACAGGGATGACGTTAAGGTCGAATTCCTCAAAGTCCTTGATTACGTCGTCGATCTTATCGGTATCGGTGGCGAAGTGGATTTTATTTTCGGCGCCGAATTTTTGTGAAATTTGCTCCAGCGTGAGCGAAAAATCATATAAAATCAGATCGGACGTCGAAAAGGTAGTAAGCAGATGCCCCTTTTTATCAAGCACGAAGAGCTGAAAGACGTTTTCGATCTCGTCCTTTTCGCGCATAACGCGCAGCATCTCGACCGCCTGCCCCAGGGTCTGATCCTGCCTCGCGCTAAAGACCTCGGTCTGCATATACGCGCCCGCCTCGTCTTCGCTATATTTGGAGATCGTAAGAATATCGTGGCGATCGTCCTCATCAAGCCCATAGAAAATCTGCTCGGCCTTGTCCTCGTCGATTTCGCCGATGTTTTGCAAAAGCTCTGCCTGATCGTCGCTTTCAAGCTCCTCAATCGCTTTTACGATCTTTTCGTGAGGCAGAGTTTCGATGACGTCTTCGAGCATATGCTCGGGCATCTCAAGCGCAGCATCGGCAAGATCCTCAGGATCTAGCTTTTTTAAGAATTCTACGTATTTTTCTTCGTCGTGCTTCTTTAGAGTTTTTAAATGCTCCGTAAGATCGGCGGCACTCAGCTCATGTTCAAGCGTATCATCCAGGTGCGCATCAAGAAGCGCTTTGGCTTCCTCGACGTCGTCCAGCTGTTCTTTATTTTCCATTTTCAGCCTTAATTTATAGTGATAAGCGACTCGTAGTTTTCAAATTTAGCCGGGTTTTTCGAGCCGTCTTTAGCTGCAGCCATTCTAGCGTCCATATCTTTGACGAGAGCTTTAAATTTAAGCTCCTCAGCGCTTATAACATTAGTTTTTTCAATCTTGACTACCTTAAGCGGATCTATCGCCTGCTTATTTTTATAAAGTCCGAAGTGCAGATGCGGTCCCGAACTAAGCCCGGTCGAGCCCACATAAGCGATTAGCTGACCTTGCTTGACGCTAACGCCTGCTTTTGTGCCACTAGCAAAGCCGCTAAGATGCGCATAAAGCGTGCTGATACCGCCGCCGTGGTTGATCTCTACGGTGTTACCGTAGCCGTTTTTACGCCCTACGAAGCTAATCTTGCCCGCTCCTGCTGCATTTACCCTAGTGCCTTTGGGAGCTGCATAATCCACGCCCAAATGCGCACGATATCGCTTTAAAATCGGATGAAATCTTTTAGGGGTAAAATAGGATGAAATTCTAGTATAAACAAGCGGCGTGATAAGTAGAAAAGATTCGACCTTTTTACCGCTTCGGTCGTAGTATTTATCATCGAAAAAATATAGCGATTTGGGCTTTTTATTTTCCTCGATCATTCCTGCGGTGATATTTACTCCGCCAAAAGGCTTGCCAAGGCGCGTTTTTTGCTCATACAGGATCACGAGCCGATCGCCCTTTTGCAGCTTTTTAAAATTTACCTCATTTTTAAAAACAAGCATAAACTCATTCGCTAAAGCTGCATTGCCCGTAGCTTTGATGATGTCTTGATAGGGCGAGCTTTCGATCTGAATTCCTAAAGAGTAGCTGTTTTCCTCATAAACTATCGGAGTATAAACGAATCTAAAAGTGCCGAATTTATCGCGGTAGATGTGGATCTGAAGCTCCTCACTGACGGGGATTAGCAGCTGGGAGACGCGACCTGCGGGATCACGCAAAATTTGACACTCCACGCCAGCTCGTACCTCGGCGGCAAGCTCCTGATCCTCTTTATCCAGGTCATAATATACAGACGCGGGAATGCCCGCAGTTTCCATAAATTGCAGCAGACTCACGCCATCGGGCCAGGCAAACTTCTCTACGCTGGGGTTGTTCGCAAAAACTACGCCTATCCACAGAAAAAGCAATATAAAAATTCTAGTCATATAAAACCGCTTTGAAATATTATTTTAAGGCGGGATTGTAACGAAAAAACGCTTATATTTCGTAAATACCGCGGAATTTTATCGCTAATTTCAAAGTTTTATGTATAATTAGCCGAAATTTTATTCAGGAGCAGAATTTTGAAAAAAGCTTTACTTATTTTAGGCCTATTTTTAAGTGCGGCGATAGGGGCGGAATTTAACATGCCGCGATACGAAACCGCCCTACTTAGCGTAGCGGATGGTTCGGGCGAGATCACAGATAGCCCTACGATTGCCGTAGGTAGCAGCGGAGTTGTGATGCATAATTTCGGTAGCGGCGCAAGCTCCATCATCGCGCGCGCAGTCGTGACGCAAAAAAGCGCAGGCAAGGCAAAGGTGCGATTTGAGGTCTTTGATATGTTAGCTCAAGAGGCGCTGCCACTGCCTAAAATTTTACCCTCAAGCGGCGATAAAGTGATCTTAAATTTCCTCTATGACCGCGCCATAATCGTCGCGCCTAACGCTGAAATTTACGAGCAGGTTATCAAGGCTTTTCCGAATATAAATTTTATCCACCCAGATCTTGGCGGCGCCTATCTTAGCTATAACCACAAGCCAAATCCTAGCCGCGACGATTTTCGTAAAATTTGCGCGCAAAACAGCGCTGGACTGATTTTTATAGCGATGGATAAACAAGGCGTATTTGCCGACTGCGGCAGCTTCAAGCCTTTACGCACGTTCGCTAGCGGCAGCGTAGCTTATTATCAGCTGCCATTTTACTCACGCGTGGGCGAGATAAAGACCGTCATTTGGGATTTTACTAATGGCCCGATCAGCGATTACGACAAGCACTACCGCTATTTGCTGGGCTTAGACGGCGATGAATAGCGCCGCGCAAGCGTTTTTTACAAATCTATTAGGCGCGGATAATGCCTATTTTGACGAGGCTCATCGCACAGCATACTGCTACGACGCGACGAAAAGACGCTGCCTGCCGGACGGCGTGCTTTTCCCGCGAAGTGAGGACGATGTCAGTCAAATTTTAAAATTCTGCAACGGAAATTTAATCCCCATAGTTCCAAGAGGCGCAGGTAGCGGTTTTACGGGTGGATCTTTAGCCGCAAACGGCGGAGTGATTTTGGCATTTGAAAAACATATGAATAAAATTCTAGAAATCGACATGCAAAATCTACTCGCCGTAGTCCAACCCGGCTGCATAAATATCGATCTGCAAAAAGCAGCCGCAGCGCGCGGGCTTTTTTATCCGCCCGATCCCGCAAGCCAGGATTATTCCACGCTAGGAGGCAATGTCGCCGAAAACTCCGGCGGTATGCGCGCCGCAAAATACGGCATCACCAAAGACTACGTAATGGCACTGCGTGCGGTACTGCCTAATGGAGAGGTGATCCGAGCGGGCAAACGCACTATAAAAGATGTCGCAGGCTTCAATGTGGTAGGAATTTTAATCGCAAGCGAAGGCGCGCTTGCCGTCATCACCGAAATCACGCTCAAACTAATCCCGATGCCAAAGCTTAAAAAGACCGCGATGGGCGTTTTTCCTAGCGTAGATGCAGCAATGAATGCCGTGTATAAGACAATGGCAGCCGGTATCACGCCCGTGGCGATGGAATTTTTAGACGCGCTGTGCATAGCCGCGGTCGAGGAGAAATTTCATAAGGGCTTGCCGAAGGGTGCGGGCGCGATTTTGATCTGCGAAACGGACGGCAATTTAGAAGCAGTGCTTTTGGAGGAGCTCGCACTCATAAAAGAAATTTTCGTTCAAAACGGCGCGAGCGACTTTCGCATCGCAGAAAGCGAAGAGGAGCGTGCGGGCATTTGGTTTGCGAGACGCAACTGCTCGCAGGCGATCAATATCTACGGCACGCTTAAGCTAAATGAGGACATCACCGTCCCGCGCTCGCAGCTGCCCGAGCTACTGCGCCGTATCGCGCGCATCGGCGATAAATACGGCGTGCGCGTGCCCTGCTTCGGGCACACGGGCGATGGCAACGTCCACACCAACGTCATGGTCGCCGACAAAAAAGATGAAGCTCAGGTGCGACGCGGACATGACGCAATCACCGAAATTTTCAAAGCTGCAGTTGATCTTGGCGGTACGCTCAGCGGCGAGCACGGCATCGGACTAAGTAAGGCGGAATTTATGCCACTAGCTTTTAGTGCAGCGGAGATGGAGCTATTTCGCGCGATCAAAAGGGCGTTCGATCCAAAAGGTATCTTAAATCCCGGAAAAATGGGGCTTTAAATTAGGATCGTCATCCAACTTCTACGATGATTTGAAATCGATTTATCCCACTTATCTCATCTAAAATTTTACTTTCCTACAATATGCCTACTTAAAATTTATCTTGCTTGCAATTTAGCTTATTTACAGGCTACTTCGAGTTAGTTTTAAGCTTGATCTACCCATTTACAGATCGATTTTGCTTGCTTTGCGATGAATAATTTTACTTGTTTATTGATAGATTCTATACAATTGTGAATTGATTTTATTTACTTCGCAGATTGATTACCTCATGCGATCTTCTTCGGATATTTTTGCCATATCAGCTGTGATTGCATAGCTACTCGCTAGTTTGCGCAATTTTTTCTCTTTCAGGGATGCACTAAGATTATGGATTAAATCCCTATATCGCGATGGATAAGTCTATGACAAGTCAAAATTCTGTCAATAAAATCCACAGCATAGATTAAATTCTAAACTTCCAAAATACTGAAATTTTAAAATCACTATCCATCGCCATTACTTCAATATGCGGAATCTCAGCAATAAAATTTAAAGACAAAATTTCACGAAATTTCATAAAATCCCATAAAGCTCCGCAAAATTTCTACGCTAATTTCGATCTCGCCGTATTATCATCTAGCTAGCCCTGCCATCTATTTAGTAGCATTAGCCTCGCTTGCATTTATTTTATTCATCGCGGCTACTACATTGCAGCTAAACTCCGCTCCCAGTTTGCAAGCCTTGTCGTAGTAGATCATCGCCTTATCCAGGTCTGGCTCGCCAAATTCCTTCTTTGAATACGCTAGCCCAACCCTTTGGCATCCCTCTGCCAAAGCAGCATCGCAAGATTTGAGGAAAAACTTAAGAGCGCCCTGATAATCTTTCTCTTCGTAGCTAGCAACCGCGGCGTTCAAGCAGCCCTCGCCTAGTCCCAAATCGCATGATTTGGCAAAAAATGCGAACGTATTTTTCTTATCAGCATTTTTATAAGAGATTATCGCGGCGTTGTAGCAAGCTTTGGCGGCTCCCAGCTCGCACGCTTTGGAATAAAACCGCGCGGACTTGCCCTTATCTTTCGTAGTTTTATATAAATTTTGCTCGTCGTAATATAAATCTCCCGCGATAGCACAGCTATTTTCTAGCCCTGCTTCACAAGCTTTTTCAAACGGCTTTTTTGCTGCCTCATAATCGCGCTCCTCAAGCAAATATGCTCCATAGTCTTCGCACGAATTAGCCCTACCGATGCCGCATCCGACAAACGAGATCGCCTGCGGGAAAAATATCTGCGCGAGCAAGTAGACTGCTACGATTAGTGCGGTAATCGACGCTAAAATTTTCATTTTTGCTCCTTTTAAATTTTAAAAATAATTATAGCAAAAAGCGAGGGGTAAAATTTTAATTTTTGATAATAGCTGTGAAATTTGCGGCGAAATTCCTGCAAAATTTATATCAAAATCCCAAGCAAAATTTTAAATAAAATTTTAAACGGAGCTTTGAGCTGAATTTCAAAAAGACAAATTAAAATTTTACTTGCAAGATTATTTTTATGGCTGGCTATCCCACTTTTTTACTCGCACGTCTATATGACTGCCCACGGCTATAGTATTTATAATAAAGCATTTAATCCTGAGGTATGAAACACCTACGGACTCTACAATAGTAATTTATCAGGGCGATAATCTAGTGTGTAAAATATTTTGTCGCATACCAAGCCCATGGTGAGCATCTTGCCGCGCCATAGAAAATTTTTGAAAATTTCACATTGCTGCTTAGAAATTTTAAAAAATTTTACGCCGCCAGCCTTTAAATTTTATCTTAGAAATCGGCTTGCCTATGCCAAAATCGCAAGCGTAATGCGTCTTTAGGCGTTTTGGCTCCAATACCCAGGCTTCTTAGATCTACACCACTTAGATATATGAGCCTTAAAATAATCAAGGCCGCGCAGTATCTGTATAGCGTACGTAAATTTCATATGTGTATGCTGCACCCACACATCATCCATGAGTACTATATTTGCCGCGATTCCGCGCGCTGTATGCCAAAAAAGCATATCGACCGCGAGCAATAAATTCCCGCTTTTCGCCGCTTACACGATCCATGAAATTTTATCCTCTCAGTCTTTAAATTTACGCTTCTTTGGAGCCAAATTCTATCACAGCCCCTTCCTCGCCGAACCACATCACGGAGTTCTTCATATCGCAAAACCTCGCCTCATCCGCCATCAGCTCCGCTAACACCGCTCGCGCTACCTCGCTGTTTCGTGCGTCCGCAAACGCCTGCACGCTTTCATACCATATCTCGCCCATTGCATCGCAGTTAAACGCCGCCGTCTCGCGTCTGGTGCTTTGTCCCTCGGGGAAAACGGGCATGGTTTTCGAATAGCGGACAATATTTAGCGCCTTTTGATTAGCTAAAACCTTTTGCGAATGCGCCGCCCAGTGTGCCAAAAACTCCTGCTGCGTGATATTCGGCGCCCTTTTTACTAACATCGTGATCTTAAACATAACCGCTCCCTAAAATGAAATTTATCGCAAAATTTACACCCTATTCTATGATGCATCCGCGTTTTTGCAATTTTGCTTAGTGTTCTTTGCGTCTAAATAGACCTTGAAAAAACTTAAATAGCAGCCGTGCGCGCAAACACAAATCGCCAAAAATGCATAAACCTCGCCGTTTACAACTTAAATCGCTGTCAATCTCACTTAGTTTAACTACCTAAAGCGCCATTTACGGATGCTCCGAAATAAATTCTAGAGACTCTTTGCGGGCAAAGCAAAATTTCGCCAAGCTTTGGCGGACGATGAAATTTTACCGACTTTTGACGCGCATAAATTCCGTCCGTTTAGGCGGGCAAGATAAAATTTTGCGAGCATTAAGTGGTCGGCAAAGCAGACGAGCGGCAGTTTTATCTTTCACCGCTACGCGCAAATTGCGTTGCTGCGCATGCGCCTAGCCCTTGCTCGACAAAAACCTCTGCAAAATTATCGTCGCGGCGATACTATCAAAGCGCGGATCCTTGCCGCCCCCCTTAGCGCCTTTGCTCGCAAACTCTGCCGCTTCGGCGCTCGAAAAGCTCTCGTCTTGAAATTTTATCTCGCCGTCAAAATCCAGCAGCGAGGCGAAGTGGCGTATGCGCCTACTCATCTCCTCCTCGCTCGCCCCGCCGCGCGGCACGCCAAGCACCAGCATGCTGGCGCCCTTTTCGCGCAGCAGTTCGCTTAGCTCGCGCGCGGCTTGGGTGCGATTTTTGCGCAGGATCGGCTCGCACGGAAGCGGCGTCTTATCATCCGGTGCCGCCGCCACGCCGATACGTTTGAGACCAAGATCAATCGCAACTATCAAAATTTATCCTTTGCTAACATCAAATTTTGTGGAATTCCGCCATTAAAATTCTATCGCCGAAATTCCGCGATCGGAATTTCATAGCTAAATTTTATCGCAGAATTTAGCTGCGGATTTATGAAATTTTATACGAAATTGACATAAATTTCACTCGCTCGCGGCGCTTGCGAGCTATTAAATTTAGCGTGCCGCGAGCTTCAAATTCCAAAATTTCGATCGCCGTGCCCGGCTCGGTGTATCCGCACTGCGTCCACGCGAACCGCACGTAAGCGACACACAAAAGCACGACGAGCATAAATCCTGCCGTGCAGGTGCCGGACGTGCAACCAACCCACTCCACGTAAAACCAAAATTTTAAAGCGGGTTCGCATTCACGCGACGGAGCAGACACAGCCCCTCTGCGCTTTATAGCTCGTAAAATTTTGCCGCCACGCTCAAAATTTTTCCTTGCGGCAAATTCAGCCTACTACGTTTATGCTGAAATCCACAGCCAAATTTACCCACAAAAATTTAGCACGATGGGCAAACAAACATTTAAACGCTATTTCAGAAAATTTCATGCATTTTAACGCTTAAATTCCGCACCGCAAAGTCTTTATAGATCGCGAGAAGCATTCACAAACCGATCATTACCGCAAGCGGAGGCAAGCGGCGCTGCATAAAAACAAGCCGCGCGGGTTTGTTTTAAGCTCGAGCGTGACTGCGGAAAGTAAAATTTTACCGAGCCGCCTTTTTTCTAAATTTAAACTCCGACTGCGCAGACTTGGCGCCGTGCAAACAAGCCGTGCTAGAGGGCGGTGCGCAAGTCATAGCGAGCAAACGCCGCTCATCAGCTATTTTGCCACTATCTTTGCGCCTAAAATTTCGATCCTGCCTTCAAGCTCGTATTCGTAAATTTTATCGCCGAAGCGCTCGATCGCCGCTTGCAGATCGGAATTTAGCGCTAAAAATTCCATCACCTCATCCTGCGCGCGCTCAGTGTTTTGCGGCGTCTGCGGAGCTAAAGACGCGACAAAATCGCCAAAGTCCGCGATCAGCCGCGCCTGAGATTTTGCGAGCAGATCGTTCGTGCCCGCGCTCTCGTCCATGCGGTGCGGCAGCACGTAGACGGGTACGCCCATCTCGCGGGCCAGGCGCGCGCTTTGCAGCGAGCCGCTGCGGGGCTCGGCTTGAGCGACGACCAGCGCTTCGGACAGCGCCACGACGATGCGGTTGCGCTGCAAAAACTGAAACCCGCGCGCGCTCACGCCGTCCTCATACTCGCTAAGCGCGAGGCTACGCTCGTAAATTTTGCCGATCATAGCGGCGTTTTGCGCGGGATAAATTTGATCAAGGCCGTTGCCAAAAACCGCAATCGTGTTTGGAAACGCCCCTTCGTGCGCGACTATGTCGCAGCCGATCGCCGCGCCGCTTACGACGCAAAAGTCCGCATCGCTCAAAGCGCGCGCAAGCCGCAAGATCAAATTTTTGCTATAAACGCTCATTTTGCGCGAGCCCACGATCGAAATGCGGCGCTTTTGTAACATCGCCGGCTCGCCCCTAAAATACAGCTGCGCAGGCTCGCTCGCACCGAGCCTTGCTAGGCTTGGAATTTTAAAACCGAGCTCACTCGTAGTACTCATAAATTTCGTCCAAATACACTAAATCGACCTCGCCTAGGATATCGGCGCTGTTTGCGAGTGCGCGCAGAGTGGAGCTTTTGGGATGGCCGATAGCGATGGCGTAACCCTGCTTTTTAGCAAGCGCGACGGCTTCGCGCAGCTTTTTACGCACCGCGGCGACGCTGTTTTGATTATCTAAAAACACATCGCGATGCACGTATCGCATACCAAGCCCATTCATCGCCGCCTTGGCCTTGGTAGCGGGGCTCGTGCGCGAGTCGATAAATAAAAATCCATGCTCGTTCATCGCGCGCAGCAGATTTTGCATCGCGCGCTCGTCGGCGGTAAATTTAGAACCGGTATGGTTGTTTATAAATTTAGCGTTCGGAAAGTCCGTGCGCAGCTTCGCTATGACGCCGTTTAGCTTCTCGTAATTATCCGAAGCTCGCAGCGTCGCGGAGTTGTTTTTGGCAGAGCTCGCCTCCATCGGCAGGTGGATCGCGTAATGCTCAAAGCCGCGAGCGAGCGAGCGCGTGTCCTTGCGCTGATACTCGGGCGGGAAGATGGACGGCGTCACGCGCACGGGCAGAGCGGCGATCTTTTGCGCCTGCTCGTCGGTGCCTACGTCGTCGATGATGATCGCTAGCTTTGCGCGAGAGCCTGCGGGCAAAGCCTTACGCGGCGATTTAGAAAGATCGTCCGCGCCGCTAGAAGCAGGACTTTGCGCGGTAGAATTTATGGAATTTTCTAAAGCGGAATTTGCCGCGGTAAAATTTACGTCCGATCCGTCGCTCGCCGAATTTACGGCAGCGGAATTTGAGGAAGCCATAGAATTTGCGGAATTTTGCGAATCGCCGTTTGCAGAATTTTGCCTCGCTAAATTTTGTCTTGCGGAATTTTGCGAGGCAGGCTCTACGGGAAGCTTCGGCGCGGTTACATTTTGCTCGGCGATCTTATCAAGCTCCTTTTGAATCAATGCTTCCTTCTGTGCAGCGCTTAAACGAGGCTTTTTACCGCGAGAATCGGAAGGGCTTTCGGAGGCTTGTTTGCGCGAGCTTTGCTGCAACGCGGCTTTGTTGCCCGCAAATACGAGATCCAAAACCGCGTAGGTAACCGCGCCGCTTAAAAAGCATAAGATTACGACAAAGGCGATCGTTGCGTAGTTGATCGGGCGCTTTTTGCGGCGCCCGCGTGGATTTGTATTAGCCAAAGCTCAGCCGAAATCAGTTTTTATCTTTGTTTATGAGCTTGCCTTTGGCGATCCACGGCATCATCGCGCGAAGCTTATCGCCGGTTTTGGTAAGCAAGCTGTTTGCCGTGATATTGCGCTCGGCGTTCATTCGCACGTAGCCAGCTTTGCGCTCGAGGATGAAGTCTTTTGCAAATTTGCCGTTTTGGATCTCCTTTAGCACCTCTTTCATCGCAGCTTTGCTGCTTTCGTTTACGACGCGGTTACCGCTTACGTAATCGCCGTATTCTGCGGTGTTTGAGATCGAGTAGCGCATATCAGCCATGCCGCCTTGATAGATGAGATCCACGATCAGCTTCATCTCGTGCTGGCACTCAAAATATGCCATCTCGGGCTCATATCCCGCCTCGACGAGGGTCTCAAAGCCCGCGTTGATGAGCGCGCAAAGTCCGCCGCAAAGCACAGCCTGTTCGCCGAAAAGATCGGTCTCGGTCTCTGCTTTGAAGGTCGTTTCGATGATGCCGGTGCGGCCGCCGCCGATCGCACTTGCGTAACTTAAAGCAAGCTCTTTGGCTCTGCCGCTTTCATTTTGCGAAACGGCGATCAGCATCGGCACGCCGCCGCCACTTACAAACTCGTTGCGAACGGTGTGACCCGGGGCCTTCGGAGCGATCATAATGCAATCGATGCCCTTTGGAGGGACGATCTGTCCGAAGTGGATATTAAAGCCGTGCGCGAACGCAATCGCGTTGCCCTCGCTTAAGCTCGGCTCGATCTCCGCTTTGAAAATATCGCTCTGAAACTCATCGGGCGTTAGGATCATCACAAGATCCGCAGCCTTCGTAGCCTCGCCGACGCTCATTACCTTAAAGCCCTTCGCCTCAGCCTTGCTCCAGCTCGCGCCCCCTTTTTTCAGACCCACGATGACCTCTACGCCGCTATCGCGCAAATTTTCGGCGTGAGCGTGCCCCTGCGAGCCGAAGCCGATCATAGCGACCTTTTTAGCCTTAATCAAACCTAAATCGCAATCTTTGTCGTAAAAAACATTTATTGCCATAACGCATCCTTTTTTTAAAAATTTAGGCGAGATTGTAGCTAAAATTTGCTTTTATGCAGATAAACCGCGCGCCGCAAGGGCGAATAAAGAAATTTTGAGCTATCATTGAGGCATAATTTAGCTTTAAAAGGAGCGAAAATGAAAGTGGGATTTATCGGCGGCGGAAATATGGGCGAGGCGATGATCGCCGCACTTTGCAAAGCCGGCGGGCGAGATTGCGCGGCGGGCGGAGAAAATTTTACAGAGGATAAAGAAAATTCCGCGCACGACGGGCGGAATTTTATGCCCGATGCTCAAAATTTTACCGCTTGCGAGCGGAATTCCGAGCCCGATATGCAAAATTCCGCTAGCGACGGGCATGATTCCTCTTGCGTGCTGTCCGGCTCCGATACGAAGCTTCAAGTCCTAGCTTATGCCAGAAGCAAAAACGAAGCCTTGCGCAGACGCTACGGCGTGCAAATTTTAGAGGGCGAGACGCAGCTGGCGCACGCAGCGGATATGATCGTGCTCGCGACCAAGCCCGCTAGCTACGAAGGGATTTTGCACCTGATCGCACCGGAGCTCGCGGGCAAAATCCTGCTTCTTTTAGCGCCGAATTTCAAGCTGGAGTGCGCCCAAAATATCGTGGGTGCGGACGTTTTCGTGGCCCGTGCGATGCCAAACGTCGCCGCGGGTATCGGCGCGTCGGCTACGGCGCTGTGCTACGGCGAGTATTTTGATGAGGCCAGTCGGGAGATCGTACGAGCGTTAGCCGCCAAAATCGGCAAATTTTACGAGATAGATGAGGCTGGCTTCGCCGCATTTACGGGGATCGCAGGGAGTCTGCCTGCGTATGTGTGCGCCTTTATCGAGGCTGCGGCGGATGCGGGCGTGCGGGGCGGACTGCCACGGGCGCTGTGCTACGACGCGGTAGCGGCGGCGGTAGAGGGCACGGCGCGTCTGCTGCAAAGCGGCAGGCGCCCATCGGAGCTCAAAGACGCGGTCTGCTCGCCTGCGGGCACGACGATAGAGGGGCTGGCGGCGCTGGAGGCGGCGGGGTTTCGCGCAGCGGTAATGGCGGCGATCGAGGCGTGCATCGTCAAAGCTCGCAGTTAGTCTCGTCGCACCTCGTCGGTTTCGGATTTCAAACACAGCGCATTTGCTGGCGCGCTAGTATCGAAATTCTGTGCGGGCACTCTAGCTAAATTTTGTCTTATCTTTAAATCAAACGAGCTTGCCGCTCCTGCAGCGGCGGAATTTACGAGCCTTATGGCTAGCGAGCCGCCAAGCCTGCATTGCATTTAAAATTTTAAAATTTAGAGATTTTAGAAATTTTAGGTCAAAATTTTACGATTAAAATTTTAAATTTACAGGCTTATAAATTTAGTGCTCGCAGACAGAGCGAAATTTTGATTTTAGCGGCGCGAGCCTACGTCCAAAACCATTAAAATCAAAATTTAGTGCAGCATAGGTAGATGCGCCCGCGACTGCGAACTTGAGAGACAAAAACGTAAAAGCGGAACGCAAGCGCTAAATAGTGGGTCTTGCGCCGAAGTCTTATTAGGACACAAACGCAAGCTGCAAAATTTCATCGCTCGCGTGAATAGAAAACCAAACAAGCCGCGCCGAAGCGTATTTTACTACCAAAGCAAGCTGCAAATCAAAACACATTCCGCCGCCCGAGCAAGCTTTAAATTTAAACCGCGTTTCGCCGCTGAGCCGCAAACCAAACCCGTGCGCCAAATCCTGTCAATCTGCGCAATAAATTTGACTTTCATCCAGCCAAAACTTCGCACGCAAAACCGCGATAAGCAAGATCAGATAAATTCCTTCTCTAAAGGCTGCATCGCGTTGCCGTCTGCGTCGAAAAGCACCCGCCCACAAACCTCGCAAACCTCATCTCTAGGAGAGGGCTCGTCCGCATCCAGCTGCCACGCGGACATCTCGCCGCACTCGCAGTTTATGACGTAAAGGATCTGCCTTTTGCGGCGCTTGCCCCACGGCGCGATATCCCAAAATAGCTCCTCGCGCTTACCTAGCTTTTTAAAATCTTTCTCGGCGTCCTTGTGCGCGACGAGCAGATAATAAGCGTCGCTATGAAGATCCAAAGTAAAGAGCCTAAAATCGCTCTTCTTCAGCGCCTTTTGAAACTCGTTCATCAAAAATAGGCTCGCATCGCCGCGCTCGAAACCCTCTTTTTTCGCTTCTTTTTCGAGCTTTACGTAAATTTTATCGCACTCTAGAGCCACGCCGCTTTGCAGCGCATCAAGCCTAGAGCTGATAAATTTGCCCACATCGCCCGTCTCGTCCTCGCCTGCCCAGTCAAGCATCCAAACAAGCCCTTTTCCGATAAGCACGTTCAAAAACTCGTTATCGTCTATCTCGCCTATTTTGTCAAAACCGCCCGTCTCGCCCGCCGTCAAATGCTTTAAAACGCAGCACTGATCTTTCGTCATTTTCGCTCCTTTTGATTAAATTTCCGCCTACGTGGGTCTGTTTAAATTTTACTCTCAAAAAGCTTTAAGCTTACTTTTCGCAAGTTTGGCACCGAAAGTCCGGGCTCGCGACGCACGAGCACAAAATAGGCGCGCGGGCGTGCGCAAAATACGCAAGCTATCGCAAAGGCCGAGCGCAAATTTAGCTCGCGGCGGCGGGTAAAATTTACGCTATAATTTCACAAAAGCGCTAAAATTCCAACCGAAAAGGACGCAAATGCAAACGGATCTGCAAGAAAAGATTAAGGAGCTGCAGCGCAAGATCGCGCGCGAAATCACCTATTTTCAGACGGGCGGCGTGAGGCCGCGAGGCGCGATCGATGAGTGCTGGATCGGCCGCGTGCTCGCCTGCGCGGCGGACGAGGAGCTGCCTGTGGATCAAAACGGCGCGCCAATGCTCCCTCTGGCGCAGTTTTACCTGCCCGCGCTACCCCACGTGCCACAGGTCTTGGACGGCGTCAAGCTGCTTACGGTCTTTATCTCGCAGGGTCTCATCGGCAAATCCCCTGAGCAGATGGACGGCCTGTGGAAGGTCCGCGAGTATAAAAACGAGGCTGAGCTCGTCATAAAGGAGCTTGCAAATCCGCGCTCGCAGATAAGACCCTTTCCTTTGCAGCCAAAATTTGCCGCGGACGACGTCGCGAGCTGGGACGGCGGCGGGCTGGAGCCTGACGTCGTGCATGAAATTTTAGAGCTTAAAAGGTCGGTCGGGCTCTATTATTCCGACGTCACGGCTGGGCTGGAGTATCACAACTGCACGAAATTCGGCGGCTATCCCTCCTTTTGCCAGTCAGGAGTGAGCTTCGGCGATGGTTTTCAGTTCGTTTTTCAGGTCTCTTCAGACGAAAAGGCGGGCTTTAACGTGATTGACGGCGGCAGCTTGATGTTTGCCAAAAACTCGCAAAGCGGCGCGTGGAGCCTGTATTATGATTTCGATTAGGCGCGCGAAGATAAATTTAGCTCGCCCGCAAAATTCCGCCGCTTTAAATAGATGCTCAGGCCGCATAAATTTACGATGAAATTTTATCGGCGCGCGGCCTTGAGCTCGCTCGGCGCGGATTAAATTTAGACGGCACCCGATCTAGGTTAAATTTAAGCCGCCAAGAAGCGAGCCAATAGTTGCAGACGCGCCGAATACAGCGAGCGGGCTGTGAAAAATTCGGCGCCGCAAAATTTTAAAATTTTATAGCCCGAGATTTCGGCTTCGAGCTTGGAATTTAAGGCGCGTTTGAAATTTTAACCCGTAAATTTAAAGGAGCGAAAATGAACGCAAACGAGCTTGCAAACATCTGGCGCAAGCCGATCTACCTGCCATATCTGCAAGAACCGCTCACGCCCGAGGCGCTGAGGGCCGCGGAAGAGGAGCTAGGGCACGCCCTACCGCGCGAGCTAGTTATGATGCTAAGCGTACAAAACGGCGGCTACCTGCGCTACGAGCTAGAGGGCTACCCGCTGGACGCCGTCAGCGGCATCGGTGAGGCGCATCCGTCGCTTACGCGCTTTAGCTGGGGCGAGGAGCGCGAGTGCGTGAGCTTCGAGCTTGACGGACTGGTACCCTTCAGCGGCGACAGGCATTGGTATCTGTGCCTGGACTATCGCGCCAGCGAACAGCCTGCGGTCGCCTACATCGACGTCGAATGCGATGAGCAAAGCATCATCACGCAGGATTTTGCTTCGTTTTTGGCGCTTTTGCGGCTCGACACGGGCGGCAAGATCGCGCTGCAAACGGGGCTCGATCTAGACGGCACGAAGGCGCGGCTGGAGGAAATTTTGGGCGTGCGAGCTAAAGCCACCGATCCGCAGCTTTACGGCTTTAGCGTGTATAATTTCGCTCGCGAGGGCGGCGTGCTGAGCCTTAGCCCGAACGAGGTTCGACTCGGATTTGCCAGGCGGGGCGAGCGGCGGTTTAAAGAGCTTAAAAACTTCAGCGAGCCCGCCCTGCGCTATGCTGAGCTGGACGCCGGCGCGATGATACTGGATGTTTTCAAAGAGGAGCTAATGGATGAAATTTTGCGCGAGCTAAATGATGCTGGCTTGTGCGCACAGAGCCTAAAAGACGTGGTCGGCGCGTAAGCCTTCGCGATTGGGAGTGTAGCTTTGTGACGGCTGCGGCGCACGCTCGTGCAACCAGCAATGCGGGCTTGCGAGCGCAAATTTAGCTCGCCGCGACGGGTAAAATTTCGCTATAATTTTGCCAATTTAACAAAGGAGAAAAGGGTGAGCGTAGAATTCCGCGTCAAAAACAAAAAGCGACCGCTATTTATGGGGTATTCGGATGCCATGAGCGTTAGCAAGGCATTGGATCTGCTGCCCGATCTATCGGTATTTGGCATAGACGAGAGCGCCGAGGACTTTGACGAGAGGGCGTTTTTAAAATCACCTTTGAGCGAGTATGAGTGTTTGATTTTGGGCGTGCGGGGCAAGAGCGGGCGCGGGATAGAGCTAAGATATGACGAGGAGCAGCAAAGCTACGCCGTGCGCGTAAATACGCCCGCGACGGTCTTTGATTGGGTTTTGGCGATCTCGTATCTACAGGCGCTATCTAAGCAGCTAGGAAGCGAGATCGCGGATGAAGATGGCGAAATTTACACTCACGACAGGATAGAGCAATTCGACTACGAGCGCGATATAGCGGCTGGGCTACATTCGATAGATCAACACTTAAGCGGCGATACGGAGGTAAATTTTTGCTACGGGGTGCAGAGGCCTTTTGCGATAAACCGCGCGATGATGGATGAAATTTTAGCCTCATACAACCCCGCCGCCGAGTTTAGCAAGCGGCTAACCGAGGTGCAGTACCTCGACGCTTACAGCGCGCACCAGAGGTTTTACCGAAATGGGGATGACGGCACGATAATGGGCTCATACGCGCTCACGCAGGACCTGCCCACTATCCTACCCTACAAGCCGTTTGTGGAGTGGCAAAACGCGGAGATGCTGAAAAATAGCGACGTCGCGCGCTGGCAGATCGCGCTCATAGGCATAGAGGGCGACGAAAACGACGCAGGTAACTACCATGCAATCGCCGAGCTGGAATACGGCGAGTTTATCGCGCGGCTGCCGAAGCAAAACTACCGATTTATCGATGCGAGCTATATTTTGATTGACGGGCTAAACGTCAATCAGCTAAAGGCACTGGCGGGCTAAATTTTACTTGCGGTGAAATTCTACAGAATTTTATCGAGGATTGACGCCGCAAAATTTAAAGACACGGAATTCGCGGTAAATCTCGCGACGCGCGAAATTCTAAAAGACAGAATTTTATCGCGATGCAAATTTAAGAATTCCATCACGATAAAATTCCGTCGCGGTGAAATTTAGAAAGGTTAAAATGAAAAGGACCTACTACGATCTAAAAATTTACGATAACGGCATGATGCGAGGTGTGCTGCAAGAGGACATCGAGGCGCTGCCGTTTTTCGACTACTGGCAAAAGATGAGTCTTGGCTCGACGCAGGGCATATACATTGACGAAAGCGGCAAAGAGCATAGGCTCGTCTATCTGCACGACTGGGAGAAATTTTGTAGATTATTCGCTCGCGAACAGGAGCTACTTAAGCGCGCTCCGGTCGGTAGCGAAAATGAGCGATCCGAGCCGTAACACATCTCGGTCGGCAGCGGAGAATAACGGCGACCAGCTGCAACGCAAGTAAATTTTAGTCGATAAATAGCGTCGCGCATTAATCAGCCAAAATCGCCGCCCCGCTTAAATCCGAGTTCAAATTTAACTCGTCTATGATAGATAAAAGCTCTGAAATTTCATTTTTGATCCCAGCGGCGTCCTCTAAGCTCGGCGGCGGCGAAAAGAGCGTCGTCTCAAATTTGTTTTTCGCTCCGTTTAAAAATAGATAAAATTTATCGTCCATAAACGCCGCGCTCACCCCCATCTCTCCAGCAAATCTTATCTTTAACTCTCTCAAACGCTCCATAAATGCGGGCGTCAAAAGATACCTCGCCCCTACTTTGTCATCCGTAAAAACCCTAAATTCATCGTTAAAAAGAGTATCGTCCATCTGTTCTTTTTCGCCTATAAATTTAGTATTTAACGTGCGACTCGCGACTATCGTTTGCCCGCTAAATTTCTTGTAGAGCTCGCAGACCAAGACCGAGCCGCTGAACGCCTGCATATCCTTCATGGCCTCCCATGCAAAAATTATCGCGGATAGCAAATTTAACGCCGCTGAGTCGCCGATTTCCAGCGTCGCGCCGTTTGGGATATCGATCGCTTCGCTGAGGCTAAATTTGATGCCGTTATAAATGCCTCCGATTTGATCTTCGGCGCGAAACTCATCGGGCGAATAGATGCCGATTTTGCGAAATTCTTTACGGCTGATGCCGGCAAATGGATCGTAGTTAAAATTTGGATCTATCCCGCGGATGGCGGCGCGGACGAAAACGTCTTTATAAAACGCTTTGTAATCCCCCAGCTCGCTGGTCACTCGGCTAGCGTTAGCCATTAGTGCGGCTTGAAAAAACGGAATATAGATAATGATGAAAAATAGCGGTGCAAGGCGATTTTCAAAAAGATGCCATACGGCAAATCCGCCGCCCACGGGCAGCACTATTATAAATAAAATTCCCAAAAACAGATACTTTGCAAATGCTAGCCGGCACTCTTTTTGCTTTTTTGCGGTTGCCTCTATTGCTTCGTTTATGTTCAAATTTTGCCTTTTTCTAAATTTGCGTGGCGGATTTTGCGCTCGGAACGAATTTTAGCAAAATTTATGCCGCAAAGATACGGCGGGCGTGAGTAAATTTTATTCGGTGGATTTGTAAATCTATGAAATTTGCGTCGCGGCGGCGATCTATTCGGACGTGCGCTGATTTAGCCACGCTCTCAGATTATCCGCACCCTCTTTTAGCACCCCAAATCCTGCCGCGGCAATACAGACAAAATTAATTAGCGAACCCCTCCCGCTGACGTTTAAAATCCCAAAGCCCACAATCCACAGCGCTGCGCCGAAGCCAAGCGTGCACACGGCGGTCGCGATCCCCAGCTTGCGGCGCAAGGGGCTTGGTTTGCGCGCTACCTGAACTCTCGTAACTACGTAGCTGCCCGTATATCCTCCGCGGATGAAATACGCGCGCGCAGGCTCGCCCTCCTCTACGGGGATATCGTTAAACTCGCCGCGCAGTTTCACGCCGTCTATCTCGAAAAATATCCAAATTTTGCTATTTCCTCTTGCAGTGTGGACGCGGAGATTTCGAACCTCGCCCGTGATCTCATATTCCAATTTGCCTCCTCAAACAGCTTCGCGCTTTGCTTCCGCGCTAAATTCCGCGCTGCATGTACGGGCTATCTGTGCCTTGCCGAATTTCGCACGTCGCAAAATCGCGGCGAAATTCCACGCACTATAAAAGCTCACAAATCCGCCGCGGTAGTATCGCGGAAGCCGCCGCAAAATTAATACCATGCGACAAGCAGTGCAAAACAAACAGCGTACGGCGAACAAGAAATCTCGCGACAGACGGTGCACGGCGAGCAATACAAAAGAGGCGGCGTGCACGGCAGGCAGTGCAAATCGGCAAATGTGCGCCGGGCTACCAAGCGCCTACTTCTTTAAAATTTGCTCTTTCATAAATTCGTAGAGCTGGCAGGATTTTTTATTGCCCGCGTCGCAGCCCTTTTTGACCCATCCAAGCCCCTTGGAAAATCCGCGCAGATCCCCCTTGCTCACATACAAATAGCCTAAATTATTGCAGGCATCGCCGAAGCCCAGCTCGCAGGATTTGGTGTAAAGCTTCTCCGCCTTGTCGCGATCCTGCGGCGCGCCGAGGCCCTTATCATACGCAACGCCAGCGTTATAGCAGCTGTCCGCTAGCCCGCCGTCACAGCCTCGCTCGAAAAAGCTCACCGCCTTTGCCGGATCCGCCGCAAGCCCGAAACCGCCCGTGAAATAGACCACGCCCGCATTGTGGCAACTCTTGGCATAGCCCAAATCGCAGGCCTTAACGTAACGCTGCGCGGCGGCAACGAAGTCCCTGCTTAGGCGCCCTCGCTGATACAGGTTGCCTAGCTTGTGGCAGGCCACGGCGACGTTTTTATCGCACGCTGCGGCATAAAATACGCCCGCTTGCGTCGCATTGCCCTCGCCGTCGTATAGAGCTCCCAGATCAAAGCAGCTATCTTTCTCGCCCGCCTCGCAAGCCTTAGCAAGAGCGAGCCTGGCGCCGTAGTAATCTCCGCGGGAGAGCTTGTCGCGCCCTAGCTGCGCGCAGCTTATGCCATCGCCGCGGTAGCACTTAAACGACAAAACGGGTGACGGCAAAAAAAGCACCATAACCAAGATGCAAACGGCAATTGAAAGCGCCGCTATGTCGATGATCTTTCTCATATCTATCCTTTTTGCGGCGATGCGCCCCGGGGCTTAAGGAGTACTCTTTTGCAGGCAAATCCCGCCAAGGAGAATTTTACGAATTAAATTTCGTCGCATGAAATCTAATCTGCACAAAAATTTTAGTGTCTCAAGCCTTGTTTTAAAATTTTACTTAAAACTTCCACGCCGTAAAATTTTAGAATTTCTAAATTCTGCAAGCGGTAAATTTGCAGCCGAATTTTAAATTTTACGAACGGCGCAGTAGCAATACCGCAAAAACCGCCCGTAAAATTCTAAAATTGAAATTTTACGAGCCGTAAATTTAGAACTAGCTTTAAAATTTCATAGCTATAAATTTTAAGTAAAATTTCGCTTTGTATTTAAATCATAAATTTCGTTCATGAGATTTAGGCTATCGGCGCGAATGTAGCCTGTGCGGCTACATTTTTTCTTTCGCGCTTAGACCCATCAGAGCAAACGCCGTGCGGATACTAAGCGCCACGAGCGCGAACAGCTTGAGTTTCGCGTCCTCGTTCTCGCTGCCTACGACGCGGTTTTCGTTATAGTATTTGTGAAAGTCCGCCGCGAGCGCCTTTAGGAAATCGGGCAGCTTCTGCAAGCCGCGCGAATTAAATGCGTCGTTTAAAATTTCATTCAAGCCAAGCGCCGCAAAAGCTAGGCCGAGCCCCGCTTCATCTAGCGTGCCGAAGTCCGCGTCCAAGACGTCCGCCTCACGTTTGCCCGCTTTGGTAAAAATTTGATTGACCCGCGCGTGGGCGTAGTTGATGTAAAAGATCGGATTGCTACTATCCTCGCGCGCGAGCTCGTCCACGTCGAACTCAAGCGGCGTCTCGCCCTTTTTGCTGATAAAGATAAATCGCATCGCGTCCCTACCGATCGCGGCGAGCACGTCGCTCATCAAAATCGCGTTGCCCGCGCGCTTGCTCATCTTGTAGGTCTGCCCGTCTTTGAGCAAATTTACCATCTGCATTAGGATGATCTCGAGCCTGCTTTCGTCGTAGCCCAGAAAATGCACGGCAGCCTTTAGACGCGCGATGTAGCCGTGATGATCGGCACCCCAGATGTTGATGCAGCGCTCGTAACCGCGCTCAAATTTGTTGTTGTGATAGACGATGTCGCCCGCAAGATAGGTCGGGCGCGCATCCTCGCGGATGACGACGCGATCCTTTTCGTCGCCGAGCTGCGATGAGCGGATCCAAATTTTGTCGTCCGCCTCATACATCTTGCCGCTGCGCTCAAGCTTCTTAATCGTAGGCTCAAGCTCGCCGTAGAGGCTCTTTTCGCTAGCCCAGTTTTGGATATGGATGCCCGCGTCTGCGAGATCTTTTTGGATGATCTTTAGCACTTCGTCCTTAGCAAACTCCGCAAGGATCAAAACGCGCGATTCGTCGCGGAAAATTTCATCGCCAAATTGGGCGCGCGCAAGAGGGATGATCTCGTCGATATACTCGCCGCGATAGTATTTCTCGGGATAGTTCACGTCCTCGCCCGCAAGCTCGCGCGCACGAAGCGCGATCGAAGTACCCAAAAGCTCGATCTGATTGCCCGCGTCGTTGATATAATACTCGGTATCGACGCGGTACCCCAGATAGCGCCCGATGCGAGCGAATGTATCACCGTAAACGGCGCCGCGCACGTGCCCGATATGAAGCGGGCCTGTAGGATTAGCGCTAATGTATTCAAGCAGAATTTTTTGCGGCATAGCGGTGGAATTCCGCGACTCATCGCAGTTTGACGCTACGACAGAATTTGACGCCTCCTCGGAATTCTGCGAAATAAAATTTTGCCTAGCGGCGGAATTCTGCGATTTGGCGGTGTCGTTGCCTCTCGCAGCTAGATTTGCAGCGTAACCTTTGCTAGCAGGCTCACTCGCGCAAATCCTTTCCGAAGCCGATAAAATTCCGCCTCCGAGCTCGGCGTCGTTTTTCGCAAAATCGCCGCCCAAGCTAAGAGCATTTTTAGCAAGAGCGCCCAACACGGCAGGCTTTAGGTGAAAATTTAGATAGCCGTTCACCGCCGTAGCACTTAGAATTTCGCTATCTTTAAATTTAGCTGCAAGCTCCTCGGCGATAAGCTTTGGCGCCTTTCGCAGCTCCTTAGCCAGCGCGAAAGCCTCGGGCGAGGCGTAATGGGCCAAACTTTTATCTTTGGGTTTTTCTAAAACGACTTTGCGAGATAAAATTTTAAAAATTTCATTTAAGACTAAATTTTTCAAATCCTTTACGCCTTTTTAGTATCGCTGATTTCGGCGTCTTTAACCTCTTGCTCCATCTTTTTCTCGACCTTTTCAGGCGTGTCGTCTTCCATCTCTTTTTTGAAGGTCTTTATGCCCTTACCCACGCCCTTTGCGAGCTCGGGGATCTTTTTGGCTCCGAAAAGTAACACGATAATCGCTAAGATAATTAGCAGTTGTTGAACGCTTACGCCCATTTTTTCTCCTTTAAATTTTCCAAATTTCGATTAGCTTGCCTATGTCGCGGCTCGCCGTTTCTAGTTTGATAGTTTTGTAGATTGATCTTAAATTTTCATACGCCGCTTCCAGGCGGTCGTTTATTATGAAATAATCATACTCGCCTAGGCGCTCCATCTCCTCTTGCGCGTTTTGCAGGCGCAAAGCAATATCGGCGGGATCATTATCGCCACGAGCACGCAACCTATCCCTAAGCTCCGACAAGCTCGGCGTAGTAATAAATACGCTAGTAAGCTCGCTTTTAGGCACTTTGCTACGCACGATCTCATATCCTTGCACATCGATGTCAAAAATCACGATCTTACCCCGCTCAAGCTCGCTCGTAGCGGCTTTTAGCGAAGTACCGTAAAATTTGCCGTGCACGTTCGCCCACTCCAAAAAGTCGCCGCGATCGATGCCTGCGCGAAACTCGCTCTCGTTTATGAAATGGTAATTCACGCCGTCCGCTTCGCCCACACGCATTTCGCGCGTCGTAGAGGAGATCGAGAAGTATAT
>NZ_CALHII010000096.1 GCF_938030815.1 uncultured Campylobacter sp.
TAAGGAAATTAGAGCTTAAATTAACGCAAGATAAATTTAAAGTTAAATTTTGTCGCTCGATTAAGATTCGGTTTCGCTTAATTTGAAAAATTTTATACAAATTTAAAGGGCTAAATTTAGAGATAAACTTAGCCTGCATAAATTTTAAAATTCGCTATTTAGTTTAAATTTACGCGCTGTACCACTGAGAAAAACAGCGCGAAATTTTAAAATTTTGCCGCACGCAGCGCAAATACCGCTAAATTTACGCTACGCCTTTTTCGGCGTGATCAGCATATTTACGTAGCGGCCCTCCAGCGCAGGCGCCTTATCGCGATCGGCAACTTCAGCAAAAAAATCGTCCCAAATTTTATTGAGCAAATTTACGCCGATTTCCGGGCTTGACATCTCGCGCCCTTTTAAAAATACGCGAAGTTTGACGTGTTTGCCGCTACCAAGGAATTCTTTCGCGTGTTTTACTTTGTAATTAATGTCGTTTTGAGCGATTTTGGCGGACAGCTTGATCTCTTTGACTTCGATGATTTTTTGCTTTTTTTTCGCCTCTTTGAGCTTTTTTTCCTGCTGATAGCGAAATTTGCTGTAGTTCATGACCTTGCAAACGGGCGGCTTTGCATCGGGCGCTATCAAAACCAGATCCACACCCTCTCGCTCGGCGATTTGCAGCGCCTGCGCCTTTGAAATTATGCCGTAAACCTCGCCGTTGTCGCCTATGCACCTGACTTCGCTAGCCGGAATGTCCTCGTTTAGAAAAACCTCTTTCTCTCTGCTCAAAAATTCACCTCGTTTAATTTAGCTTTTACGAAATTTAAAAACTCATCCAGCCCTAAATTTCGCTGTTCGCGCGCCATGCGATCGCGCAGAGCCACGCTGCGAGCCGAAACTTCATTATCGCCTAGGACGATGATGAGCGGCACCTTCTGCTTTTCAGCCGTTCTGATTCGTTTATTTAGCGTCTCATTTCTATCTAAAATTTCGCCGTCAATGCCTGCTTTGCGCAGCAAATTTAAAATTTCTTTCGCGTAACTTGCGTGCGCCTCGCCGATCGGCACGATCGATACCTGCGTAGGACAGATCCAAAACGGAAGCTCGCCCGCGGTATGCTCGAGCAAAATCCCCACGAAGCGCTCGAAGCTTCCCAAAATCGCGCGATGCAGCATCACGGGCTGCTTTTTTTCATTATTCTCGTCGATGTAGCCTAGCTCGAAGCGCGCAGGCAGGTTAAAATCGACCTGTACCGTGCCGCACTGCCATTTTCGACCGAGCGCGTCGGTGATTTTGATATCGATCTTAGGTCCGTAAAAAGCGCCGCCGCCCTCGTCTAGACCGTATTTTAAGCCTTTTTCGTCAAGTGCGTCTTTTAAAGCCTTCGTCGCGATATCCCAAACCTCGTCGTCGCCGACCGCCTTTTGCGGCTTGGTCGAAATTTCAAGCTCATATTCAAAGCCGAAAGCCTTCATCAAGAGCTCCACGAAATCCAAAATTTCATAGACGTTTTCTTTGATCTGGCTTGGCATCACAAACAGATGCGCGTCGTCCTGGGTAAACTCGCGCACGCGGAAAAGCCCGTGC
>NZ_CALHII010000097.1 GCF_938030815.1 uncultured Campylobacter sp.
AAGCTGATCTTTGAAAGCGGCCACAGCGTCGCAAGAAGCTTGCAATCAACCAACGGCTCGGGCTCGGGCTACATCCAACCGATGATGAACAAGCTTCAAAACGATCCTAACGTCACGATCAAGACCCGCACGAAATTTGACGATTTTATCGTGGATGACAGCGGCCGCGTCGTGGGTGTAGAAGCACGCGAGGAGTATAAATTTGATCCGAAACTCTTTAGCGACGATCTGGAAAATAAAAGCGGCGAGAAAAAGAGTTACAAAGCCAAAGACGGTGTTTTGCTAGCCTCGGGCGGATATGGACGCGATCTGTGGTATCGCCAGATCCAAGATCCGCGCGTAGTACCTAGCATAGACAGCACCAACCACCCTGGAAGCTCGGCAGGAGCGATATGCTTGCGGCAAACAGAATCGGCGCTTTTACCCTTCTAACATCGTGGATTCAGTTCCTTCCGTATTGCTCGCCCGATGAAAAGGGCTTCGGCGCCGCAGTAAATTTCACCAACCACTGCTGCAACACTTACGGTCTAACCGTCGATCCAAAGACCGGCAAACGCTTTATGGATGAGCACGCAGGGCGCAAGATCAAGGCGGACGCCTGCTTTAAGGTTATCGGCGAGAGCGAGAAAAACGACAACTATCCGGTAAATGTCTGCGACTCTCAAGCCGTCGCCGCGCGAAACCCGGTCTATACATCAAGGCCGCTGGAAGCGGGAGTCGTGAAGAAATTTGACACGCTAGAGGAGCTTGCGAAGGCTTACAATCTGCCGCTGGAGCCGTTTTTAAAGACTGTCGCGGATTATAACTCTTACGTCAAAGCGGGCAAAGACCTCGAATTCGGCAAAGTGGTCGATAAGCTAGACGGCATCGACGTTTCCAAACCGCCGTTTTACGCAAGCCGCACGATGCCGAAGGTGCACCACACGATGGGCGGACTCGAGATCAACACCAAAGCTCAGGTCATCTCGAGCCTTACTCACGAGCCGATCGCGGGGCTTTGGGCTGCGGGCGAGGTAACCGGCGGCGTGCACGGCGCGAGCAGGCTCGGAACCTACGCGATCCTTGATTGTATGGTTTTCGGAATGATCGCGGGCGAGAGCATCGGAGCTTAAATTTAGCGCCTGCGACATTTCGGCGCGAAGTAGCGGTATGTGCTTTGCGCCGAAACACTACATGTGTATTTAAAATTTCACAAAAATTTTGCTGCGATTTGTGAGATACAAAGCGCGGAATTTCCGAGCATTTACCAAAACGCCGTAAAATCTCAACTTGAAATTTTATCTCAAGGAACGCTTCGTGCCTAGCATTTTTAAAAATCCGTCGCAGCAGAAGCTTATTTTTCTAAGCTCGCTTGCTTTTGTGGCATTTTTTAACTTCTCGTTTTTTAAAAATATCATAAATGCCTACGGAATCTCGGGGCTAAATTTTATCTATTTTGTCTGCGACATGGCGGCTTTGATCGCTTTTTTGACGCTATTTTTTACGATTTTTAGCTCGCGTTATACGACCAAGCCGATTTTGATGATCTGCTTTTTTATTTCGTCGTTTACGGCGTATTTCATGGATAGCTATAACGTCGTAATCGATTCTGAGATGATACGTAACGCAGCCCAGACGAACTTTGCCGAGTCCGCGGATCTTTTCAGTCTGCGACTGGCGATTTATGTGCTGGTGCTGGGCGTCTTACCCTGCGTGCTGATTGCTCGCTCGCACGTTAGCTACCGTCCGCTTAAATTTGAAATTTTAGCTAAGCTCAAAGTAGCGGGCATTTGCATAATAATCATCGCGGCGCTGCTTTTTGGATTTAGCAAATACTACGCGTCATTTTTCAGAGAGCATAAAATTTTACGCAGCTACGCAAATCCCGGATATTGGATCTACAGCGGCGTTAAATTTGCCGCAAAATCTAAAAAGCAGGGCTCGCAGCCTCTGATGCAAATCGCTACGGACGCGCATATCGATAAAAATTCTACAAGTCCAAAAAAGCTCGTCGTCGTAGTCGTGGGCGAAGCGGCGAGAGCGGATAGATTTTCGCTAAACGGCTACGAGCGAGATACTAATCCGCTACTAGCCAAAGAGCAGGGTGTCGTAAGCCTAAGCAATACCCATTCTTGTGGCACTTCGACGGCGCAAAGCGTGCCGTGCATGTTTTCGCTGCTAAATCGCGAGGAATTTAGCGTAGAAAAGGCTGCGGAGGAGCAAAACGTATTAGACATACTAAACCGCGCTGATGACATGGCGATTTTGTGGCGCGATAACAATTCCGATTCCAAAGGTGTGGCGCTGCGCGTAAAATATCAGGATTTTAAAATTCCGCAAAATAATCCGATCTGCGACGTAGAGTGCAGGGACGAGGGGATGCTTGCGGGGCTTGATAAATTTATCGCCGAAAACGCGGGCAAAGATGTATTAATCGTGCTGCATCAGATGGGCAATCACGGGCCTGCGTATTTCAAGCGCTATAAGAAAGAATTTGAAAAATTTAGCCCCGTTTGCCGCGATAACGAGCTTGAAAACTGCTCGCAGCAAGAAATTTCAAATGCCTACGATAACGCGATTTTATACACGGATTATTTTTTAAGTAAGGTTATAGATTTTTTAAAGCCGTATTCTAAGACGTATGAAACGGCGATGATCTATATGAGCGATCACGGCGAGAGCCTCGGCGAGGGCGGCGTTTATCTGCACGGTATGCCCTATCTTTTCGCTCCCGAGGCGCAAAAGCATATCGGTGCGATTGTTTGGCTAGGTGAGGGAAAAATGCGCGAAAGATATGATCTAAGCGCACTTAAATCGCATAAGGATGACGCTTTTTCGCACGATAATCTTTTTCACACGCTGCTTGGAATTTTTGAAGTAGATACCAAGGTGTATAACAAGGATTTGGATATTTTAAGCGGAGTGAAAAATTAGAATTTTGCGCTAAATTTCGTCGTAAATTGTGAGTGAAATTTTAGCAATAAAAGATTCTATTGACAAAATTCTAATTTAAGCTTAGTTTGAAATTTTACCTAAACTTGAGCGAAATCTGCTCTAAAAATTTTTGTACAAAAGCTAATAAAGAGGCAAAGTGCCGCAAAAGCTCAATCTCTCATTTATCGTTGCGAGCTATGAATTTTAAATTTCATTAGAAATTTTACGTGCAGTTTTGATAAACGCCTGCGCTAGATGGTTTAGACGTTTGCCTTTTTTGTAAGCGATTATTAGCGTATTATCGAGCTCGCGCGCGCCTACGTCAAAGAGCTTTATCCTGCTTGCTTTATCCTCTTTTATCATCTGCGGTATGCTAAAGCACGCTCCTGCGCCGCTTGCGACGATAGCATTGGCGATGTCAAAAGTCTCCGTGCGACACAGCACTTTCGGCGCAAATCCCGCAGCGGTAAAGAACGCATCTATCTGCTCGGCGCTTCTTAGGCTTTGATTAGGTAGGATAAATCTTTCCTCTTTTAAGCGCGAAATGTCAATTTTGGGAACAGATTCGTTTTTAAACTCAAGCGAGAGCGGATGGGTGGAGCTTAGAGCGACATAGGTTTTTTGCGTTAGAATTTTAACCCCGTCAAGCCCGCTCATATCGATGGGCAGTATTAGCATACCGACATCAAGATCACCTTGAAGTAGCATTTCGCGAATGCTAAGCGCAGAAGAAAACTGCGTGATTTGTAGATCCGAATCCTTAAATTTCTTGCAAAACATCGGCAGTAGCGACGGCAGTAGATTATAGCCGTTTTGCGAAAAACCGATGCGAATTTTATCA
>NZ_CALHII010000098.1 GCF_938030815.1 uncultured Campylobacter sp.
CATCGCTAACCTACGATTGCGCCGTTTTTTACGGGCGTGAGGGTACTAAGCAGTGTAAGGCTGCCGTCCTCGGCGCTTAAAATCATACCCTCGCTGCTATGTTTAAAAATTTTAGCGGGTTTTAAATTTGCCAGCACGCAGATCTGCTTGCCGACAAGCGCGGCGGGATCGTAAAATTTCGCGATACCGCTGATGATTTGGCGCGGCCTCTCCTCCCCTAGATCGATCATAAATCGCAACAACTTCTCGCTGCCCTCTATGTTTTCGCACTCCAAAACCGTACCGACTTTGATAACGCATTTTTTAAAATCGTCGATTTTGATTTGAGCTTTAGATGCCGCACCTTGGGCTTCTTGCGCCGTAGCGCCCGAACCGGAAGCGTTTGCGTTTAAGCTTGGCGCGCCTTTTGCCGCGGCGTCTGTACCCGAACAGCTTGTAGAATTTACAGCGCCATCCAGCCTATCGTAATCCGCTTTCGGCATTAGCTCGTGATCGATCTTGGTAAAAAGCGGCTCGCACGGCTTGGCCTTAAAATCTAAAATTTCACCGCGAAGTACTAGCTTTTCATAAAGCGGAGTGGAGATTTCAAAGCCCAGAGTGTCCGCGATACGTGCCGCCGTCTTCGGCATCGCGGGGCTTAGCAGCACAGCAACTTTAGCCAAAATATTTGCAACCAATGCGACGAGAGCCAGTGCCTTAGCCTGCTCGCCGTTTTTCATCAAATTCCACGGCTCGTATTTTGCGATCGAAGCGTTCGCAAGAGCAAGCCTCCTCCAAGTATCTATTGGTAGCGACCTCCTCAAGCGCGCTAAGTGCGGCGCTCAGATAGGAGTTCGTCTCCTCGATCTCGGCGGTGAAAAATTTCATCACGTCTTTGGAATTTATGACGTAGTCCGAGTATTTCGCGCTCATGCCGACGATGCGGCTGAGTAGATTTCCAAGCTCGTTGGCAAGCTCGGAATTTACGCGGTTGATGATCGCTTTTTGCGAAAAATCGCCGTCTTGGCCGAACGGCACCTCGCGCAATAAGAAATACCTAAACTGCTCCAGCCCGTAGGCATTTGCGACCTCACGCGGATCCACGACGTTGCCCAGGCTTTTGCTCATCTTTTTGCCGTCTCGCGTCCACCAGCCGTGAGCTGCGACGCTGCGCGGCATATTTAGCCCGAGGCTCATCAAAAACGCAGGCCAATAAACGGCGTGAAAGCGCAAAATGTCCTTGCCTACGATGTGCAGCGCGTCGCTCCAATACTCCATCCGCTCACCGCCCGCGCAAAATCCGAGCGAGCTAAGATAATCCATCAGCGCGTCCAGCCAGACGTAAATCACATGCTTTGGATCGTTTAGCTCGGGCGGAATTTTAACGCCCCAATCAAAGCCCGTTCGCGTGATCGAAAGATCCTTTAGACCGCCTTTTACGAAGCTTACGACCTCGTTTTTTTTGCCCAGGGGAAGGATGCATTTTTCGTCCTCGTACCATTTCAAAAGCCGCTCTGCGTAGGCGCTAAGCCTGAAAAAATAGCTCTCCTCTTTTAAAATTTTAGTCTTTTTGCCGCAATCGGGGCAATACTCGCCGTCGATTAGCTGAGCGGAAGGAAAAAAACTCTCGCAGCTTACGCAGTAGTTACCCTCGTATTCGCCCTTATAAATGTCGCCCTTTTCATACATCCTGCGAAATACGTTTTGCACCGCCGCCTCGTGCGCGGCATCGGTAGTGCGCGAAAACATATCGTAGCTGATGTCAAACTCGTCCCACAGGTCTTTAAATTTAGTGCTCACGCTGTCTGCGTACTGCTTTGGGCTCTGAGCATGCTTGGCTGCGGCTTCTTCGATCTTTTGGCCGTGCTCGTCGGTGCCCGTTTTAAAAAACACCTCGTGTCCTTGCAGGCGGTAAAATCTAGCCATCGTATCGGCGATGATCGTCGTGTATGCATGACCGATATGTGGGACGTCGTTTACGTAATAAATCGGCGTCATTATGTATTTTTTCATTATTCTCCTTGCGCTTACTTAAATTTGACTAAAATTTTATTAGTCCTATTGCGCGGCTGTGCCGGTATTAGAATTTAGCGTGTATCTTACGTATCCGGTCTCCGGCTCGATAGTAATACTAGCGGTCTCTTTCGCATCATTGGTAAGCGTGATTATGCATGGATTTTGACCCACAAAAAGCCTATCATAAGGCACTGTAGAGTCGGCTACTTGTCCCATAGGACGACCATATGAGTCAAAGACTATAGTTTGATTAGTAGGGGCTCCGCAATTAGTAAATGTGATATTTCTAATATCGTAAGTTTTTGTAAGATTTAGCTTCTTATTAATCCTCTCGGCATTTCTATTCATCGCCTGATTTTGAAAGCCGGCACTCAAAATTTTATTTGGATTTTGTGGATCCGTAGCAAAATCGACTCTTGATAGATCAGACAGATCGACACTACCGTTAGGATTGCCGCTCATAGTGCTATCATAATACACCGTATAAGTCCAACCTTCGGCACTACCTTTG
>NZ_CALHII010000099.1 GCF_938030815.1 uncultured Campylobacter sp.
CGATATAATTACCATTGCTCATAAAAATAAGGCTGTCGTTACCTATGCCAAATCCCAAATTTTTCTTAAATCTAAATATGATTAAGGGCGCAAACGCCGAAAATAAGGAGATTGGCAAAATTAAAATTCCATAAGAAATTTTATTTTTAAAAGTTACTACCAAAGATAAAAGGATTATCCACGCGAACGCGACAAAAAATGTTGAAATTTTACCTTTTTTCGTCATTTTAAAAGTGGATGGCCCAAAGGTGCGTTTTATCGCAATTATTTCGGATAAATTTATAGAGTATAGGGTCGTTCTCTTTTTCTCGGAATAATATTCGATAACTGAATTTTTAAATTTTATATAGCAGGTGCCAAATTTACCAGGAAGTTCTAGCCAGCGTTTAATGGATCTTGGCGAGTCTTGCCTTGTTCCAAAATCTATAAAATTAAGAAAATACAGAAATGGCGAATAAAATTTAATCATCTCTATTGAATTATCTTTTATGATTATCGGCTCTTTGTCGTAATCTCTTGTTTGAGTTTTAAAATTTTGCGAGGGTGTATCAGCGGCGCAAGAGAAATCGCTTTGCGATTTTTGTTCAACGACATTCGTAAAATTTCGTTCGCTGGCATTTATAGAATTTTGCCCGCCATCGCTCGTAAATTTTAGCCCACCACCCGCCAAATTTTGCTTATCGCAATTTTTATTTTGTAAGAAATCCTTTATATTTTTATCATACCGCGTTTTGCTTATACCAAACCTAGCAATTTCGTCGTTATGCATTTGACTCCTCCTTATACACGCTTGATTTAGATATAACTATCGCGCGAGTTTGCACGCAGAGATTAGCCTTGCGCATTTTTTAAAATTTGCAAAATTTCGCTTATCTTTTGTTGATCTTTAATGCCTCGCGCGTCCTCCACGCGGCTGTTTAGATCGATAGCGTATGGGTGTAGTGCGAGTGCCTCACGGATATTTTGCGCGCCGATGCCGCCTGCAAGAATGAAAGAGATCGCACCGTTTTTAGCAGCAGCGCTATGTTTATCCGCATTATCATTTTTTGTGGCACCCAGCTTGCCTACTTCGCCGCCGTCATTTGAAATATTTGGCGCGCTCGCCTCATAGTCGCTTGCGCCTTGATCATTGACGCCTTCACTTGTGGGTCTTACACCACTCAGCCTAGCGGTAGCACACGCACTAAATTTGCACTCATCGTCATTTTTTTCGGCGCGACGATCGGCGTTCGTTTCTTGTTTCGTATTGCTCGATCGAACAATATCATGTGTGCATTCGCTCACTTCATTACTATTAGAAGCACAGCACACGTCGCTTACCCTCTTGAGCTTCAAATTTCCGTTTTCGCTATGCTCCGTGCAAGAATTGCCGCAGCTGCCGTTTTTGTCGCGCTTTAAATTCCCCTCGCTATATCCGCTACAGATCGCGCTATGTTTAAGATGGCTCCTTGCGTCGCCAGCGCCTTGCATTGTGCCTGCTACGTAGTATTTTTCGTTACTTGCTGCGTTATTTTGCGTATCGCAGTGCCCGCTAGCCGAGTTGCATTTTGTGCCGTCTATGCTTTGAGCCGTGCTGCCCGCGCAGTTTTTTTCATCGCGCGCCGCACCACCTCGCTCTTCGCAGCCAAGCCCTGCGCGCCGCAACAGATCCCAGTCGAAGCTCACGCCGTTGCCGCCTAGGTTCGCCCCTTTGGCGTCGAATAAGATCCGATCACAGCTCAAACCCTCAAGCGGCGGCATTTCGGCGCCAATGCTTAGCACCTGCCACGCTTCGATGCCTGCCGCGTTAAGCCGCGCTTTGAAATCCGCGCTTATGTGTCCATAAATCTGAGCGCAGTCCAGCTCGCAAGCCTCGCAAATTTTTAAAATTTGCTCCTCACTTAGGACTTCCGCGCCAAAAATTTCAGAATTCAGATCCTTTACTGAAGCAGGCGCGGCGTAGTTTGCATTTAAATTTACGCTCAAATCGTCGCGCTCGTTTTCGTAAAATTTTAAGCCGCCGCTCGTGCCCGCGTAAATTTTATCTTCGCATGCGGCGACGCTGTGTTCTTCCGAGCTCAAAGCAAAAACTCCGACGCACTTTGCGCCGTTTTCGTGCGCGATGCGTGCGATCTCGCGCGCTGTTTCTACGCTAACGCGGCGCTTGGAGCTTGACACGAAGATTACGCCTAAAAATTCCACGCGCGCGCCTGAGCCGTCGCCCTGGCTTCGCAAATCGCTACTGAAATTTTTATCGTAATCGGAATTTTGCTCAGACGTAAAATTTGCATGATTTTGCGCACGGCAGGTAAAATTCTCGCCGTCCTGATTAAAATTTTGCGCGAAATTTTGGCCGTCAGAATTGAAATTTCGTGTAGCATTCTCGGCGTCCGAATTAAAATTTCGCTCAGAATTTTCGCCGCAAAAATTAGAATTTTTTATCGAGCTCTCGCTACCCGATTGCGGTAAATTTTTAGCGTCGTTCGCGCGCTCTAAATTTGCGCATAAAGCCGAGCTACACGCCAGC
>NZ_CALHII010000100.1 GCF_938030815.1 uncultured Campylobacter sp.
AGCGGATCGAGGCGCAGGAGGTAGCGCATCATGGCCAGCCCGACGATCTGGGAGCAGCACGGCGGCGCGCAGGAGATCGCGGCGGACGGGCGAACGGAGGACCCGGCTCACTCCTGGTAGTCGTCGCGCAGGACGACGACGATCGGGTTGGACGAGGCCTCCTCGGCGGACTCCACGACGTTGGTGACGCCCAGGGAGTCGGCCACGGTCCGAGCGGTCGAGGCGTTCTCCGGAGCGGCGTAGAAGACCGTGGTGGTGGCCGGGTCGGTGGCGCCGTAGACACCGTCGGCGACGTTGACCGAGGTGAAGCCGTCGTTCCCGAGCTTGCTGCGAGTGCGGCCGGCCAGTCCGCTGACGGCGGTGCCGTTGTGCACGGTGATGCCGGTGGTCAGGTCGGCGTTGTCGGGGGACTGCTGCCCGGGGGTGCCGCTCGCGTCGGGCGCGGGGGTGTCGCCGGTATCGGCGGGACGGGTGGAGGCCGCGGGGGCGTCGGGCGCCGCCCCGCTCTCGGAGGACGTGGCGGTCGAGGAGGGAGCGCCTCCGTGCCTCAGCAGGGCGACCGCGCCCCAGGCCACGAGCGGCACGATGATGAGCACCGCCAGCAGCGGGATCCAACTGCGCCATGCGGGCACTTGAGCCCGATGCACACCGACGGGAACCGGTCCGTCGGCGTCGGCTGCGTCGAACTCGTCGTCGGGGTACTGGTAGTTGCTCATCTTGTGAGAATAGCGGGAGACCGCTCCCGCGCACGGGAGACCCGCGGAATCGGTCGGAGGCACTCATGAGAGCTCATGGGAACGCAGAAGACCTCGAGGGGCCCGGACGCACAGGCTGCGGATAGGGTTGCAGGATGAGCAGTCCCAGGCCATTGTCCGAGATCGTCCATCCCTCATGGGTCGAGCCCCTGGCGCCCGTCGAGCAGACCATCCACGAGATCGGCGCCCGCCTGCGCCAGGAGGTCTCGGCCGGACACGGGTACCTGCCGGCCGGCACCGATGTGCTGCGCGCCTTCACCTACCCGATGCAGGAGGTCAAGGTCCTCGTCGTGGGGCAGGACCCCTACCCCACTCCCGGGCACCCGATGGGGCTGAGCTTCTCGGTGCAGCCCGGGGTCAAGCCCCCACGCAGCCTGGAGAACATCTTCGCCGAACTGGTCGACGATCTGGGCGTGGATCGGCCGACGTCAGGGGACCTCACACCGTGGTCCCGCCAGGGGGTCATGCTTCTCAATCGGGTCCTGACGGTGCGCCCCGGCGCGCCCGCCTCCCATCGCGGCTGGGGGTGGGAGACGGTGACCCAGCGGGCGATCGAGGCGCTGGTCGAGCGCCCGGAGCCCCTCGTCGCGATCCTGTGGGGCCGGCCGGCGCAGTCGCTGACCCCGATGCTCGGCACCACGCCGATCATCGCCTCGCCGCACCCCTCGCCGTTGAGCGCCTCGCGCGGCTTCTTCGGGTCCAGACCCTTCAGCCGGGCCAATGACGAGCTGTCCCGAATGGGCGCGGAGCCCGTGGACTGGCGCCTGCCCTGAGGTCGACGCGCTCGCGCCCGGGAGGGGCGTCATGCCGCGCTGTGCTGATGCATGCGGGTGCCCGGGCCGATCCGACCGGTGGGGGACAGGGACTCGATGACGTCGGCCCTCCCGACCTCCGGATCGGGAACGTACCCGGTGACGGTGTCCACTCCCAGGTCGAGCAGGAGCGGGTGCATGGGCGTGGAGGGGCCCACGAGCACAGTGTGCGCCCCGCCGCCGATCGCCAGGTCGAGGAGGCGGGGAGTCGTCTTGTTGACGAAGCTCGACGAGGAGATGAAGACGTAGTCGGCATCGGGCAGCAGGTACTCGCAGGCGGTGTCCGGGTAATCGCCCGGCTCGGGGAAGCGCTCGAGGATCTGGAGATCGGCGGCCTTCCACAGCACGCCGCGCGCGAAGGGGAAGTGCCCGATGATCGCGACGACCTTGCCCTCCACAGAATCGGCGTAGGGATCGAAGACCTCGCGCCAGGTCAGTCCCGCACCGGTGGGCACGAATCCGTTCCGGGCGGCGACCTCGGCCAGGGAGTACCACGAGTTGATCGCCGCCAGTCCGACGCTCGCCTCGGCGAGGTTCCAGCTCCTCACCAGGGCCGCGACATTTGAGATCGCTTTGTCGGTCGTAACCTTAACCGCGATCTCGCTTTTATAAACACTGCGCGCAAGCTCGCCGAAGCTCGTCTCAATCCCCTTTTCATCCGCAAGAAATTTAGCGTTGACGTAATTTAGCGAGTCGCCCAAAGAATCGTGCAGCGCGCCTACGATCGCAAAAACGAGCATCGATTTTAGATACTGCACCATCTCGCCGCTGCCCTCGATACGAATCGATTTGATCGGGCCTTTATTGATCTGCGCCGCAAGATAGGCCATTTTGGAGACTAAATTTATATACGGCTCGATACCGCGCGGCAAATCCTCGAGCTTAAGCGGCAAATTTAAAGCGTTTGGATAGTTTAAGCCGCGCGCGGCGCTGATCGCCTGCTCTGCGGCTTCTCTGGCGATATTACTTTGCGATTCGAGCGTATTTGCGCCAAGATGCGGAGTCGCACTTAAATTTTCGATATCCAAAAACTCGTGATCGGTCGCAGGCTCTTTGTCGAAAACGTCGATGCCGAGATACGCGATCTTGCCGCTGCGTAGATTGTTTGCGAGCGCTTTTTCATTATACAGCCCGCCTCTAGCGCAGTTTATTAGGCGCACGCCGTCTTTCATCTTCGCTATTTGCGGCTCGCCTACCATATTTATCGTCTCTTGATTTTTCGGCGTATGGATCGTGATGAAGTCGCAAGATAAAATTTCATCGAAATTCTTCGTATATTTTACTCCGAGCTTCGTGGCCTTCTCAGGCTCGATATAGGGATCATAGGCGATGACGTTCATCTCAAACGCAAGCGCGCGCACCCCCACGCGCGAACCGATATTTCCAAAGCCGATGATGCCGAGGCTTTTTTTATAAAGCTCGGCGCCGTACCACTTCTCGCGCTTCCAAATTCTATTAATTTTCAGATCGTTGCAGGAATTTACATATTTGCGCGCCGCATTTAGCAGATGGCACATGGTCATTTCAACCGCGGCGATGGTGTTTGCAGTAGGTACGTTCATCAAAATAATGCCGCGCTTGGAGCAGCCGTCGATGTCGCAGTTATCCACGCCCACGCCCGCGCGCACGATCGCTTTTAGCTTGGTGCCCGCGCCAAGGAATTTCTCATCCACCGCCGTAGAGCTTCTGGTAATCGCGACGTCAGCATCGCCTAAAATTCCATAAAGCTCGTTCTTGGGCACGCTCGTGGCGTCGAGTACTTTAACGTCCGATTCCTGCTTAAGCATATCAAAACCGATTTTGTGGATTGCGTCGCAAACTATGATAGTTTTCATTAAATTTAACCTTTAGAAGTGGGTCCGCAAGGCGGGGATGCCTTGCGGGAGGAATTATTTATTTAGTTGATCTTTGATTAGATCCCCTAGGCTTTGCTTCTCGTCGTCGTTGCTATTGATCTCGTTTAGCGCCTCGCGCTCCTTCTGATGAGCCAGCCTGCGCACGCTTAGGCGAATTCTATTTTTCTTCTCGTCGATGAAAGCGATCGCAGCCTCGATCTCGTCGCCCACTTTTAGGCTATCTACGCTTACGTTGCCGAGATCTTCCTTGCGAATAAGCGCGTCGATACCGCCTCCAAGCTCGACAAAAATTCCAAACTCTTTAATATCGCGGATCTTGCCTTTTACGACATCGCCTTGATTGTGGCTCTTGGCATAATCGCTAATCGGGCTATCGCCGAGCTCTTTGTGGTTTAGAGAAATTTTTTGAGTATCTTTGTCGATCTTGATGATCTTAACCTCGATCTCGTCGCCTACTTTGAATAAATTTTTGCACTTCTCGCCGCGATCCCACGAAGCGTCCTCGTTATGCAAAAGCCCCTCTACGCCGTCGATCCTCACAAACGCACCGAAATTTGTAATCGTAGTGACGCTGCCTTTTAGCACGTCGCCCACTTTATGCTTAGCAACGAACTCGTCAAAAGGCTTAGTGAGTAAATTTTTAAGGCTCACGCGTAATCTACGCTCGCTAGGGTTGATCTCTACGACCTCGACGTCAAGCTCCTCGCCCTCGCTGATGAAATCTTTCGGATTTTTGATATTTTTATCCCACGAAATTTCACTGATATGCAAAAAGCCCTCGATGTCGTTGCCAAGATCGACGAACGCGCCATAAGGCTCGATATTACTTACTTTTACGCGGATAGTATCGCCCACTTCCAGGCTATCTTTGATCTCGTTCCAAGGATCGGGCATCGCCTCTTTGATCGAAAGAGAGAGATGCTTTTTATCGTTATCGTATTTGATAACTTTAACCGGAACCTTATCGCCCTCTTTGTAGAGCGAGCTTGGATTTACCGGGCCTTTGTATGAAATTTCGCTGTAGTGCACGAGCCCGTCCACGCCGCCTACGTCTACAAACATACCGTAGGTGGTGATCTTTTTGACGACGCCTTCGATGATGCCCTCAGTGGCGATTACTTTCTCGATCGCCTCTTTGCTTGCTTTGCGATCCTCATCAAGTAGCTTCTTACGCGATACTACGATGCTTTGTTCGTCTCTATCAACTTTAATGATCTTTACCTTGAAATTTTTACCGACGGCGCCATTTGGGTTTTTAAGCGCGCTTTGCGAGCGAGGCATAAAAAATTCCACATCATCTGCGTTAGCACAAACGAAACCGCCCTTATTAAACGATAGAATTTTAACGTCATAGACATTCTCTGCGTTTTCATCATAGGAGTCGATGAACGCCTTTACTTTTTCCTTCTTTAGAGCCTTTTTATACGATACGACCGGGCGACCGCCTCTGCTTCCGATAATAGCGACTTTGATGTCATCTCCTACATTAACCTGCGGGTTTCCTTGCTCGTCGCTCACCTCGGCAGCATCTAAAATGCCCTCCGACTTCCTGCCTACGTCTATGAAAACCTCACCGTCCTTAAGGGCGATAACCTTACCTGTGACAACCTCGTCGCGAGACTTCCCGGCGTCATACTCCTCTAACAATGTCGCAAAATCTTCCTCTGCGTGGTTTTGAACCTTCTCGTTCACCTCAGCCATATGCTTCCTTTAAATTTATTTGTGCTTTTTTGAAAAGAACTAAAATACGCGATTCTAGCTAAAATTTGCTTTCGATTTGATAAATTTCTAAGAGTAAAATTTGATAAGAGGGCTTATAAATTTTGCGTTAAATTTTCGATTCGCGCTACTACTTTTTTGATGATCCAATCGGGCGTGCTGGCTCCTGCGGAGATGCCGCAGAGGCTTTTGTTTTCAAACCACGAGCGCTCAAGCTCGCTTTCGTTTTCTATGAGATAGCTGTCTTTGCAAAAATTTTGTGAAATTAAAAAAAGCTGTTTGGTGTTGGAGGAATTTTTCCCGCCTACGATTATCATTACGTCGGCCTTTTGCGACAGGCTTTTTACCGCCTCTTGATTTTCCAGCGTCGCATTGCAAATCGTATTAAAAATTCTCAGCTCCCTAGCACGCTGCATCAAAAAATTCGCGATTTTGGTAAAGCTTTCTATCTTTTTCGTAGTCTGCGAAACGAGCGCGACGCGTGAGCCGAGCTTGACGTCTTGCAGTTCCTTCGTATCCATGATCACGAATACGCGTGATTTTGCGTAGGATTTCACGCCCTTTACCTCGGGATGGTTTTTATCGCCGAAGATCACGATATCATAGCCCTCCGCGCTCATCTTTTCTACGATCTGCTGCGGCTTGGTCACGAAGGGGCAGGTAGCGTCGATGAGCTGCTTGTTTTGCGCCTTTAGGTTTTGTAGATCGTCCTTTTGGATGCCGTGGGTGCGGATGATGAGCTTTTGCTCGTCCTTGATCTCGTTAACGCCCTCTAAGGTTTTGACGCCGAAATTTTGTTTTAAACGGTTAATCTCTTCGGCGTTATGTATGAGCTCGCCGATCGTAGCGGCTTCGCCGGCGCTTTCTGCGATCTTGATCGCGCGCTTGACGCCGAAGCAAAAGCCGTAGCTTTTGGCCATCTCAATCTTCAACGCCGGCCCCGATCTGTCTTAAAATCGCGGCGAAATTCGGAAACGACGTCGCAATACAATCGCTATCTTCGATGATCATCCCAGATCTTAAGCCCAAAATCGCAAAGCTCATCGCGATGCGGTGATCTCCGCACGGCGTGATGATCGCCGCGTTTGCCTCGCCGCCTTCGATCTGCCAGCCATCCTGCAGCTCGCGCGCCTTGATACCGCAGGCGCGAAGACCTTCGCAGGTTACCTTTATGCGGTCGCACTCCTTCACGCGCAGCTCGGCGGCATTTCTAAGCACGCTACTTCCCTGTGCGCAGGCAAAGGCGATCGCAAGCGCAGGCGCCTCGTCTATCAGCCACGAGATGTTTTCGCTCACCTCCACGGCGTAAAGCGGCGCGTAAGCGACCTCTATATCGCCGATCTGCTCGTAAATTTCGCTTGTTTTGTGAAATTTTACCTCAGCGCCCATGCGTTTTAAAATTTCATACGCCTCTATGCGGGTTTTATTTAGCAGCATATTTTTTAGCACAATGCGCGAGCCTGGGGTTATCGCTGCGGCTACGGCAAAGAAAAACGCCGAGCTGGGGTCGTTTGGGATAAAAATTTCAAGTGGCTTAAGCGGCGAGCTAAGCGGTGCGACTTCGATCGCAAGGCCGTTTCGCGAAATTTGCGCGCCCATCGCTTTTAGCATCCGCTCGCTATGATCGCGACTAAGCTCGGGCTCGCTAAACCTGCACCCGCTGCCGCGCAAGGCCGCTAAAATAAGAGCGGTCTTAACCTGCGCAGACGCGATTTTACTCGCGTATTCAAAATATCCGAGCTTTTGTCCGAGCACCGCAATCGGCGCCTTTTCGCCGCCTGCTCGTCCGTAAATTTTAGCGCCCACCTTGCAAAGCGGATCCGCAACGCGCCTCATCGGACGCTCGCTTAGATACCGATCGCCGCATAGCACGAAAAAGCCCTCTCGTCCCGCCAAAAAGCCCATAAATAGCCGCATCGCCGTACCCGAGTTGCCGCAATCAAGCGGAACGTTAGGCTCTTTGATAGCGGCGGGAGGAGTGATTAAAATTTCGCTCGCGTCGCGCTGCACGCAAGCGCCCAAAAACTCCACTATTTTTAGCGTATTTAGCGTATCCTCGGCGGCTAGATAGTTTGAAATTTTACTCGTCCCATCCGCTAGCAGCGAAAAGATCGCCGCACGATGCGAGATTGATTTATCCGCGGCGATGTTTGAGATATCCGCTCGCAAAGGGCCCGCTTGCGCAAAAATTCTCATCGCAACCCAAGTCCCAGCTCGCTGCTAAGCGCGGCTAAAATTTTATCGGTAAAGCCCGCCACTTCCTCATCGCAGAGCGTTTTTTGAAGGTCTTGAAATACAAGTCTGATCGTCAGGCTTTTTGAATCGCCCAGGCTTTCGTCGCTATAAAGATCGCTCGGGATAAATTCCTTTAGCGCCTCGATTTTAAGGGCGTCTATGCACCCTTTGATCTGCTCGAAACGCATTCCGCTCGGCACCAAAATACTTAGATCGCGCGATACGCTAGGAAATTTCGAATAAGCGTCCACTACGATATTTTCAAATTTAAGCTTGGAAAAATCGATCTCGCACAGATAGCTTTTATCCAGATCTCGCCCCGCCTCTACGGCGTAATCCACGCGCCCGATAAAGCCCACTATCTCGCCGCTCTGCTCGATCTGAGCTTGCTCGAATTCGCTTAAAAATTTCAAATTTTCGCCGGGCAGCCTGACGTTAAATTTACCGATGACGCTTTGGATTAAATTTGCAAAATACAAAAAATCGACCGCGGCGGGTTTTGCGCCGGCAGCGATAGAGGGCTCCGCCTTTAATCCGCTAGCGATAAAGCCCAGTCTTAGGCTCTGCGCGCCGCTTTCGTCAAAGACCTCTCCTAGCTCAAAAAGCTTGACGCTTCTGCGAGAATTCTTTAAATTTCGCTCAGCAGACTCCAACAGATGATTAATCAGCGTCGGTCTTAGCGCGTCCAGCTCGCCGTTTATCGGATTTAAAATTTTAACCTTGCACGGCGCAAAGCCTAAGCTTTGCAGAGCCTTCCCGTCGTCAAATACATAATGCACGCACTCAAAAAATCCTACTGCGGCCGCCTTGCTGCGAAGCTTGCGCCCGTTTTGTAAATTTACGTAGGTATCGTTTAGGCGGTTTTTTTCGTAGAAGCTTAGCGGCGCGGCGGCGATATTATCGATGCCTACGATACGCACGATCTCCTCGCAAACGTCGTGGGAATTTACGATATCATGGCGGAAAGGCGGCACCTTGGCAGTGATGAGATCGGCTTCGACGCCCACATCAAAGCCCAGCCTTTTTAAAATTTTTACGATCTTATCGCGCGGAATTTGCGCGCCGATCATTGAGTTTATCTCTTTTTCGCTAAAGCCCACGATAAGCGGCTCCAAAGCATTTGAAATCTTTTGTGTGCCCGCATATAGGCTCACGGCTTTATTTTTAAGTAGCAATCTAAATAGCAGATCTAGCCCCAGCCTAAGCTTTGGCTCGCTGCCTCTACTTGAGCGATACACATGCTCGTCGCCTTTTAGGCCTTTGTTTTCGTTTACTGCTTTGGCGATAATTAGTGGCGCGGTGTAGTTTGCCTCTAATAGCACCACTTTGCTACTGCAACACGCCTTTAGCTCCGCGTCTTGGCAAATTCCTGCTACGCTAAGCAATCTCTTGCCCGCATAAACGCCGAACTCACCGTTTGGCATAGGCTTTATGTCAAGCGCTACCTTGCCATCTGCGGAAGCGATCTTTTCAAAATCATAAGCGCGCAGCAATACTCCGGTAGAGTGAGTAGCGTAGTTGATGAAATTTTGCACCGCGCAGCTTTGCAAAATACCAACGCTTGCAAGACGCAAGGTCTGCTTTAAATTTAACTTCAGCTCGCCTTTGATCTCGTAAGCTCGAAAAGCAAATTTAGCGCTTACCTCATCGCTTGCACGCACGCTTAAAATTCTACCGATACCAGGCGCTCCGTCGGCATCTTCAAACTCGTGCTTTTCCT
>NZ_CALHII010000101.1 GCF_938030815.1 uncultured Campylobacter sp.
AATCTCCTCCACAGATGCAATTATTCACATACTCATGAGTCAAATATTTAGTGCATGCTACGGCTAAATCTTACGAAGACCCATCAGAAATGGCGGAACTACTATGCGATGAATGCTGGCGTGCCCTTGACGAAAAATTTAGATTCTGCTTCTTGCCCTATGAAAGAGAGATCTTAAAAGAGCTTGCAGAGCTTATTTATAAATACTTTAAAGACGGGAGTTTATTGAAAGGCGAAGAAGACGGTGACTATCTAGTATATCAGAATAAATCTTGGATAGAGGTCAGAGAGTTGGCTCTAAAAACAATCCAAATTTTTGGTTATGAGCTTGACGACTTCGACTATGACTAAAAGCCTTATAAGGAAAATAGAATATGTATAAGCAAATAAAAAAGCTGCTAGAAAAGAGCGGCATAGAATTGAGCGATGGTTTGAAAGAGAGCGAAATAGACAAAATAGAGCAAATTTATGAGTTTAAATTTCCAAAAAGCCTAAAAGATTTTTTGTCATATACATTGCCTATTTCGGTAGAATTTTATAATTGGAGAGACTTTAGCGATGAAAATATAAAGGAGATAAAGCAGGCTATGAACTACGTCTTTGAGTACTTAAAAAACGATCCTATTGATGAAATTTTTCCAAATGAGGGCTATTGGAATACGCAAAAATGGGATCCGATGCCCGAAGACCAATCTCGCAAGCGAGCCATTATACTAGAAGCAGCCAAAATAGCGCCTAAGATTATACCTTATATTCTCATAGGTATATGCCGTGTATTAAATTACCGGATCCACCGGTCTTATCTATATACTATACCGACGTCATCTATTATGGGAAAAATTTATATGACTACTTTTTGAGGGAATTTAGCAAAAATCCTCTTGAGCCGGTCGGAAAATGCCCGTATGTGCCTTTTTGGTCTGATTTATACTAAAATTTAATAAAGGCAAGTTTGCGTTAATTTACGTTTGTTTGATTTTTAGAATTTTAAGAAAATATGCGTTAGTATAATTAAAGCGAGGAAAAATGACGGAAGTAGTGATTGACTTTGATGAGTTACAAAAAGACAGAAGATATATTGATGAGTGGCATGATTATTGCCCCAAAGAAATAGAGAATAAGTTATACTCATATTTATCTGAAAAGTTGTCTTTGCCGCTACGTATCGGCCCTGATGCATTCGCGGATTTCTTTTGGTTTCTGCGATTTAAGGAATGGAAAGACTACAGCGAGGAAGAATGGGAGCAATATGAAGATAAGGACGAATGGGAAAGCTATAGCGAATACATCGAAGAAAAAGAGGAAAACTCACGATGCGGTTTAAAAAATAAGCAAGGCGTTCGAGACGATTTAAAGTTGATTTTCTTAAATTTTAATACATTTAAGAAAAAATACAGCGATTTGGCTAAACAGCTGCTAGATGTGATAAAATTTACGCTCTCGGAGACCGCCAAATACCCAGATTACGATGACTTGCTTGATATTCAAATAGAAATTCGAAGCTAGAAGATTATGAAGCGGCGATGAGAAATAAATTCGAGAAAAGAAGCGAATGAGATATAACGATCTGATATTTTTTAAATTTATTCCGTAATTACAAAGATAAATTTGCCGGAGTCGGTCGGCGCGACTTTGTAAT
>NZ_CALHII010000102.1 GCF_938030815.1 uncultured Campylobacter sp.
CGTTGTATACCGAATATTCTGCAAACTTCGATCTTCTTCATGCCCTGCTCCAGATGCGCGGCTATGGCTCTTTTAGAGTAATTGTAAACAGCCCCTAATGCGCCGTGCAGACTTGCAGGGTGCGTGGCGCGGCAAGGGCAAGCGCACCACAGCAACCGCGGCAGCCAGTACCTGTCGCTGCGTTACAGCGCATGGCTGGAGGAGGCAGGCGTGAAAGCATCGGTGGACACGACCGGCGACTCCTACGCCAATGCACTGGCGGAAAGCATCATTGGCCTGTACAAGACGGAATTCATTGAAAGGCAAAGCTGGCGTGGCGCAGGCGACGGGAGCTTCGACACCGGAATGGGTGGATTGGTTCAACCAGCGCCGCCTGCTGAATTCCATCGGCTACACTTCACCAGCAGAATTTGAAGCGGCGTATTACTGCCAATAAGGCGGATTAGGCAAAGCTGCCTGTTCCAGTCAATCCGCCCTCCGATAATTTTGGGGTGGTTTACTAAAATCCTTGTCTCACAATCCATTACGGTGAACCATGTCCGGCACAACCCTTTTCCTGCTCTCCGTCATCCTGATAACCATCGCATACTTTTTCTTCCGCACGGGGCAAAACGCGCGGCAGCAAGCGGGCGACAGGGAAGAACAAGAAACCGCAGAAGGAATTGCACCGCCGGATGGGGAGAAGCAGATTGCGGTATCACCCGTGCCGCATGGCGTGCACGAATCGCCGGAGAAAATTCATGCGGCGCGTGTGGTCGGGGAGGGGCGACCCATCGCGCCACAGGCCGAAGCAGAACACGCCGCTGCGGCGCCGATGTTGCAACCGGCGGCGGCGACAAAAGAACAACCGGCACCGCAACCGCCGACAACCGCAGCAGCCGACGAAGCCAAAGATTTGCAACGGGTCAAACAGGGCGGTTATCAGCCCATTCCGCTGATGAACAAAACTGAGAAAGGCGTTTTTCGCCATCCAGAGCTGCATCAAGGAACACAAGCTGCAACATGAGCTGTTCTGCCGTTGCCAGGTCAGCCTGGGCTCTATCCTGTCGCATGAAAACCGGGACGCCTACGACCTCATCAACTGCAAGCGCGTGGATTTTCTCCTCACCGACAAGGATGACCTGCCGCTGCTGGTGATAGAAATTTTCGGACCGGGACATTTCCCGCAGAACGTGGCGGGAAGAAAGGATACCGAACAGCGGGACGCGATGAAGCGGCACGCCCTGCAATCCGCCGGGGTCGGCTACCTCGTGGTGGACGTGCAGGAAAAATACGCCGCCGGACAATGGGCCAGCATCACCCGGCAGAAAACGGGCGACGCTCTGCGCGACTGGTTTACCAAAAAACATTACGGTCAGTAGGCATTAGCCCATTGTCAGTCGGTGTACAGAACGCAAACCAGGCTTGACGTCTTGATGAAACAGGGCTTAATATCACATGACTAATCTAAAGCAGGAGGTCGTTATGGATGCTTTCTTAAATTTTTTGATAGCTTTCACTATTATATTTATTATAGTGCGTGTGGGAATTTTCTTTTTCGCACCAGATTTGGATGCACTTTTGAGCGGTTCCAAATCTTCTAATAGAAAGAGTCATTATAGTCATAAATCTTACAAAACAAAGTATATAGATCATATGACTAATTCCGTAGATTCTCCAAATCATTATGGTCAAAGAATGGAAGGCTCCGATTATTCACCTAATATTGGAATACATGATGATAATTAATTAAAGCAAAAGCCGGAGATTTTCTCCGGCTTTTGCTGATTAATAGCGGCTTCCTCCTGGCGGTAAGCCTGCTTGCTCCTTCCTATCTGCGCGCCATTTACGCCAACCTTCAATACCTTTTCCTATACCACGACCAGCAGAATTTATTGAGCCCGTGGCTCCGCCACTTGCCATTTGCCCACTAGTCCCCCCAATATTTTTGGATTGTGAGTCTGTCGCATTAAATGCTCCTCCCGGTCTTCCACCACCTGCTTCATTAACCAGATACATCAATATCAACGGAAAAATGACGTTAAACGCCATACTAGCAGCATCTAATAATATACGTTCTACATAACTGGCATTACTAACTTTAGATAACGCTGCCAACGATTCCACATTCGGATATAAAGCTTGCCATAATGCACTATCTAAGTATTGACTAATTTCCCATAAACTTGGTAATAGTGATATAATAAAAATTAATATAAGGCCTTTTAAAATAGTCTCCCATCTATAATCAGCAATAATTAAATAGATTCCCCAAAAGGTAAAAAAACCCATTAATAACATTGGTGTAGCATTTGCAAAACAACGCGATAAAAGAACATCTGTGCATAAAAACTAGTAGCATTACCAACAATAGAAGATAAAATCTCATTCCCTAATTCTGTAAATGCAGTAAGTATGGATCCAATTATACCTATCGTACCAACTACTTTTAACGCATCCTGATCTTCAGCCTTTATTGCTAAACTACTATCATTCTGGTTAAGTAACATACGAAAAATCACTTCATCCATAAATACTTCTTTGTCACCACTTGCTTTTTCTATTGCAGCCATACAAGATTTTTTATCGTATTGACTATAGAATTCAGGAAAAATATCATCGGTCTGAATAGGTTCATTCCTATCCCTACTTTTGTTTTATGACATTGATCTACAAAAAATTCTTCGGCTGCTAATTTTTGCATTACATTCTCACTAGCATTTTCCCTAAGTAATGGGTATATTTTTTGATTCCACCAATCTGTACATTTAACTGTGCCTGTTTTTCCCACAATCTGTTTTTGTGATGCATCAGGAACATCTGAAACGACACCCTCAACCGCAGCTTTGCTACGTATTGGATTTTCAGGGTTAGAACCTAAGAATTCTTCAAGAAAAGCTTCTCTTTCATCAGGAAAACTATTTAATGCAGTCTCAATGTTTCCATCTATTTTCCCAGACATCATTAATTGAAATAAATCGCTTCCTGGATATCTTCTTTCCCGTGTATCAGTGCTATTCTTTTTAACAGCTTCTTCTACGTTAGTCTTTTCTACCTTTTGTTTAGATTTAAATAGTAACAGAGCATTGTGTGAGGTGCTTTTTTGGAAATATTACTTATCCGGTCACGCGCATCAGTCGCACATTCTTCATCGAATCTTGATACCTCACCACGCAAAGTATCATCCGTAATTTCTGAGGTTTTTATCACTATTGCAAAATTATTTACTGATGGCGCACAAGGCATACTCTGATAAATTACATTATTGGTTCCTGCTGCGAGACGCATGACAAGTGATGGTAATAGTGGCACTTTACCTTCAGAAGTCACATCAAAACCATAAAATTCTTTCATTTGTGGAATTCCGCCTTTAATTTCGTCTGGTTTTCTCCCATCCATTTTACAATGCGGCAAGATAGTTGTTCCTTCTATCCTGATTCTATCCATCGGCACCACCGCCAAAAACAGCGCAAACAGCACTTTCTCTACCGCTTTCTCAAGTGGTTCAACCGAGATATTGACCACTATATCCTCCCTATTTATAGGGCAGAACTTTATGGGCAATCCCGCTATTCCGATAGCCTTTTCAACTACATTGCCCCCAAGTACGAACGCAGTCTGTACCTACACTCAGCTCATGACATAGGCCACGCCTTACAAGATTTGATGCTGGTAGGCTGTTCCTCCTTGGCTGCTTGGGGAACTCATACCCAAGGTGGAAAGCTGCTTATTGGCCGCAATTTTGACTTTTACCTCTCGGACGATTTCGCTACTGAGAAGCTCGTCCGTTTTGTTCGTCCCACGGAGGGTTATCCCTTTATGTCCTATGCATGGGGTGGTATGATCGGAGTCATGTCGGGCATGAATACCGAAGGCCTTACGGTAACCATCAATGCAGGTAAATCCAATATACCCCTGAAGGCACGCACCCCTATTTCGCTCCTATGTAGGGAAATATTGCAATTTGCCTCCACTACTGAGGAAGCTATTGCTATTGCCAAAAAACGAAAAGTATTTGTCTCCGAGGCAATTATGGTAGGTAGTGCCAAAGAAAAGAAGGCTGTCATCATAGAAGTATCCCCGAAGAAATTCGGTGTATATGAGGTCGATAATGAGCTACTACTCTGTACCAATCACTTCCAAAGTACCCCCTATGCCAAGGACAAAAAGAACCGCAAGCAAATCCAACAAACCCATACCGCCTACCGCTATAAGAAGCTACAGGAACTCACCCAAGGCGATACCCTCACCCCCGAACGTATAGCCGCTATCCTGCGCAATACCGAAGGGCTAAAGGGCAAAGCTATAGGCTATGGCAATGAGAAGGCGCTGAACCAACTTTTGGCCTATCATAGTGTGATCTTCTCGCCCGAAGAGCGCATCGCTTGGGTATCCACTGCCCCCTATCAGCTGGGGGAATACATAGCCTATGACCTCAAGGAGATTTTCAAAGGAGAAACATTCGCTCCCCATACGGTATATCCACAGACCCAGCGGAATATCCCTGCCGATCCTTTCATGCAAACACAAGCCTATAAGGATTATGAGCAATACCGACAGCTGGAAGAGAGGCTTACTAAGCAATTGCGAGAGAAAGCACTTATAGATCCCGCTGATTATCGTTCTCTTACAAGCCTAAATCCCGATTATTGGAAAGCTTATTACCTATTGGGAGAAGCCTATTGGGCAAATGGACAATACAAAGAGGCTCAGGAGCAGTATAAAATAGCCCTCACCAAGGAGATTCCTTATACTGTAGAGCGGGAACAAATAGAAAAGCGCATTCTTCACTACCAGCCTTCGTCTCCTTCGTCTTCTTCTCCATAGCCAAAGTAGTACTCTTCAAAAGAAAAATGTTCAAAAGGAATCTCACCAAAGTCTTTTGTAGAGAATTGTTGTTCTTTTTTTCCATCTTTATAGGAGATAATTCCTAAACGATGTAGTAACGCCTTGTCTTTTTCTACTTGGAAGGTGATATAATAATCTTGGTTATCATCACTATCCTCTTCTATGTTCTTAATCTGGTGTTCTATAGTGAAATATTTCCCCTTGGTTACCAAATTGAAGTGATTACTATAATTCTGCTTGGAAGGGTAATAGCAGAGATCATAAAGCAGTCGGTAGTTGTCCTCTCCTTCACTTAGCAGCAATGCATACAAGGAGGCTTCTACCCCTTCTCCTTGGGGTGTGAAGACAAAGATATGATCTTTGTAGCCATCACCATTGAGGTCTGCCGCTTTTTCTTGGTCTTTTCTATAGTCACCTGCCGACTCTATACGCCTAACAAATGCAGGGATATCGGTTATATGCACCCTATCCAGATCAGGTTTCATCAGCAGTTTCCATTGCTCATCTATGGATACTATATAGTTATAAATCTTCCATAACTTATCGGATATCTCAATCAAGGGAGCTTTTGTCCATTTGCCATCCTTAAGACTATAGATGGCATACTTAGCTGGAATTTTGGCTTCATAGCCCGATGGGTCAGAAGAGGGCTGTAAATATTTTTTATCCATGACGACAAGCATCACATTGAAATGCTGAGCGATCTGCTCAGGCGACATATCCTTGATGGGATTGAAGATCACATCCACCCACTTTTGTTCATCACCTCTGTACATAGCCGCCTGTACTACTTTCAGATCAAACTGCTCATCTTTAGGAAAAAGGTACACATCTACCCACCCGAAGGGATTCCCTTCTATAGGGCAAGCATTATAAACATAGTAATAACCAGATTCCTCAAATTCTGCTCGCTTATCTAAGTCAAAACGCGCACAACTGATGAGGTTATAGAGCTTTTGCTCTATCTCATCGGTCAGAGGCAATTCCGTAATGGTAGGTGTATGCTTTGGGCATCCCCACAAAAGAAGTGCTAAAAAGACTAAGAGGATTCTATACATATTATAGTTTTCTTTTTATAAGGTACAATAACAGATGCCATAAATATCTACAAATATAGACGCTATAAACTCACGTCTCTACCTCGTTTACGCTATTTTGCCTCTACGCCTACTCATATCATTTTTTACAACCCGCTTCCGATTGTCTATAACTCTTCACCCACATACCCAGCTCCAAGTATTCGCTGGCTTTACTTTTCACTCTTCATTTTTCACTTTTCACTCAAAAGTATTCTATCTGTCGTTCAATAATCGTTGTGGGTTTGCCATCTTGGTATTCAAAGCGTCCTATCCAATTGCCTTTTTTATCATATTTGTACTCAAAACTCTTCTTCTGAGCAAAATTTCTATTGAGCAGCGAGAGGATTCGATCACAATCCCCATGGCTATTGTAGCGATATTTGGCCTTATTGAGAATATTCTCCCCCTTATCCACTATATTTTGCTCCTGTTCTAAGAGCCGCCCTCTATGGTCATAGGTAGAGATGAACTTGGCCGAGAAATCCTCCCTGAGGAAATTGCTTTCGGTCTGTCGTCCTGCATCGTCATAGACAAAAAAGGCAGAATAGAGCAAAACCCCTTCCCTGTCATAGGTTTCTTCTTTGGTTACATTGCCTCTCCCATCACAGTTGAACACTGTAATACCTACTTTCTCCCTTTGAGGATCCAAGTGTAGTTTGTATTTCTTTACCTTCTGCTTGCTATAGGTATATTCGTAGCGCAAGGTCTCTGCATTGCGCTCGTCAAAGAATATTTCCTTGACAAGGTTACCCTGTGCATCAAAGGTCTTTTCTATGTTCATCTCGGCCAGAAGCGCCCCTTTTTGAGCTACTGCACCATTTTCCTTGACATGGTAGCCCCTGATACGAAGTGTTTTTACCCCCTTGTGTAGAAATTCATGCTCCCAATCTGTCCTCTCTTGTGCATAAGAGTAACAGACTAAAGCAAATAGGCTAAGTACATGTAACCAATGGCTTGTATTCATTTCATTTACAAATCGTTTTGTGTATTTAACTTGCGCTGATGTGCGGCTTTTATACGCTTAAGGCGAATCATCACCTCGTCTCGGTGCAAGGCATCTTTGGCTACTTTACCCACGGTAAGTCCCTGTACCAAAATAGAGAAGAGCACCACTATATAAGTAACCTGCAAGAGGGTTTCCTTCATCACCCCCTGATCCTGAGGGATAGAAAGCACCAAAGCAATAGAAACGCCGCCACGTACCCCACCCCATACCATGGTAATAAGGGAACCTCGCGAATAGGAGCTAACCTTGCGCAAGATTGTCTGAGCTGGAATATAAATCGCCAAGGCACGACCCAAAAGACATACCACAATGGCAATCCCGCCCAAGAGGAATTGTTTGTCTAAATTATCTATCAAAAGCATCTCAAACCCGATAAAGAGGAAGAGAATAGCGTTCATGATCTCATCCACAATCGCCCAAAACTTACTCAGGTAATCCCTATTCTCCTCGCTGCTGGCCTTCTTGCCTACATTACCTACAAAAAGCCCTGCAATAACCATCGCCAAAGGCGAAGACACATGGGAAGCCTTAGCTATCAAGAAACCACCCATCACTACCGCAAGGGTTACCAAAACACTCACATGGTAGTCATCGGCCTTCTTCATCATCTCGGAGGCAATCCAACCCAGGATAGCCCCTAAAAATATCCCTCCCCCTGCTTCCAAAAGGAAGAGCTTGGTTATAGCATTAAACGAAGGTTCAAAAGTAGCGTCGGTAGCCAGCTTAAGCACTACGGCAAACATCACTACGGCTACCCCATCGTTGAAGAGAGATTCACCTGTGATCTTTGTCTCAATACGCTTAGGTACATCGGCCTGCTTGAGTACTCCCAAAACCACAATAGGGTCGGTAGGTGAGATGAGCGTACCAAAAAGTAAGCAATAGACATAAGGGATATCTATCCCTATCCAAGAGGCAATATAGTAGAGTAAGCCCGAGATAAAGAAAGCCGAAAGTACCACACTTATCGTCGCATAAGTGAGGATCGGGAGCTTATATTCTTTTAGGTCAGAGACATTGATATGCAAGGCCGCTGCAAAAAGTAGGAAGTTAAGCATGGCACTCATTAGAATTTCTGTAAAATTAAACCCCTCTAAGAATGCTTCCAACCTGTCGCCAAAACTACCGAAAAGCTTTTAGCCTTGTTTTTTCTGCTTTAGAATTTAGTCTCAATCAGTTCTTTGCTAATAAACCGACAGAACTTCCATGCTTTGATATAACCCATCCACGCGGAATTTAGCTAAATTTATTTGGATTCTTAAAAACGTGCCAACTTTTCTATCGCGTCTTATTTCGAATAGCAGCAAAATTCTATCGCCACACTGCAAAGAGTTAAATTCTATCGAGCAAATTTATTAAAAATTTTAAGAGCAGCAAAAGCGACAATGGATGGTTAATGCTTTTCTATATGGATACCGCCGCCATTAAATTTTAACCAAAAGGCACCCCTTAAATTTGTACTCTTTAAATTAGCCAGCAAAAGCTTAAATTTCATAAGGTTTCCTATGAAAGCAAACCCCGCAATACTTCATTAAGCAGCGCAAAAAAGCCGCTTTAAATTTTATCCCGCGACGCGATTTACCCAGATCAAAAACTCATCGCTTGGGTTCTCGTCGTCTAGATGCGCGGGAGTGACGAGCTCAAGCGCGGTCTGCGGGATCGTCGTTTTGAATGTCTGTGTTACCCACTGCTGAAATTTCACGTTTGGATGCACGATAAAATCGTTATCCTCGCTGTTTGGCGGCGCGCTAAAATCCTCATCCCAGCAGATTTCATCGTATCCGATCGCAAGCAATCGCAAAAAATCAAGCCCGCTGCGAGCCAAAACGCAGGTCATCGTCGAGCCCGAGCCGGAGCCCATGTGCACGATCTTCGTCTCGCCCGCATCGTCCAGCCACAGCGCGCACATCGAGCCCTCCGAGCCGCTGCCTGCGAATACGCAAAGCCGCCGCTTGATCTCCGCGGCAAGCTCGCGATCCTCGCCGTAAAACCAATACCTTAGCTCCTCGTCGCGATTTTTCGGCTCATCCGTGAAAAATACGATGTCCGTGCCGCCCTCGCGCTCATCGTCGCTCCAGCTCTGCTGCAGCCGATCCTGCGAGTAGAGATAGCCACGTCTGCGCCCGCCCGCGTCGTCATAAAAGCCGTTTGCCTCGATCCACGCATAAAGCGCCTCAAGTTCGCTCGGCACGCGCATGCCCTGCGGTAGCGCTTCGCGCAGCTGCGCTAGTAATAAATTTTCCACGATCGCTCCTTTTGTTAAATTTGCCACTCGAATTTTACTGCGTTTCGGCTAAATTTACGGATATTTTGTCTGATATTTGCGGCGTTTTACGCGCTCAGTCGCCGCAAGCGCAAATCGGGCTTTTAAAATTTAGCCGATTTTGGTTGTGATACACACGCGGCGGCGCGAGCGCATATTTGAAAAAAGTATGATAATTTTAAGTAGAAAAATGCGTAAAATTTTACGACCTAAATTTTACTATTTTGATATATCTTTGTTTTTTACAGAAATTTACGGTTTTAAATTTAGCTCGCCGCAAAGAGTAAAATTTTAGCGATACCTATAAATTTAAAATTTCCCGCGCCTTTTGTTTGCATGCCTCAAATTTTTGCTCAAACTCCGCGCACCTTTTCAGCTCGTTTTTCGCCCCTATTTTGGTGTATCCCGAGCCTCGCCCCAAAAAATATACATAGCTCGTATTCTAAAATTTCGTTATAAACGGCACTTTGTCATTATTAAATTTACAAATTTTGCCGACGTCTGATCGGACGGACGAAATTTCGCTTAAATTCCAAGCTCGGCTCTTACGAGCGCTTCGTTTTGCGGCGTCAAAAAGCCCGCGATATCCTGCCACATGGAGTGAAAGCCGTATCCGCCGTCTATCATCTCGCTGCGCGCGGCGTCCAGGCTCCAGCCCTGATAGATCACACGGTACATCGCCACCACAAGCCCCGTGCGATCGGCTCCGTGATAGCAGTGCACGAGCACGGCGCCCTCCTTTTGGCGCTCGCGAACGGTGCGCAAAACGTCCGCGATCTGCGCGGGCTTTATCTCCCAGCTTTGAAGCGGCTTGTTTGCGAGCCAAAATTGATCGCCAAACGCCCTTTTGTCGCCGCCTCTGCTAAAATGGCGCAGATTTACGATGCTTTTGATACCCAGCTCGTGCAGTTTCGCGGCGTCGCTCCCGTCAAGCTGTGCGCTGCGAAACAGCCGCTCGTCCACGCGGTAGAAATTTTTCGCTTCATCGATAAGGGTTGCTTTTTGCGATGAGTTTGGGTTTGTACCGCGCGCTGCGGTATCTGCGCTCTTAAACCCCACGTTTTGAAATTTGGCGTCTTTTGCGTCCGCGAGATTTTGCTCCGCGCCGCTCGTTTTTCTAAAATTTATGGAATTCGCTTCTGTCGCAAGCTCCGCATTCATGCCGGTCGCAAAGAAAAATACAACCGCTAGCGCAAGGGTTTTAAATTTCAAATTTCATCCTTTAAATTTGGCTAAATTTTATGATTTTTCTAAAATTTTATGCTCGGCAGGTTAAAATGCAAAATTGCAAGCGCGCCTTAATTTAATGCAAAATTTGAGTGTTAAGCCCGCTCAAAGCGCCGTGGGATTTCACCGCGAGCCCGCAAACCCGCGCCGTTAAAATCAAAATTTCGTTTTAAATTTCCCCGTTCCCGCCCTGGGCATCGCTAGATCAATACGCGGTAGTTACATTGCGTAGTTACATTGCCCTTGTAAATTTACTGAAAATAAATCGTAAAAAGGGGGGTGCGCCGTTTCCGCGAGCGCTGCCATAATTTTTTGTACTCGCCTCTTGCGATACTTACCCGAAATTTTATTTTTCGCGAAATTCTTTCAAATTTCGCCGCTAAATTTGACGCTTTAGTCGATCAGATCGGTCTGCCAGTTTGCGCCTTGCAGCGTCGTGTCAAGCTGCCTGATCTGCCTAGCTAGCTCGTCCACCTGCTTTTGCAGCGCCGCGACGTCGACCGTGCTTAAAATTTTAATTTCGCTGCGCGAATATGCATCGATCTTTTGCGCGGCAACTTGCGCGAAAGCCCGCAGCGCTCCCGCTTTTAGCGTGAGTACGTCACGCTTGGCGATTAGCTCGGTTAAGCTCTTGCCGTCCGCTTTTGCGGTGCAGTTGGTTAAATTTATCCGAACGATTAGTCGCTCAAGCTCGCCCGTAAGCGCGTCTAGTTCGGCTAGCAGCACCTTTGGCTCTTCGCTAGGTTTTTCTCCCTCTTGCACCTTCGCGTTATCTGCGAGCCTTGATTTTAGCTGTTCGATGCGTTTTTGTATGTCGGCGCGCAGTATCAGCGCCTCGGCTAGTTTCATTTTCGTCCTTTTTAAAATTTATTTTCCGCCGCCAAGCTGCCTATCCTGACCGTAGTGCGGCGAATACGGGCCGTAGAGCAAGCATTTGTTGCAGTTTTGGCCCAGCAGCATCGCATCTGCGCTCGCGGAGAGCTTGTATCCCGCGTCGGAGACGGTATCGCCGATCTGTTTGATAACCGCGGAGATCAGCATGCCTACAAGATCGTTACTACCTCTGCTTGAGTCGTCGCTTACCTGCGCCGAACCCTCCCAAAGCGTCGCGCCGCTTCTCAAATCCACGAGCTTGGCATTGACCGCCACGACGCTTACGCTATTTAGCAGCATATACGAAGTGCCGTATTTGACGACGTCCATGTATAGCACGGCGTCCGCGCCGAAAATTTGTCTTAGCTTGTGCGCGGAGACGTTTTGGATCTCGCTCGCTTCGTAAATTCCGTTATTTTTGAAGGTCTCATGCACGAGCGCAGGCGAAAATACGTAATACCCCGCCTCGCTTAGCGGATAGATCGCGTTGGCAAGCACGGCAGCGCCTGCATCCACTTCGGTAGTTTCGTTGCTCGGCATCAGCACCAAAATCGATCGCGGCTTAGCCTGTTGAAGCGCCGAGTAATCGTAAATTTCAGGCTCGCTTAGAGCGCACGCGTTAAAAAACAGCGCCACGAATACGCTAAAAATCGCTATTTGAGCTTTATTTTTCATTTTTTAGCCTTTTTATTCGTTTTGCCGCCCTGCTTTGCGGCAACTTTGCCTTGCTTTGCAGAGACCGTTTTGGCGGCTTCGCGTCCGCTTGATCCTTGGGCTTTATCGGCGCCCGGCTTGGCTGCAGCCTCAGCTTTTTTAAGCGCGGCGGGGTTTGTAACGAAGGTCAAAAACGGCTTTGATTCAGGGAAAGCCTGAGCTTCTTTTTCAAAGTTCTCCCTCGCCCTCGCGCCGTTGCCCACGCTTATGTACAAAAGTCCCAGGTGCGAATAAAGCCCCGGCGGGACTTTGAGTCCCTTTTCGTATGCTTTTTGGATAGATTTTTCAAGCGCTTCGATCTGCTCGCCTACGTCGCCTTCCTGCTTCAGATACTGATAGGTCGAGTCCGTGTAGCTGCCGTCCCAGTAATAAATTTGATTCCGGCTCCCGCCGCCGCAGCCGCAAAATATCACGGCCGCAGCAGCAAGAGCAAGAGCGCTGCTCGCTTTC
>NZ_CALHII010000103.1 GCF_938030815.1 uncultured Campylobacter sp.
GCGTATCCAGAGCGTCAAGGCAGATTTGAATATCCTTTTTGCCCGGTTTTGAAAAGAGCGAGATCTCGCGTACCCGCCCCATCAGTACGATGTCAAGCACGCTGTAATCAAACGCGACGTTAAAGCTCTGCGGCAAGAAAGCAAATTTTGCCTTGCGCACGATCTCGCCTTCTTTAGGCTGCAAAATCCCCATCATACACGACATTAGCGTACTTTTGCCTTGCCCGTTTAAGCCCAAAATCGCTAATGTTTGAGAGCTGGCAAGCTCGAAGCTTAAGTTGCGAAAGCAGAATTTTTCCGCCTCGTAGTAAAAGCCAGCATTTTTTACCTCAATTAGATTTTGCATTTTTGGCACTCCTTTTTAGAAGTAGGGCAAAGATCGGGCTTCCGATGAGAGCGGATAGAATTCCTAAAGGAATTTCGGCGCTACTTAGCGAGCGAGATAGATCGTCGATTGCCAGCATAAAGATCGCTCCTGCAATGAAGCAGGCAGGCATTAGCTTCACGTGGTCGCTGCCCGCGATGAGCCTGGTGGCGTGCGGCACTACAAGACCTACCCAGCCGATATTTCCGCTGACGCTAACTTGTACGGCGATCAGAGCAGTGCAAAGCGCTAGGATCGTGCAGCGCAGAAACTTAACATCCACGCCTAGCACGCGCAGATCATCATCATTTAGGCTGAGTAGATTAAACCGCCATCTCAGCGCGATTAAGACTGCAGAAGCGGGCAGGGCGATCGCGCACATCAAAATTACTTTATCGTATCCTGCGCTTACGAAGCTTCCTAGTAGCCAAAAGACGATATTAGGCAGCACTTCCTCATCGTCTGCTAGATACTGCACCAAGCTCGTAAGTGCGGCAAATACGCCGTTAATGACTATACCTGCTAAAATAAGTGAGAAAATATCGGCGCGTGCTACGAATTTTGCCAAAAAATAGAGTAAAAATAGCGCCGCAAGTCCGAAGCAAAATGCAAACCCCGCAAGCCATAAGCCGCTCAATCCTAGCAAAATACAAAGCGCGCCGCCGAATGCCGCTGCGGTGCTAACGCCTACGATGTGCGGGCCAACGAGCGGGTTTTTAAATACCGCTTGCAAGCTCAAACCCGCGATAGCAAGCGCTCCACCGCAAAGGCTGGAGAGTAGAATGCGTGGAATTCTAACATCCATCATCACACTTTTGGCAGCTTCATCGCCGCCTCCGCTAAAGAGAATTTTAAAAATTTCTTCTAACGGTATATGAAACTGCCCACTAGCGAGCGAGATTAGCGCCAGCACTACCCAAAAAAGAAGCAGGATTACGTTTAGCATTATTTTTGATATTTGACGCGGTAAAATTTCTCGTAGAATTCCTCTACTTTTTTATCAAAGTTTGCGTCCTTAAAATTTTGCGGATAAAGTTTCATAGCAAGCCATTCCTCACCAAGCGCCATTGCTTCGGCAGTCGGATGACCCCATGCTTTAACGAATTCGGGCATTAGATAAATTCTATCCTCTTTCACGGCGCTAAGACCTTTTAGCGCAGGGTTTGCCTTAAGTTCGGCAGGTACTTGAGGATAGCGGTTTTGCACTAAGATAATCTGCGGATTCCATGCTAAAATTTGCTCCGGCGAAACCTGCTTGTAGCCCTTTATATCTGCAGCGGCGACGTTCGTCGCACCCGCTCTTGCTAACATTACGCCAGTATATTTGCCGCTACCGTAGGTCGTAAGATCGGGATTTGCCATATAAACTCTAGGTCTTTTATCTACGATAAAATTGCTAAATTTGGCATTTAAATCAGCTTGTGATTTTTTAACGAAATCTATTAGTTCAGCGGCATCCTTTTCGTGATTGCTTAGTTCGCCTAGAATTTTAACCCCCTCGTAAAAACCCTCATCGTAAGCAGCGAAGCTATCGCGCTCATCTTTAAAGGTCGGATTTAGCTTAGCTTTTTCCTCTTGTGCAGAGCTGAAAAATGAAATACCTATGACTGGGATTTTCAACTCCTCCATTTTAGCGATATATTCTTTAGGAAAGTAGTTTACCACTACGACCGCATCGGGCTTTAGACTAAGCAGAGCTTCGTAATTGACATCTTTGATATCGCCTGGATTAGGTAGGTTTTTAAAACTCGGTGCCAAACGATTATACTCTTTGCCTAGGCGCTGCTCCCAGCTTTTTAGGATGCCTACGACCTTATCTTGGGCGTTGATTTCGTTTAAGACATTGAGTGCTTCGTGGTGTAGCACGACGATGCGATTTACTTGATCCGGGATCGTGACCTTGCGACCGAGCTGATCGGTAATCGTGCGATCTGCAAAAGCCAGGCTAGCGCAAAGCATTGTACCAAGAAGTATTGAGTGAAGTTTAAGCATTTTTTCTCCTTAAAAATTCCGCAAAATATGCGGGATTAGAATAGTGGAATTATAGCCGATCGGCATAAAATCCAGATAAATTTTTATATAAATTTTATTTTGTCGTGGGAATTTCAAATACTTTTGCAAGTCGGAATTTTGTGATTTTACGCAAAAATTTTGCTAGTAAAAATTTCTGCCCTTCATATCTAGGCTAAGCGGATACTACC
>NZ_CALHII010000104.1 GCF_938030815.1 uncultured Campylobacter sp.
TGTCAACGTCAAGGTGAAAACAGACTCGGTAACCGTTTTGTTGCAAGCCCAAACCGATGTAGACGGTAATTTTGTGTTTGCCAACTTGTCGCAAGAAAACATTACGATAGAAGTGTTGTGCATGGGATTTTCTCCGTTTAGTACCAGCGTTCGGGGTAATAATACAGACCTTGACCTTGGCGTCATCTCGCTTAAGCCCATCTCTATAACGCTAGACGAGGTGACGGTTACGGGTAACAGAACCATCGAATTAGCCGACAAGTATCTTATTTTCCCAACAGAACAAGAACTGAAAAGGACATCTGAGCTTATCGAACTGTTGAACGAGTTGAAAATAAACATGCCCGGACTGAAAGTAAACGAATCCCAACAAACCCTTTATGTTGACGGCGGCAAGCCCATACTTATGTTAAACGGAAAGGAAGTGGGTATGGATAAGATACGAAATATTGACCATAGGCGCATACAGCGCATAGAATACAGCAATGTTTCTGGCATTCGCTATCTAGACCGCGGTGCAACGGGTGTAATAAATTTCATCATGAACGGCTTGCATGATGGCGGTTTGGTGTCGGTAAACACCAATAACGCACTGACGACGTTTCGTAACCGGGCAAACATAAATGGCACTTACCATGTAGGAAAGTCGGAGTGGAGTATTAATTACAATACATTATGGCGGAAATCGGGACACGAATACACCGACAAGGACGAGCGGTTTGTGGGGCGGACCGACGTGATCTACATAGCGCGCGATTATCAAGAGGACGTGAGGTATAAATTTGCGCTTTTGCTGCGCGATTTTTGCGAAAAAGAGGGGCTTAGGCTTAAAATTTTTGCAAGCCTCGGCGCGCCTGCCGTATTCGGCGATAAATTTCATCGCGAGATCGCGGCTGCGAAGATTGCGATAAATTTTAATCGCGACGACGAGCTTGAGTGCGCGCGCGCTCATAAATTGCTCGGCGCGAGCGACCGTATGGCGCAGTTTTTAGGATGCGGCGTCTGCACTTTTAGCCCCAAGATCGCGGGGTTTGAGCGGCTTTACGAGGATGGCTCGGAGATAGTTTATTTTGACGGTCCTGCGGATTGCTTTTCAAAGATCAAATGCCTTCTTGCTAGCGGCGAATACGCGCGTATCGCGCAGCGCGGCAGAGCCAAGACGCTAAAGATCGCAAACGCCGCCCGAGTGGCAAAATTTATGCTTGAGACGATCTTTGAAGAGAGCTTCGGCACGGATTTAAAAAATGCGGATAGCGACGACTGCAGTAAAGTTGGTGGCGAGCTTGGAGAGAGATATGATAGCCGTAGCGAAGGCGGAAAAATTTACGGTAAAAAGGGCGATGAAAAACTAAAATTTAATGACGAGGCTCACGCAGTAGGTTGCGAAGACAATGGTAAGGACGATAAAATTGGTGCCAAAATTTGCGATGAAATTTACGGAGACGGCAAATATCGCGACGGCCGTGGCGAAAAGGATAAAAGCGATCGGAGCGATTTTTACAGCGAGCCTTACGAATGGCGCGAGTTTATTTATAAGAAAGGGCGAGCGATATGAAAATTCTACATACGCTACAATGGAAGCAGTTCGCTGGAACAGAGAAAG
>NZ_CALHII010000105.1 GCF_938030815.1 uncultured Campylobacter sp.
TACTAAAAATAGGAAAAAATTTAGATAAAATCCGGTCGCAAATTTTTGTGTAGGTTATAGAGAATAAAAGATGAATAGAAAACAGAGGCTTGAGAAGCTAAAAAATTCTAAATGAACGGCGTCAAAATTTAGAGCAGGGTTCAGGGCGGAATTTTGATGCCGAGAATTCTGACAGTAAGAATTCTAAATTTGAAAAATCCACGGATGACTCTACGATAAATACAAATGAAAAACCTAATAAATTTGAACAAAATTCGAGTTGCGCTCGTGATTACAATAAAGAGCCTTTAGTGCTCAAAGATAGGACTAATTTTTATATAGTTCTTGCTACGGTATGCACGCTTGCGATTATGATTTTTATGTATTCATACGAACCCAATCAAACTAGATATAATCAGCTTTTTATAGTATTTCCATTTTTCGGATTGCCTATAATAATGGAATATTTTACAAATTTTTACAATAAGAAATTTGTAAAATTTTATAATGATCGAGTTACTTATTATACAAATAAAATGCCCGAAAAAACTATATTCTTAGATGATCTTAAGGATGTAAAAAGAGCCTATTTTGCAAGAGATAATGAGTGGCTTAGGAGGCAAGGCGCTTTTTATAGATTTTTCTTAAAATTTGATCCGTATGCTACGATAATCGCTTTTTTATTGATCTGCATATTGGTATTAGCTATCGGCGTAAGAAAATATATAGAAACAGGTAGTTCCAAAGTAATTTTTATATTAATATTGACGTTTTTGTTTTTATTCATCTCAAAATTTATGTATTTTTTGGTTTTTAAATTTCAACTTAGACTTATATTCTACGATAATATAATAATCCGAGGCAAGGATAAAGATATCGCCTTTACGATAGAAACTATGGACGACTACGTTAGGATAAAAGAATTTTTTATGAAGACAAAAGACATTGATTTGGACAAGACCCAGCGCCACGTATGGCTGGATTTAATTAATAATTAAAGAGCTTTAGATGAAAGAAGCCTTAATCGACGAAGCCTTTAAATTTTAAAATTTAAAGGAACGACTCTTAAAAATTGATCGTAATCTTTCTTGCGCGGAATATATTTTATCATTTGCTTTATCGCGTTATGAATACGGCTACAAATTTTTAAATTCCATCTTCAGCTGCTTGCGCCAATCTTACAGCGAGCGCTCTGCTCCGACAGCGTATTTCTTTATAAGTACGCGCCGCCAGAGCTTGACTAGATACGCCGCCTCTGTATAGATTGATCTCTGAGATTAAATATCAGCCTTAAGCGCCGCGTCTTTGAAAAATCCCCACGTAAAGCGCGAAAACAAAACCGATCGCGACCGCGTAAGGAGCAAACTCTGTGATGCCTTTAGCCGAGCTTGCGAGCAAGAAATTGTGCGCGACCGCAGCGCCCGCCGCCATGCCGATGACGAATATGCCCGAGCTTAAATTTCCCGTGCCGGCCTGCACCAGATGCTTGCCCGGGCAGCCCTCGCTTAGGCTGAAGCAAAGACCCGCGAGCACCATACCTAAGAAGTTCCAAACGAAATCGTTATGCGCGATAGGCTGGTCCTCGAAGCCGAGCTTGTATTGTCCAAACGCGATATTTGCGATGCTTGCAAACACGATGACGCTTAGCACGCCCCAAAACATCGAGAAATCGCCGCGGAAAATTCTACCGAATGCGCCGACGCTGCAAAATTTGCTTCTATGCATCACCGCGCCCACGATAATGCCCGCAGCCAGCGAGATGCCTACCGCGGCGTGTTGCGCGCCGGGGCCTTTAGCGGAGATAAAAAGCGCGCCGCCCTCGCCCGTTTTGAGTCCGAAAACCAAGGCCGCAAGTAGCGCCGCACCCAGTATCACGGGCAAAATTCCGATCGCGCCGCTAAGTCTTGCCTCTTTGCTCGCCTCATAGCCGCGCTTTTTAAGCAAAAACCCAATGAGTACGCCGCAGATCAGACCCGCTAACCCGGCTAGCGCGGTCAAATCGCCGCCGCCTAGGCGCAAAAACGCACGCCACGGACATCCCAAAAACACAAGGCAGCCGATCATCGCGAAAATCCCTAGGAAAAATTTTGCAAACGGCGAGCTGCCGGTAACCGGCGCGAACTCGCGCGTCCAAAGCACGCTTGCCAAAAAGCCGCCGAACACGAGCCCTATGATCTCCGGGCGGATGTATTGCACCGCGCTAGCTCGGTGAAAGCCCAGCGCGCCGGTGGTGTCGCGCAAAAAGCAAGCGACGCAAACGCCCATATTGCCCGGGTTTCCGAAATGCACTAGCGTCGCACCCAGCACGCCTAGCACGGCGCCTGCGATGATGTACCATTTAACGTTATTCATGAAAAAGTCCTGAAATAATCTAGATCGACCGATCTCTTAGGCGCGATTTTATCCTTTGTAAAATAAAAAGCAAATAAATTCCGATCTAAATTTATGAAAAGCAAGAAATTTAAGTCGCTCGGGCAATTGCTAAATTTAGACGTAAACGAATTGCTGATGTTTAAATTTAGACTCTTTGTTGAGATAAAAACGCCGAATTAGCCGCTCGATTTCGGCGCAGACAGATCGCAACGAGAAGCCATGACGCAGAGGCGGTCAGACGAAACGCGATACAAACGGATATAAAAGGAGCGGAGTCGAGGGGGCAGAAATGGCACAAATAGAGTGCAGGCATGACGTAGCCAAAACGCGAAAACGGCTTAGACGGAGCACATTACTTGCCGCCAATAAAAAACAAATTTCAAATAGTTTTGAAATTAAATTTCAACCTTATTTAAGTATGTGGATATATAATAATGTATTTCAATTTTATTTTAAAGGTCGGGTATGAAAAAGCGAATTTTATTGGTGCCGCTTGCGATAGGCGCAATAGGCGGAGCGAATGCGGCCGAAAACAACGCCACGAAGTCGCAGGATCTGGGTCAAATCGTCGTGCAAGCGACGGTGAGCGCGGTCGATAACCTAAAATACGCAGGCTCGGCCGGAATTTTAACCCCCAAAGATATGAAAGCCAAAACCAACGTGATCGATTCGATCATGCAGATACCGGGCGTTGACGGCGGTATGGATATGGGGCGACAGATCGGCAGGCAGTTTCAGATACGAGGATTCGGATATCAAAGCGACGAGCGCGTCATTATCAAGCAAGACGGCGTGCGTAGAAGCCTAGGAATTTACTCAAATATGATCTCATCTTTTCGCACCGATAGCGACATCTTAAAGCGTGTCGAGGTCATAAAGGGCGCCTCGTCCGTGCTTCACGGCTCGGGTGCGATCGGCGGTATCGTAAATATGCAAACCAAAAGTGCGAGCGATTATCTAAGCGAGGGCAAAAGCGTAGGCTTGATGCTAGGACAGAGGCTTGAATCAAACAATATGCATAGCATACGCGGCGCAATCTACGGCAAGGGAGAGGAAATTCCGATCGACGTTTTACTCTACGGTAAGCGCGCAAGCTACGGCAATATCAAGCTCGCAGACGGCGGCACGCACTACGCCCTGGACTACGACAAGAGCTTTAATAACGAGCATATCGATACTGGATTTTTTAAGATCGGCGCGAATTTGGACGATCACCGCATAAGCTTCAGCGCCTTTGATTACGACGAAAATTTACACACGATGTGGCAGACACTATGGCAAAATGATGCAGATCTCTTCGTAAGCGGAAATTTAAGCCAGAGAGATTATGTTTTTGATTGGAATTTCACGCCGCAAAGCCCGCTAGTGGATATGTCTTTTAAGGCCTATAAAAGCAGAGCCGAGTATAAACGCGGCTATATCGACGGCGCAGATACCGGCAGCTACACGAACAAAGACGATCGTAAGGGACTAGAGATCAAAAATATCTCGGAATTTGATACGGGCTTTTTAAATCATAGCTTTGCTTTCGGCGGCGATTACGAAAATAGGCAGGAGGATGCGATCTTTATCCAAAATGGAGCGCTAAGAGATTTCGCCTCCTTTCCGAACGAATATAATAGCTACGGACTTTTTGCGCAAGATCTGATCCGCTTGCACGATGATTTAGAGCTTACCTTAGGCGGTAGATACGATAGATTCGATCGCGACATCAAAGGCAGATCGGCTAAATTTAAAGATTCCAGATTTTCTCCGCGCGCGGCAATTGCCTACACTCTCTTTGATAAATTTACTCTTTTAGCGGGATATAGCGAGAGTTTCCGCGCGCCTACGCCGCACGAAACATCGCAATCAGGACCGATAAACCGAATGTATTATTACATCCCAAATCCCGATCTAAAGCCTGAAACCGTCAAAGAGTACGAGGTCGGATTTAGTTTTAAACAGGATGAAATTTTTACGGACGATTACTTCAATATGAAATTTATCTATTTTAACGGCAATATCAAAGATATGATTGACGTTAAGC
>NZ_CALHII010000106.1 GCF_938030815.1 uncultured Campylobacter sp.
CATTTTTGTAGTTATCTATATAATCAAAAACAATCTTTGCTAAACTATGATTTTGTGGATTTGAATAGATTAAAATGGAATTTTGTAAGGTATGCAAAATAGCTTGGAATTTTTTATATAAATCTTTTTCGTTTTGATACTCGTAGTTTGGGTATAAATAATATGAATTACTAGTTCCACCTATCTTTTTTGTAAAAAATGTTTTTATGGTGTCTAATGAAGTTCGTGATAGTCTTGGAGTACTAAGAAGCCTCCCGTTCTCAATTTTAAAATCAATAGCCAAAGTTATATGGTCACTATCCTTAAAATTGGAACTTTTAATCATAGCCTTAACATCGTCGTCACTTAACAAGTTGCCAATTTTATAGAGTTTATGAGCTAATCCCATATTTTATTTTTACCTTAAGTATTTTAATTAATTTTACGACCATTTTACTTAAATATTTCTAAAATTATTCTAGATTTGAAATCAGAATAAGATTAAGGCATTAAGAGGCATATTTTATTGTGATTCAGAAACTAATTGCAATAAATACTGAACTCTATCTGCCCCCAAATTTATGTCAAATATTTTAACATCTACGATAGGGCTAAAAAATATACATAAAATGCACAATATGTATTTTCCCATGCGATTAAGAACTTTTTTGGTTTTCAAATATAACTCCTTATTCTTTTACCTCATTATAGCACAAAATAAAATATATGTCAAGTTATATTGTTTTAAAGGTTCATGTGCCATTTTATTTTGATAAAAATCGTGTTATAATGCAGATTAAAGAATAAGGTTTCCCGTTGGGATTTAAAATTATTGTTTTAAAGGTTGTGACCTTATTCTTTTTGCTTTACAACCTCCAAAACCCCTACTCCGTAGTTCATGCACCCACTTCCAGCGCCCGTGCCAATGATCAAATTGATTAGTTCAGCCCTAGCTAAAATTTTCCATCTTGCTTGCCACGCATATACCGGCTCGCGATTGTTGCCGTAATAGAATTTCACAGATTCACCCAGCTTTTGCCACAATAAATTTAATTCCATTTCGCCATCATATTTTCGCCCCATAATCGTTTCAAATCGCTGTAAAATATTCGTCTTCATCATCTCTAAATGTCTACTATCTTGCGGCTGCAAATAGACTTTATGTCCCAAAAGCCCGCTTACTGCGCACGCCACGTAGCCTTGCACAATAGCTTCGTTCTCGCAGATTTTATGATTTTTCGCTTCGACGGTAGTTTGCGTAAATAAAATTTCACCCAAGCTTAGCCCATCTTTTAGCACTGCTAGCGCGATTTTACGTTCAAACTCCAGCTCGCATGAAGCAAATCGCACGCGCAAGTCCTCTCCTCGCAAGATAAAATCAAACACCGTGCGTTTAAAAATTTTACCGCTTGATTCGTGCCTATATCCTACGTGCTCTGAAGCCGGCAGATAGCGATAAAGAAAGCCCTGAATCAGCTGCGAGAGAGATTTTGTGATTTTTAGATTTTTAGTTGGTAATTTTGCGTTGATGATTAGCATTTGCGCTCCTTTGCGCGGTAAAATTCTGCCCAAGGTTCGTGTAAACCTTGGGCAAATGAGTTCTAAGTGAAATTAAAATCCTATCTCTTTGATATCGGCAAACTGCAAAAACGCGCGATAAATTTGTCCGATATTTGCGATACGATTTGCACGTATCTTGACATCCTGGACGTTTATCATTACGTTATCAAAAAAATCATCAATCACGCCTTTAAGCCCAAATAGTGAGCGCAGATACCCACTCACGTCGTTTTCGTTGAGCTTAATCGCCCTGAACGCCACATTTAGCGCACGCTCAGCGTCGTGTTCGAATAGGCTTTCATCCACCACGCCAATTTCTTCGTCCTTGATGATATTGGCTAGGCGCTTAAAGGTCGCGAAATTTTCTGCAAAATCCGCTGCTGCTGCGATCTCGCCCAGAGCTTTTATAGCCTTGCTTAGTCGCAACAGATCGTTTTCGCCGCTTGCGATGCACGCCTTGATCACGGACGGATTTATCTCGTCAAAAATTCCGTATAACCTATCTTTTATAAAATCCAGCAGCTTAGAAATGTCAAATTTCTTATAATTTGGCACCAGCTTTTGCGCCAGCGCATTCGCATCAAAGCTCAATCCTTGATTTAGTAAAATTTTAATTAGCCCCGTAGCTGCGCGGCGAAGCGCATACGGATCTTTATTGCCGCTTGGAACTTTATTGATGCTAAAAAGCCCCAGGAGCGTTTCAAATTTCATCGCTATAGCGATTACGCTACTAAATACACCGCTTGGCAGCTCACTATCCTCGCCGCTAGGCAGATATTGCTCGCGTATCGCGCGGCATACATGATCTGCCAGTCCAGCATGTGCGGCATAGTAACTACCCATAATGCCTTGAAGCTCGCTAAATTCGCCCACCATCGTGCTGCTAAGATCTGCTTTACTAAACATTACGGCATTTTCTACATCCCGCGCAAAATCCTTTTTGCCGATCTCCGCCTCAATCTGTGTAGCATAATCCGCGCTCAGTGCCTTTGCTACGGCTAGCTCGCGCACTTGCTTATCATAAACTGAGCCAAGAGCTTGCATATAGGAAATTTGCTTAAGTTTTTCAGGGCTAAATTCCGCTTGCAAATCGCTTTTCCAAAAAAACATAGCATCGCTTAGGCGCGCGCGTAAAACTTTTTCATTGCCGCGTATCACTAGCTCGTCATCATCGGTGATCGCATTGCTAACGACAACGAAGTGATTGCTTAAGTTTTTACCCTCGAAAACTGGAAAATAGCGCTGATTTTCCTTCATCGAAGTGATGATGACCTCTTTTGGCACGCTTAAAAAATCTCGCTCAAAGCTGCCTAACAGCGCCGTCGGATACTCAGTGATAGCCGTTACTTCATCCAGCAACGCAGGATCGACCTCGATCTTAAAGCCATGCTTTTTCTCGAGCTTTGCAAACTCGCTTAGAATTTTATCTTTTCTTTTTTGCTCGCTTAAAATTACGCCGTTACGCTCCAGCAGTGCAAAATAATCTGCGGCGTCTTTAAATTTAATCGCTTCATAGCCAAATTTTCGATGCGGAAAAAATGCAGCCGCGCTTCGCACGCCATAAATTTCAAAATCTACGTTTTGACCGCCCAAAACGCAGGCTATGCTTCTTATCGGACGGATAAACTCAAACTTGCCGCTACCCCAGCGCATCGCGCGTCCAAAATTTAGCGATCGTAAAAACTCCTCTATCATTTCGCCTAGGATTTCACGACTATCACGCCCCTTTTGCACCGCAGCGTGGTAGAGCACCTCTTTGCCGCCTATCTGCCGAAATTCCAGCTCGCTTTCGCTTAAGCCGCATTTTTTAGCAAAACTTAGCGCTGCAGGGCTCCACGCGCCGTCTTTGAGCGCGACGGATTTTGGCGCGCCCGTGCTTACGATCTGCGCATCATCGCCGCGTTGTGGAAAATCCTCGTGAAATAGCACGAATCTACGCGGGCTAAATTCGAAGCGAAAGTCGCTATTTATGCGGTTGGCCTCAAGCACTGCGCGCCATTTTGGCGCGATATTCGCACGCTCTTTTAAAAACGGGATCGCAGGCAGCTCCTCGACCCCAATCTCAATGAGTAGTTCCATCTTTATCCTTTTTTCGTTGATTTCGTTTTTCGTTTTTCTCCATCATTTCGCGGTTAAATCCTACGATCATAAATATCATAAAAAGCACGAAAAGTGCGGTTATAACGGCGTGTATCATTCTACTATAAATTCCTTTTGCCCTTTATAAATCGTAAAATAGGCATTTTTAAATTCTAAATTTTTGCCGTTTTGTACAGGAGCGCTTTTGCGAAAAATTCTAAACTCTCCCGTGCTTTTTAGATCAATTATGCCGTCCTTAACGTCGCCTTTGATCGTGCTTATCACATCTCCTGCGCGCAGCTGCCGCACCGATGCGCTAGGCAAAACGTATGGTGCGATAGAGCCTACGTTGCCGCTTCTAGATACGATCTCAAAATCGTCGATTTCAAAGCTTTGCTTATAAAATTTCGTCTTTTTTACTAGCAGATCGAGTTTATCGCCTAGCTGTAGCCCGCTGCCGCCATAGACAAAAACTCCACTTCCATCTTGAGAAATTGCAAAGCCGTGGCGGTTTGTAAAGCTCACGACTCCGCCTTTTATCAGCACAGGCTCACTTATAATGCGCCCGTAAAGCTCCTCTATCGTGGCGGTCTTTGCGGCGTTAGCGGTATTTTTAGCTAAAAATTCTTGCTTTTTCGGCGTAGATTTTAAAGCGTCCTCGTCCGTCAGAATGAAGCTAATCGGGAAATGATCGGAAGCGGTAGAGGATTTAGCAACCGCGAAACTGTCCTTTTTATATCCAGGCTCGCTACTAAAAAAATCGTCGCTAAGCAAGATATGATCTAACACTGCGCCGCTTTCATGAGATTCACAAGAGCCAAGATGCTTTAACTGCGAGCAGGGATGTAGCGCCCACAAATCGCTAAATCCGTCGCGCTCGATAAACTCGTTTAGCAAAGAATTTCGCCCGAAATTCGTATTAAAATCTCCCGCTACGATAGCGCGTTGGTGCCCTTGCAAAACCTCGCGTAAAAAGGCGAAATTTCGCCTGCGCTCGCTTAGCGGATTGCGTGCAGAGAGCATATGTACGACATAAAAGCTAAAATCAGTGCCGCCAAGCGCAAAATCAGCGCGCAAAATATCTCTAGTTTTAAGCTCTGTCGGGCGGTAGGTTTTTTGAAATTTTATCGGTATGCGCGACATCGCCGCCACGCCCGCAGGTGCAGTCTGCGCGCGCGAAAAAGCGTAGAATTTATAACCCGCCTTCTGCGCAAGCGCTTTTAGCACGGCTTCGTTTTCGATCTCTTGCAGCCCCAAAATATCGGCATTAAGCGCGCTTATCTCGTCCGCTACCGCTTGCAGCTTGCGCTCGTATTTTTGCTCGCTCCAACAACCACGCCCGATCTCAAAGTCCGCATACTCCGTGCCGTCGTCCTTGCCATCGAATAAATTTTGCACGTTAAACGATGCGATTTTCAGCTCCGCCGCACTTGCGCCGCAGAAAAACATCGCAAAAAGTAGCGCTAAAACTCGCAAACCGCGCTCCTAAAGTCAAATTTATCGATGTTTTGGCGGATCGCTTCGTAGGTTACGATGCCCACGCTGGTGGCTAAATTTAAACTGCGTCCCGCCCCGCTCATCGGGATCGTGATGCAGTTTTCGCGATTTGTGCGCATGATCTCAAGCGGCAGCCCGTGCCCCTCTGAGCCGAAAATCAAAAAATCGCCCGGCTGAAATTCCGCCTCATAGTAGAGCTTGTTCGTCTTCGTCGTCGCAAAAAAGAAGCGCTGCTTAAATTTTTCGTTCGCCGCCATAAACTCGTCCCAATTTTCCCAAATTTTAAGATCCAAGTTCGCCCAATAATCAAGCCCCGCGCGGCGCAGATGCTTATCGTCTATGAGGAATCCTAGCGGTTTGATCAGATGCAAGCGGCACCCCGCATTGACGCACATACGCCCGATGGAGCCCGTGTTTGTGTGGATCTGCGGATAGACTAGTACGATATTAAACATCAAAAATCACCGATTTTGCGCGAGCACAATTTTGAGATTTAAAATTCCGCGAGGCAAAGTTTTCAGATTTAGAATTTCGCAA
>NZ_CALHII010000107.1 GCF_938030815.1 uncultured Campylobacter sp.
CGATTCCATTTGAGTCTACTCCATTCCAATCCTGTTGAGTTCATTCCATTCCATTCCATTCGAGTCCATTCCAATCCATTACATTCCATCTCTGTTTAATAACGGATAAATTTAGAGCTGAAAATTGAGATAAATTCGCGAAGTACGTGGCTAAAAGCGTGAAAGATAAAATTTAAAGATGGAATTTTAAAAGAATTCGGCGAGAGAGGGAGGGAATCGAACCCCCCGGAAAACGGTCAACCGCCCTCCTATCGGATTTGAAGTCCGCAGACGCCACCAGGTCGCCATCCTCTCCAAATGCGGGAATTATAGCGAGATAAAATTTATTTAGCTTTAAAGAGGCTAAATTTTAATCCCTTTCGGCTCATTATTAGCGAAGGTAGGATTATGAGCGCGCCCAAAAGCAGCAGGCTCATCACCAAACATATCAGTAGCCCGAAGTAGATCGTAGGCCAGAAATTACTCATCATCATCACGCTGAATCCCAAAATGATCGCAAACGACGTATAATACATCGCGTATCCGATACTTGCGTGGCTCGCGCGGATCGCCGCAGCCTCGTCGCCGCTGCGCGTAAACTCCCGCTTGTAGCGATAGATATAGTGGATGACGTCGTCAACGCCTATACCGATGCTAATCGCCGCTATCGTGATACTCATAATATCCAGTGGAATGCCCGCAACCCCCATAATGCCGAAGCAGGCGCAAAGCGGGATTAAATTTACGACGATCGCGATAAGCGCGTATGAAAAGGAGCGAAAGATGATCACGAAAAGCACGAAAAGCACGAGCACGGTGATACCCAGGGTGTCTATCTGCGAGCTCATCAGGCTTTGAAGCATATTGTTATAAAGCACCATTATGCCGCTGATCTGCACCGTGACGTTATCCTTAGCGAGCAGGGAGTCCAGATCGCGCTTAAGATCGGCTAGGAATTGCGCTCTGCGAAGATTCGGATCGCTATCTATCGTGCGGATGCTAAAGTGCGCCTCGTTCGCTTCGATATTTACAAAGGGCGAAAGCACCAATTCGCGGTAGTTTGCGGGCATTTCAGAGTAGATTAGAGCAAGGCTCAGATCGTCCAGATCGCGCCCCTGATTAATCTGCTTGCCGAGCTTTAAAAGCGATGCGAGCGAGCTTACGTTGCCGATAAACTCGTGCCCGGCGACGTTTTTGTCCTTCAAAAAATCATCTATTTTGCTGATGATACGCATCTTTTCGGAAGTGAACCAATACTGCGGCTTGTTTTCGTTAGCGGCGTACTCGGCTTCGAAATCGCCAAAATCGTCGCTCGCGGTGGAATTTTGCTCTAAATTTGCGGCGTGGATTTGATCCGAATTTGCGGCGTCGCTTGGTTGTGTTGCCGCAGCGGAACCTTGGGGCATAGAATTTTCTGCAATAGAATTTTGCACCGCCGCGGTAGAATTCTGAGTGGCGGAATTTTGCGCGATAGAATTTTGCCGAGTAGAATTTGCCGCAAAATTTCGCCCAAACCTAGAAAGATTAATATCTATTTTAACTGCAAAGTGCTAAATTTAACGCTAAATTTTAATCCGAGGTAAGCTTTGAACTACTTAATCCAATTTAGTGTGATTTTAGGAATATCTTTTGTTGCGGAGATTTTGGCGGCACTCGTGCCTGTGCCAATTCCCGCTAGCATCTATGGGCTAGTCATTATGCTTTTAGCCCTGATCTTCAAACTCATCAAAGTATCGCAGATCAGAGAAACCGTGTCGTTTTTTATGCAGATTATGCCGGTGATCTTCATCCCAGCGGGTGCTGCGATCATCATCGCAGGCGACGCGCTACGTCAGCATCTTTTCGCAATCATCGCGATTACGGCGGTCTCTACAGTAGTAGTCATCGGTGCAAGTGGCGCGGTAACGCAAATTTTTTATAAAATCGCCCTCGCCCGCGTTAAGCGCAGGCTTTACGCAGCCGCGCACGAACAAGACGGCATGAATACAAAGGACGTAGATGCAAAGCTGGAGCGCGAAATTCTATCCGGAGATGATAAAAAATGAGAGAAATTTTAATGAACTCCGCTTTTTTCGGCGTGTTTTTGTGCCTGGGCTCGTTTGAGCTGGGGCTTTATCTAAAAAAGCGCTTTAAGCTAACTATTTTCAATCCGCTTCTAATCGGTATCGTGCTTACCGTCTGCGTGCTTTTACTCTTTAAAATTCCATACGAAAAATTTAACGCCAGCGCCTCGCACATTAGCTTTTTCTTAACGCCTATTACCGTCTGTCTAGCCGTGCCGCTATACGAGCAGCTGGCGCTTTTGCGAAGTAATTTTTTAGCTATTTTTGCAGGACTGATTTCGGGTATGATCGCAGGGCTAGGCAGCATCTACGCGATGTCCGTGATATTTGGGCTAAATCACACAATGTATGTCACGCTACTACCAAAATCCGTCACGGCGCCGATCGGTATGGGTATCAGCGAAAGCTTAGGCGGCATCGTGACGCTAACGGTGGCCTGCATCATCGCTACGGGCATCATCGGTAGCGTATTTGGCGAGGCGCTACTTAAAATTTTTGGCATCAAAAAGGCGATGGCAAAAGGTATCGCCCTAGGCTGCGCGAGCCATGCGATGGGAACGGCGCGCGCTCTTGAGATCGGTGACGTAGAGGGCGCGATGGCGTCTTTAGCAATGGCGGTTACGGGACTTCTTACCGTCATCGGTGCCGGTATATTTGCACATTTCATCTAAGGAGAAAATATGATAATCTCGATCGCTAGACAAACGGGCGCAGGCGGGCGCGAAACCGCGCGCAAACTAGCCGAGCGCTTAGGCTACACCTATCTAGCCAAGGCGGATCTGCTTCGCAAAGCAGACGAGCTTGGCTGCTTCGAGCAGATGTATGAGTTCTACAACGAAATGCCCGTAAATACGCTACTTCAGGCAATCTCGCACAACGAGCTAGCCAATGAGCAGAAGCGCGATCGCATCGTAGCAATCTACGAAAAGATCGTCTCGGGCGGCAACGTTATAGTGCTTGGACGCTGCGCGGGATTTTTCTTGCGCGGACATCCGGATCTGCTGACGGTATTTTTACGTGCGAGCGATGAGTTTAAGCTCGCCAGATTAGAAAAAGAGGGCCATACCGACGCGCGCGAGTATATGGAAAACAGCGATGCAGGCAGGATGAGCTTTCATCAATACTACACCAACCAAGTCTGGGGCGCGTCCGCAAACTACAATATCTGCATTGATACGTCGTATTGTGGCATCGATAATGCGGTAAATATCATCGAGTATCTGGTCAAACATCACATTGAAAAGTGATTTACGCCTAAGCGCACAAAAGTGGAATTCATCTTTTCAAAGATGAATTCCACTTTATCTCGCAAACCCACCCTACTTCTATTGTAATTTAAAATTTACATCTCTTTTCAGCTTAGATTTCATTTGTAAATGACGCATTTAGCTGTATTACAAAGCCTCTCGTTCAATGCGACATAAATTCTAAACCGCGCTTTATCGCCACAAAACAGTAAAATTTAGCTAAAATTTGACGAAATTTAAATCCAAATTTAAGGAGATAAAATGCAAATCAAAGCCCATCTATGCCCAAAATGCGGCGAAAACACGATCTACTTCGACGGCATCTGCCACTCGTGCAGCCAAAGGCAGAGGCGGGATGAAATTTTAAACCTAAACGCGGACGAAGTAGAGGCGATAATCCTAAAAATAGCGGGCCGAATCGACGAGATCGAAAAATGGGATGAGATTTGCAATGATTTTTGGGCGCTTTTTAGCCTGCTAGATATCCACGATCCAAGGATCGCGCGAGCTGCGGCGGCAAAGGAGATCTACTATCCGCCAGAGCTCTACTTCGGTGCGCCAGAGGATGTAAAAGACGCACTCATAACAAAACTAAACTCGCTAGAAGATAACTCCAAAAACGTGCTAAATCACCTTCTTTGCGCGCTTGCGTGGCAGGGTGGTGAGCAGACGACCGAGCTCTTTTACGAGCTGTATAAAAACCCGAGGCCGTGGCGCAAAAAGCTCTACGTAGGCACAGATTTTTACGCGAAAATCGGCGGATGGGCGTTTGACGAGACGGGCGAGCGAAAATCGCTCGTTTTTGATAAGTGCCTCGCGGTAGTGCGCGCGCGAGACGGCGCGGAGAAAAACAATGGCTGCGCTAGCGAGCGCGGAGATGAAAGCGGCGGCGCGCGAAGCAAAAACGCGAGCGGCATGAGTGAAATTTTAAATTTCAAAGGCGGCGCAAATTTCAAATCAGACGCGCAAAAAGACGCTAGTAGCGGTTTAAATTTAAGCGAAAATGCAAAGGATGCCTACTGCGAAGGCACAGACCAAAATGCGGATGAGCCCGTACGTATCGGCAGGTCTACGGGGCAAAAGTGCGAGTTTTGCGGCTGCGAGATACTCGATATGCTGCGCCTAAAGGCAACTGATCCGCGGCTTGCATTTTTAAATTTAAAGCACGACGCGATCTTTCGTTGTTGCTCGACCTGCGTCGGTTCGGTAATATATTTTTGCAAATGCGGCGCGGACGGCGAGCCGCAGATGCACTGCGAGGGCGAAGGGATGGAGAAAAGCTACTTTTCGCAGCAGGATATGGCGCGGCTAAGCTGTATGAAATTTAAGCTAAGCGGCGAGGTTTCGCCATTTTACGGCTGCTTTAGCGAGCTTGACGTGACCGTGGGCGGCTATCCGCAGTGGGTGCAGGATGCCGCGTATCTGAGCTGCCCTAGCTGCGGCGGGACGATGAAGCATCTAGCGCAGATCCCATTCGGCGAGCTGGTGCAGGGCGAAGGGGTCATATACGTGCAGATCTGCGAGAAATGCGAGGTTTTGGGCGGTTGCTTTCAGTGCACGTGAGAGCGGGGTTTTTAAAATTTGAATCCCGAGCCTGCGCAAAAAATTAAGCTATAATTGCGTTTAAATTTAATTAAAGGAGAGATTATGGGGTTATTCGGTTTGGGCAAAAAGGCTGAGAAAGCACAAATCCCAAGCACTTTTGCGGGCAGAGTGGATAAATTTTGGGCGGAATTTAGCGGCGTGATAGACGAGATCAAGGCCGATTTGGCGGCGAAGGAGTTTGAAAAGGCGATGCAAAAGACCGACGAAAAGCTTCGCATCTGCCTTGCCGAGCCTTATTTTATGACGGGGCTTGCGGGCGATAAGCTAGATCTGGCGCTAACTCCCGAGGGTATGAGGCACCGATTATTTTGGCTAAGCTTTATCAAAAACGCTATGCCCAAGCAGCTCGAGTCCAAGATGCGCTGCACGCTCGGAAAGCCGCGCGCGCCGCAAGGTATCGGCGGACTTGAGATGTACGGTACGCGCGTAAACGCTGAGGAATCGATGATCTACGCTCAGTTCAACGAAAGCGATGTGGATATTAAAATTTACAACGAAAACCTAGCGGCTTTGCTCGCGCAGGACGAGGGTAAGGCCTATAACCTTAGCTTTATCCTGCTTGACAATATGATCGGCGAAACGGCGATCATAAATACGCTAGGCGAGCTTGAGGTGCTGGCCGGGCCTGAGGAAAACGGCGTGCCGCTAAGCGAATTTGCCGATCTGATCGATGAAAAATTCGGCGAAAAAGCCGCGCGCGAACCGCTGAAGAATTTTTTCAGCTACGAGATGGAGCCGCGCGGTAGCGAGGTGCGCGAGGACGTGATCGTGGGCACCACCTGCCTAACGGCCATCGTAAATCAGTACCTAAACGGCGAGCGCGACATCTACAACGAAGCCTTCGAGCTCGGTATCAAATTTTGCTTTCTTAGCATTGATAACGGCGGCGACGTGCAGGAGGGCTTTGATCTGCGAAACAAGATCGAGGACGAGGAGCTAGAAAGCTGCAGCTCATTTCTAGAGATAATCGGCGGCGCAACCGGACAGAGACACGCATACATCGATCTAATTTGCTATGACGAGGAAAGGCTAAAAGAAAAGGTAAGCGAGCTTTGCAAAAAATACGGCGCAAATATCGAAATCCACGACTTTAAGCGGTAGCGACTTTGGTTTTTACCGCTACTAAAATTTGCGACTTAGACGGTAATGGACTCTGTTTTTTGCGGCAGATAAATTTGAAATTTTGCGCTATCGCAGAAAATAAATTTTAAAATTCTACGCCGCGTAAAATAAATTTAAAATTTGCCGCGCCGCACGCTTTTCGTTCGGTTTTACCATTTCGCCGACACGCGGTAAAATTGAGCGAGCCGTGAGCTTGCAATATAAATTTTGGCGATTTAGCAGTAAATTTTAGTAAAATTTGCGAGGTTTGCAGCGCAAATTTGCAGCGATAAAATTTTGCGTTGGCTTCGGCGCAAAGCGCACCGATTAAGAAACT
>NZ_CALHII010000108.1 GCF_938030815.1 uncultured Campylobacter sp.
CGCTCACAAACCAATCATCGCGTCGGCGAGCAGCCGCTGCATATCACAAAGAGCCGCTATTTTGCGGATCTGTTCGCAAGCTGCTCGCGCGGCTATGAAGTGCATTTCGCGGCTATTTGCCGATAAAATTTTTCTGCAACCACTCCATCGCTTTTTCTTCGCTTTCAAATCTCCCGCTTTTGGCGACTTGAAACTGCCCCTCATAGAAGCGAATTCTAATACCGTCTTGGACACTATCTACCTTGATACGCGTGATCCTGTCTTTGTTTAGATAGGTTCGTTCGTTTAGCTTTACAAACATCGTTTCTCCTTTAAATTTAATGGTTTTTATCTTTCGCTTTACTTGCGTCTTTCTCGCCCTCTTTTTTCAAAAAAAGCTCCTTAAAGCGCTCGTTTGCGTAGTGTTCTATATCGCTTTGCAGCTGCTTATATGCAGCGATCAGCTCATAGGCGCGCGCATTTAGCGTCGTGCCTGCGGCATTGCCGCCGCCTTGCTTGGTGCTAAAGAGCTCCTCTTGCAGATTTTTTTGTAAAATTTGCAGATGGCTCCAGCACTTTTTGTAGTTCATCCCCAAAACCTCGGCGGCTTTAGAGATGGAGCCCGTTTGGGCGATCACGTCTAGCACTTCGGTTTTGCCCTTGCCGAAAATGAGCTCGCCCTGCGCATTTTCGATCCAAGTTTTCGTTTTTACTCTCATTCTTTTGCCTTTCTTCTCCTTAAAGCAGCCCAGCTGACAATATTTCACGTCTATGCCGTGCTCCTTAAGCGTAGAGCGCACCGTATCGAACCCTACTCCGCCGCTAGCTACAGCTCGGGCGTCACGGCAAAAAATCCGTCTTTTCTCATCCAAAAGCGGATCTAGCTTTTGCAGCGCCTTTATGCTACCTCCGCTGCATTGCAGCTTGCCGAACTGTCCGAGTTCGCAGCGATCTATCCGTATCCCTTCGCGCGCCGCGAGATCTCCTACGACGCTTGCATCTACGCCTAATTTGGCGGCGATCTTAAACGCCGCGCCGCAATCGAGCTTGCCGCTCGGATTTAGTAAATTTAAAATCAGCCTTTTGATCTCGTTTGCTTTTTTGTCGTCTATCTTGATATCTATCTCCATGCCGCCTTCTTAACTCAAAATTCTCTCTTCGCCGCTATAAACGTTTAAATTTTCGCCGCGCGCGAAGCCGCAAAGGGTAAGATCAAATTTACGCGCGATCACGACGCCCAGGCTCGTAGGAGCCGTGCGCGAAACAAGCGCACTAATGCCGCTCATCACGGCTTTGGCGACCATTTCGGAGCTTAGCCTGCCGCTTACCAAAAGAAGCGAGCCCTGCGTATCGTGCCCCACCAAGACCGCCTTGCCGACCGATTTATCGATGGTATTGTGCTGGGCGATATCCTCGCCGATAAAATGCTCGCCGCCCGCGGTAAAGAGCTTTGCGGTGTGCACACAGCCGGTCATCTCGTAAAGCTCGCACTGCGTGTAAAACTCGCTCATCAAATTTAAAATTTCATTCTTATGAAATTTAACGTCCGAGCGGACTTTACGCGCCGCCATCGCTGCAGGATCGATATTTGCGGTAGAGCTGCGCCCGCAGCCGCTAATGATGACCTTTTCGGCATCAAAGCTATTTAGCCGCTTTTCGTTTATCTCGCCGCATACATTCACGCTAAGTCCGTCCGGCGCGAGCTCGATGCTTTTTATACCGCTTGGATCCGAGATCAAATTTTCGCTGATTAGGTAGCCTGCTGCTAGCGCCTCCTGATCGGTCGGAGTGGCCATCACTGCGCCGAAACGCTTGCCGTTTAGTAAAATTTCAAGCTTGATCTCGCGCACCAAGATATCGCTTACGATCCTTCTTTCATTCCCTTTAAATTTAACTATCTCCGCCCTATAAATCGGCTCCATAGACCTTCCTTATTTTAATTTCGCCCGTATCGTAGTGAAATTTTGCTTAAATAGCCTTAATTCGCCGAAGTAAAGCCGAAGCGGCGTGCGTAAATTTAAAGCGCTCGCAGTTTTGTATTTAAAAAATCGCGTGGAAAATTCCACGAGCCGCTCGCACCGTGAGCACAAGCGGCCATGAAGCGCCCGCAAAGATAAAATTTCATCAAATTTTGCCGCTGCCAGCAGCCGCGATTAAATTTCATCTTTGCAAAGCGGGCGGAATTTACCGCCCAAACTACCTATGCACCGGCGATAGATAAGGTTTCTCGGAGTGCATTGACATCTCGTTTTGTCTTCTGAACTCGATAAACTCGCTCTCGCTAAGCTTTCTGATATTTGCGATCGTCATCTTTAGCGGTGGGATGCCAGATAGCGGATCCAGATCGCCCGCATGCACGAGCTCGTTGCCGTCGGCCTCGCTGTAATGGAAGGTCGTAAATATCGTGCCTTCTTTCAAATCCGGATTTATGCGAAGCTTCGCGGCGATCTGACCGCGCTTATTTTTGACGAGCGCATAGCAGCCTTCGGTAAGCTCGCGTTCGCGTGCGATGTCCGGGCTTACCTCGATGAGCGCGCCTTCTGCGCCCGCGCCGTACTCTAGCGCGCGACACTCTCTCGTCATCGTGCCCGTATGGTAGTGATAAACCTTACGTCCGGTCGTAAATAAGCACGGATAAATTTCATCCGGAATCTCGCTAAGCGCGCCGCTTCCCACTGGATAATCATCAGGAATTTTCATCTTGGCTCTAAAATCCGCCTCAGCTTTAGCGCGCTCCTCTTTATCATCCACGTAAAGTACCGGCACCATTCTAAATTTACCATCAGGCAGCATCGATTTATGATCTGCGTAAAGAACCGGTGTGCCCGGATGATCTTCATCAGGACATGGCCAGCTGATGCCGCCTAGCTTATCTAGCCTATAGTAGCTAATACCGCCGAAAAATTTAGGCATTAATGCACGCACTTCGTTCCAAATTTCTTCCGCACTTAAAAAATCAAACCCTTCAAGTCCCATTCTTTGCGCGATATTGCAAACTACCTTCCAATCAGGCTCTACGCCAGGAGCCGGCTCGCTTGCCTTGCGCGTGCGCTGGACGCGACGGGAAGTGTTTAAAAAGGTGCCATCCTTCTCGCCCCAGCCGGCAGCAGGTAGTACGACGTCGGCCTTCTGTGCGCTCTCGGTAAAGAAAAGATCCTGCACGATAAAGCAATCCAAATGGTGCGTTGCATGCACAAAGTGTTCCGTCCAAGGATCGCTCATTACGGGATTTTCACCGTAAACGTAGAGTAGCTTCAGCTCGCCGCTATCCATCTTATCTGGAGCAATCGTAAGTTTAAAGCCTGGAGTTGGATTTAGCTCGAAGTGCCATACTCTGCGCGCCTGCTCCTGAGCATAAGCGGAATTTACCGCGCCTGCAGGGATGACGTTAGGTAGCGCGCCCATATCGCATGCGCCCTGGACGTTGTTTTGACCGCGCAAAGGATTTACGCCTGCGCCTCGTTTGCCTAAATTCCCCGTCAAAATAGCTAAATTTGAAAGCGAAAAGACGTTTGAGGTGCCGTCGCTAAACTGTGTGATACCCATCGTGTAGCAGATCGCCGCTGCGCCTGCTTTAGCATACATTCTAGCAGCTTCGATTACGAGCTCTTTTTTCACGCCCGTCTCGCGCTCAAATCGCTCAGGCGTAAAGTCCTTAACCGCCTCTTTTAAATACTCGTAGCCGTGAGCGTAGTTTTTGATAAACTCGTCATCTTGCAAATTTTCGGCAATGATAACATTCATAATGGTATTTAGCGTCTTAATGTTCGCGCCCACTGGGATTTGCAGATAGATATCGGCTTTTTTCGCCATATCTGTGCGCTTTGGATCTACGACGATCATCTTGGCGCCGCGCTGCAAGCCTCGCTGCATCTGCATAGCGATGATCGGGTGACACTCGCTCGTGTTGGTGCCGATGAGTAAAAATACGTCCGTATCGGTAGCGAATTCTACCAAATCGTTCGTCATCGTTCCGTTTCCTAGCGTGTTGGCAAGACCTGCCACTGTAGGAGCGTGTCAAAGACGAGCGCAGTGATCGACGTTATTGCTGCCCTGAGCACGGAAAAATTTCTGAAAAACGTAGTTGTCTTCGTTATTTGAGCGCGCCGAGCTAAAACCCATTATTGAGCTTGGGCCATATTTAGCGACGGTCTCTTTAAATTTAGACGCTACAAAATCATAAGCCTCTTCAAAGCTTACCTCCTCAAGTTTGCCGCTTCTATCGAATACTCCGTTTTTCTTACGGATCATAGGTTTGGCAAGGCGTTTTGGAGAGTTTACGAACTCCCAGCCGAACATCCCTTTTAAGCATAGCTCGCCGTCATTTACGTGGTGGGCCTGCGTAGGGCGCGCGTTTACGATCCTGCCGTCTTTTACGATAAGATCGATACCACAGCCGGTGCCGCAGTAAGGACAAGTCGTTTTGACAATCTTTTCTCTGGACTGCATAATATTCCTTTCAAGAATTTTGGTTTGCACGGCTATTATACTTTCTAGATTATAAAAGAATTTTTAAATTAGTGAATTTTTTTAAGCAAAATTTAAGCAATATGCAAATATCGCATATTAAATTGAATAGTTAAATTTTACGCTTTTAGTTCGGTAATGGCGGCGTTTTAGCGTAAAATTTATCGCTTATCGCAAAAGACGCTTTTTAAGCTAACTTTTATAATTTTAATAGAATTTTGAAATTATATTACGCTCCGTTTTATTTCAAAGCACAATTAAATTTTTATGAAATTTTAATGCTAATTTATCGGTATAATATATTAATTTAATTAAATGAAAATCTATATTAAAATTTATCAAAAACTCGCTATCCTGATAAAATTTGGGCCACTAAATTTAAAATTTATAAAATTATTATTTTATATCTGAAATTCATGCAGAAAAAACTTTGATTTTAATCTAGACTAAGCCGTTTTTTTATGCTATTATCCAAAACATTAATAGAAATTTACATTCTAAACGAAAGGTTAATCTCATGGATAGACGAGACTTTATAAAAAGCTCTGCAGCAGCGGCTGCCTGTAGCGTTGCGGGCATCAGTTTACCTAGCAGTCTTAGTGCTGCGGACAAAGCCGAAAAAGGCTGGCGCTGGGACAAGGCGGCCTGTCGCTTCTGCGGCACCGGCTGCGGCATCATGGTAGCCACCAAAGACGGCAAAATCGTAGCGGTCAAAGGCGATCCGCTAGCGCCCGTAAATCGCGGTCTAAACTGCATCAAAGGCTACTTCAACGCCAAGATCATGTATGGCGCCGATCGCATTACCAAGCCTCTTTTGCGCGTAAATTCCAAGGGCGAATTCGACAAAAAGGGAAAATTTATCGAGATCAGCTGGCAAAGAGCGTTCGACGAAATGGAGAAGCATTTCAGGCGCGCCTATAACGAAGGCGGTCCCGAGGGCTTTGCCGTACTTGGTAGCGGTCAATACACGATCCCGGAAGGTTACGCCGCAGCAAAGCTAGTAAAGGCGGGCTTTCGCTCCAATAATCTCGATCCTAATGCTCGCCAGTGCATGGCTAGCGCCGTCGTAGGCTTTATGCAAACCTTCGGTATTGACGAGCCTGCGGGTGTTTTCGACGATATCGAGCTAACCGATACCATCATCGCTTGGGGCGCGAATATGGCTGAGATGCACCCTATCCTTTGGTCTCGTGTCTCCGACCATAAGCTTCACAACCCGGACCGCGTAAAAGTTATAAATCTCTCGACATACTCTAGCCGCACTTCAAACATCGCCGATATTGAAATTATATTCCGTCCAAATACCGATCTTGCGATATGGAACTACATAGCAAGGGAGATCGTTTATAACCATCCAGAGATGATAGACGAAAAATTCATTAAAGAGCACTGTGTGTTCGCTACAGGCCCTGTGGATATCGGCTACGGCTTGCGAGAAGATATAAATCATAAAAAATACCGCAAAACCGAGCTTGACACCGCGGCTAAGCAAAAATCTAAAATTTTAAGCAAATCCGAGGGCGTTACGTTAGCATATTTGGGTATGAAAGAGGGCGACGTACTCGAAAACAAACACTCTGACAAATCGGATGCTCACTGGCTCATAAGCTTCGAAGAATTTAAAAAAGCGCTAGAGCCTTACACGCTAGATTTCGTAGCGCCTTTGGCCAAGGGTAACGAGGATGAGGATTTAGAAGCATTTAAGACCAAGCTAAAGCAGCTAGCAGATTATTACATCGAAAAGGACCGCAAAGTAGTAAGCTTTTGGACGATGGGCTTTAATCAGCACTCAAGAGGAACCTGGGTCAATGAGCAAAGCTACATGGTACATTTCCTTCTCGGCAAGCAAGCCAAGCCCGGCTGCGGAGCGTTTTCGCTTACCGGTCAGCCTAGCGCTTGCGGCACGGCTAGAGAGGTGGGCACGTTTTCTCACCGCCTACCTGCTGATATGGTCGTGGCAAATCCGGCTCATAGAAAGGTTTCCGAAAAAATTTGGAAGCTTCCCGAGGGCACGATAAATCCGAAACCAGGCGCACATTATGTACAGGCTCTGCGCAATCTCGAAGACGGCAAGATAAAATGGCTGTGGGTTCAGGTAAATAACCCGTGGCAGCAGATCGCCAACGCAAATCACTGGATCGCAGCGGCGCGCGAGATGGATAACTTCATCGTAGTAAGCGATCCATATCCGGGACTAAGCGCAAAGGTAGCTGATCTAATCCTACCAACCGCGATGATCTACGAAAAATGGGGCGCATACGGCAATGCCGAGCGCAGAACGCAGTGGTGGAGACAGCAGGTCCTTCCTGTGGGCGACGCGATGAGCGATACGTGGCAGATGCTAGAGTTTTCCAAGCGCTTCAAACTCAAGGATTTCTGGGGCGAGATTAAAGTAAATGATAAGCTTACGTTACCAAGTGTCTTAGATAAAATTTCAGAATTCGGCTATACGCCAGAGACTACACTATTTGAAGTGCTCTTTGCAAACAAAGACGCTCAGGCTTTCGCTGCAAAAGATCCGATTATGGCAAGCTTCGATAACTCCGAAGTAAACGGCGACTCTCGTGGCGTAATCGGCAGCGACGGCAAAGAATTTAAAGGATATGGTTTTTTCATCCAAAAATATCTCTGGGAAGAATACCGAAAATTCGGCACCGGTCACGGACACGACCTAGCGGATTTCGATACCTATCACCGCGTACGCGGTCTTAGATGGCCAGTCGTAGACGGCAAAGAAACGCTTTGGCGCTTTAACGCACAATACGATCCTTATGCCAAAAAAGCGGCTCCGGATAGCGACTTCGCCTTCTATGGCAACGCTAAAGCGGCGCTTCCTAGCGGCGATCTGAAATCCGCTACTTCTGGCGAAGAAAAAACAAGCCTTGCCAATAAAGCTAAAATTTTCTTCCGTCCGTATATGGATCCTGTAGAAGTGCCAAGCGAGGAGTATCCTTTCTGGCTATGTACGGGTCGCGTGCTGGAGCACTGGCATACGGGCACTATGACTATGCGCGTGCCGGAGCTTTATCGCGCGGTGCCTGAAGCAAGATGCTATATGAACGAAGCCGACGGCGCCAAAATCGGCGTGCAACAAAACGAAATCGTCTGGATCGAGTCGCGCCGCGGCAAGGTAAAAGCGCGCGTAGACTTCCACGGACGTAACATTCCGCCGAAAGGGCTTATTTTCGTGCCGTTTTTTGACGAGAAGGTTTATATCAACCGCGTCACGCTCGATCATACCTGTCCGCTTTCAAAAGAGACCGACTACAAAAAATGCGCGGTTAAAATTTACAAGGCGTAAATTATGGATAGGCGTGAGGTCTTAGGTATTCTTTCTTTAGCTGCGGGCGTAGGCGTTCTGGGGCTCGGAGTCGCAAACTCTAACGAGCACGCCAGACTCCGCCCGCCCGGAGCTATAAGCGAGAAAGAATTTCTTAGCAAATGCCTAAGGTGCGGACTTTGTGTCGAGGCGTGCCCATTTGATACGCTTAAGCTTGCGAGCTTTTGCGATCATGCTATTGCAAACGGCACACCGTTTTTTATCCCGCGCGAAATTCCATGCTATATGTGCGACGACATACCTTGCGTCGCGGCCTGTCCTAGCGACGCACTAGATAAAAGCTTAGTAAGCGAAGACTCCAAGCTTAATGTGCGTCTATCCAAAATGGGCGTTGCGGTCATAGATACCGAGCATTGCATCGCTTATGCCGGTATCCAATGTGACGCGTGCGTGCGAAACTGCCCCGTAATGGATAAAGCGCTCAGGATCGATTATCGTCACAACAACCGCACCGAAAAGCACGCCCTACTCGTGCCCGTCGTAGATAGCGACTACTGCACGGGTTGCGGTAAGTGCGAGCATGCCTGCGTCACGAAAAAGGCGGCTATCAGCGTCGTGGAGCGCGAGCGCGTCATGGGAATTTCCAGCGATAACTACGTCAAAGGCTGGATCAAGGGCGACGACGCGAAGCTAAAGGACGCAGACACCAAAATCAAGCTCGATCCGCAAAAAAGCAAGGACTACTTAAACGAGGACGATCTAATGGAAGGGGCTAGGCAATGAAATATACTATTTTAAGGCGTTTAAGCCAAATTTCTATTCTAGTCCTTTTTATTTTAGGAAATAATTTCGCCTTCAAAGCCGCGAGCGAAAACGGAATTTTATCAGGAATTCTAAAGGGCAATCTAAGCTCGTCGAAACTTTTCGGCACGATTAATCTAAGCGATCCGTTTGCGACGGCGCAGATGCTGCTAGCCAGCTTTTCTTTAGGCGCTACGGCGGTTATCGGAGCGCTTATCGTAGGAGCATTTTATGCGCTTATAGCGCCGCGATTATATTGCTCGTGGGTCTGCCCGATAAATTTACTGACCGATCTTGCCGCGTGGCTTCGTAAAAAATTTGGCGTGCACACCAAATTTTTAAACGTAAATCGCAAAGCTCGCTACGTCCTAGCGGTGCTAGCGCTCATTTGCAGCGGAGCTTTCGGCTTTGCGGCGTTTGAGAGCGTAAATTTTATCTCGCTTTTCGCGCGCGCCGTCATATCGCTAAGTGCCAGTGCGTTTGCAATCGCGCTGCTGATCGTAGTTTTTGAAATTTTTGCAGGCGATCGCACGATCTGTTCGCGACTATGCCCGCTCGGCGGATTTTGGGCGGCGCTTAGCTATTTTAGCATCATTCGCATTCGCCACAAGGTTGATAAATGCACGATGTGCGGCAAATGCAAAATGGTCTGCCCCGAAGTGCAGGTACTTAAGATGGTCGGACGCGAAAACGGGCGCGTTAGCAGCGAGTGTATCAGCTGCGGACGCTGCATCGAAGTATGCGATGACGATGCGTTAAATTTTAGTATATTAGGAGTGAAAAAATGAAAAAAATGGTTTTAAGCTTGGCTCTTGCATGCT
>NZ_CALHII010000109.1 GCF_938030815.1 uncultured Campylobacter sp.
CGCCGCAGCGTCCATGCTAGGAGGGCTCGGCGGATTGGGTGATCTGCTTGGCGATAAGGGCTGAGCCGGTTTTGCAAGCGAGCTTAAATTTGACGGATCGTTTAAATTTAGAAATTTGCGGCTGAGTCGGTAAATTTAAACAGACCGGTCGGATGAAATTTTAAAATTTTATAGTTTTAGAATTTGCGAAGCAACCGATCGGAGAGTTTAAAATTTATAAGCGGCGGTTGCGACGTGTTTCAGTCGTTTTTTATCTAGCAAGCAGAAAAGTGATAAAATTTAGCGGCACGCAAGACACAGCTAAATGTCATAAAACAAACAGTAAAAAGCACGAGCGCGGCAAACGAAACGAGCGTAAAAGCTGATAAACACAGGAAAGTAAGAGTAGCCGAACGAGCCACGCGTAAAAAGCGGCTTTAAAGCCCAACCATGCGATAGGAATTTGATGGATATTTTAGAAAAATTTAAAGATTACTTGAAGCGCAACGAGCTGAAGGCGCCTAGCTTTCATCCGTACTTTGAGGATGCGCTCAATTACATGCTGCAGGCGGGCGGGAAGCATTTTCGCGCGCAGCTGCTGCTAGGCGTCGTCTCGGCAGTGGATGAACGGCGCTTTGAGGGCGCGTTGGCGATGGCGATGGCGCTTGAGATGATCCACACCTACTCGCTTATCCACGACGATCTGCCCGCGATGGACGATGCGGATCTGCGCCGCGGACGGCCAAGCCTACATAAAAAATACGACGAGGTCACGGCGATTTTAGTGGGCGATGCGCTAAATACAGACGCTTTTTTGATCGCCGCGAGCGCGAACCTAAGCGACGAGATCAAGATAAAATGCATTAAAACTCTAGCGCGAAACGCAGGCAGCAGCGGCATGGTGCTGGGTCAGGCTATCGATTGCTGTTTTGAAAGCAGCCCGCTAAAGCAAAGCGAGCTCGAGTTTTTGCATCTGCACAAAACGGGTGCGCTCATCGCTGCGGCGTTTGAGCTGGGCGCCATAATCGGCGGGCTAAAGGACGAGCTCGCGCATGAGCTTTATAAAATCGGACTGAAGCTAGGTCTCATATTTCAGATCGAGGATGACATCATCGACGCCACAGGCGACGAAGCAAGCGCAGGCAAGCCCGTAGGAGCGGACGGCGCGAAAAATTCCTTCGTAAATTTACTCGGACTTGCGGGCGCTAGAAGCTACAAGCAGCGTCTAATAGACGAGGTAAGCGGCGCGATGAGCGGCTATGATGCGAGCCTGCGCGATTTGGTTTTAAATTTGATAGAAAAATACCTGAAAGGATGAAAAATGTCGAGCGAGCAGCTAAGTAAAATTTCAAACACGATCAAATTTCTAAGCGCGGATATGATCCAGAGCGCCAACTCAGGCCACCCCGGCACGCCGATGGGGCTAAGCGACATAATGAGCGTCTTTATGAGCAAGGTCCGCCACAATCCCAAAAATCCCGCGTGGCTGAACCGCGACCGCGTCGTATTCTCAGGCGGGCACGCAAGCGCGCTCGTGTATAGCTACCTCTATCTTAGCGGATACGATTTGAGCATGGACGATCTCAAAAGCTTCAGGCGTCTACACTCTAAAACTCCCGGTCACCCGGAGATCGCTACCCCGGGCGTCGAGATCGCTACCGGACCGCTCGGACAGGGCGTCGCAAACGCGGTCGGATTTGCGATGGCCGCGAAATACGCCGCACATCTGCTCAACGAGGGAGGAAACGAGATTATCGATCACCGCGTCTATTGCTTCTGCGGCGACGGCGATCTGCAGGAGGGTATCAGCTACGAAGCGTGCGCGCTTGCGGGCAGACATAACCTCGATAACCTCACGATAATTTATGATTCTAACGGCATCACGATCGACGGCAGCACCGATATCGCATGGTTTGAGGACGTGAAGGTGCGATTTGAGGCGCAAGGCTTTGAGGTCGCGCGCATCGACGGGCATAATTTCGATCAGATAGAATTTGTCCTTGACGAGGTCAAAAACAAAACCAAACCCTACCTCATCATCGCAAACACCACGATCGGCAAGGGCGCGCTCGAGCTTGAGGGCACGGCCAAGACGCACGGCGCGCCGCTTGGAGAGGAGCTGCTTGCGCGCGCTAAGCAAAGCCTGGGCTTTGATCCCGCCCAAAGCTTTGTCGTAAGCGAGGATGTACTTTTTGAAACGCGCGCCGCAGTCGAAAAGGGCGATTTGGAAGAGCGGCTTTGGAAAGAGAAGCTCGCAAAACTAAGCGATGAGAAAAGAGCGCTTTTAAACGAGCTTTTAAATCCCGATTTTAGCAAGATAGAATTCCCTGATTTTAGCGGGCTTAAGGTCGCCACGCGCGATAGCAACGGTAAAATTTTAAACGCCATCGCAAACGCGGTGCCCGGCTTTTTGGGCGGAAGCGCGGATTTGGCAGCATCGAACAAGACCGAGCTAAAAGGTGGCGGCGACTTTCCTTGCGGCAAAAATCTACACTTCGGCATCCGCGAGCACGCGATGGCGGCGATCGGCAACGCCTTTGCGAGGTACGGACTTTTCATCCCATTTAGCGCGACGTTTTTTATCTTCAGCGACTATCTCAAGACGGGCGCTAGACTTGCGGCGCTGATGGGCTTGCGACACTATTTCGTCTTCACGCACGACAGCATCGGCGTGGGCGAGGACGGGCCGACGCACGAGCCTATCGAGCAGCTTAGTACCTTCCGCGCGATGCCCGGCTTCTACACCTTCCGCCCGGCAGACGGCAATGAAAACGTAAAATGCTGGCGTACGGCGCTTACTCTAAATGCCCCCGTAGCGTTCGTCTGCTCGCGTCAGGGACTTGAGCCGCTACCTAAGGCGGTTTTGGGCGACGTGCAAAACGGCGCGTATCTGCTAAGGCAGAGCAAAGAGGCACGTATCACGCTCATCGCAAGCGGCAGCGAGGTTTCGCTCTGCCTAAAAGCGGCAGCGATCCTGCAAGAGCAAGGCATCGGCGCAAACGTCGTAAGCGCGCCGTGCTTCGAGCTTTTGTGCGAGCAGGACGCAGATTATTTGGCGCAAATCCTGCAGCCGCAAACTAAAATTTTAGCCGTCGAAGCCGCAAGCGCGCTTGAGTGGTATAAATTTGCAGACGCGGTACACGGCATGCAAAGCTTCGGCGAGAGCGGCAACGCGAGCGAGCTATTTAAGCTTTTCGGCTTTACCGACGTCGCGATCGCAAAAGAAGCAAGGGAGCTTTTAGAGCAGTAGCGGAAAGGGTAAAATTTGAGCGAAAAAATCAAAATTTCGTATTTAGACGGATTTAAAATTTACGGGTTAAAAGCCCGCACGAAAAACACGGACGAGCTAGGCGGGAGCGGCAAAATTCCCGCGCTGTGGGCGGAATTTATGAAAGAGTGCTATGACGGGCGGAGCGAGATTTACAGCGTCTATTACGATTACGAAGACGGCGCCGACGGGCTTTACAATATCTTTATCGGCACCAAAGCGCCCCGCAGCGACGAAGCCTTGGAGATCAAAAGCGGCAAATACGCCGTTTTTAGTTTTCCAAATGAGCCGCAAAACGTAGCAAAGTTTTGGGGCAAAATTTGGAGCTTTTTTGAGGCCGGCGAACTAAAAAGAGCGTTTGGAACGGATTTTGAGTTTTACGGCGGAGACGAGATCAAAATTTTTATCTCGGTTTTGTAGGGCGGCGCATGAAATTTATAAACGGCGAGTGATTTTTCTCCGCCGCGACAATGAGCTTTTGCGTAAAATTTCATCCATAAAGCGGTAAAATTTCGTGCCCAAAAAACTACGCGCGCGAAGGCAAATTTTACGCCGAAAGCCGCGCCGTACCTTAAACCGTGTATTTAAAACGAAATCTAAATTTGCGCCATTAAATTTCAACCCCCGCCCGCAAAAACAGGCGAAATTTCACGCGGAATTTCATTTTTAAATCTGTTATTAAGCCATTTTTGGCTTAAATTACACTTTCATTCGGGTAGATGTCCGAGCGGTCGAAGGAGCGCGCCTCGAAAGCGCGTAAGGCGTCAGCCTTCTGGGGTTCGAATCCCTATCTACCCGCCATTCATTCAAATTTCACCCAATACTCGGGAGTTAAGATGAGCAATAAACTCCTTTCGATGAGCCTGCAGGAGTTGTGGCGGCTCTTTCCGATACGTCTCGTGCCGCACGATCCGCGCTGGAGTGAATACTTTAGGCAGGAGCGCGAAATTCTGCACGGCCTGCTGCGAGATCATGGCAAGATCAGGGTTCATCATATCGGCAGCACCGCGGTAAGCGGGATCTGGGCGAAGCCGATCGTAGATATTTTGATCGAGTGCTCGGATATCGCCGCCGCCAAACAGCGCCTGATAGAGGCGGGCTATCTGCTAATGAGCGAAAAGGGGAGCCGCTGCAGCCTAAATAAAGGCTACACCGAAGCGGGATTTGCTGAGCGCGTTTTTCACGTGCATCTGCGAAATTTCGGCGATGCGGATGAGATATTTTTTAGAGATTTTTTGCGGGCGAATGCGGATATCGCCGAGCGGTATGAGGCGCTTAAATTAGAGCTTTGCAAGCGCTATGAGTTTGACCGCGACGCCTATACTGCGGCGAAAAGCGAATTTGTGCTTAAATTTACGCGCATCGCTAAAGAAAATTTGAAATAACCACGTAAATTTGATCTCTGCGTATAAGTTCGCTCGCCGAGAGCGATAAAACGTCCAAATTTTATAAATGAAACGGGCGAATAGCGCTGCGCCTTGTGAGCTTATTTTTATAAAATTTTAATCGTAATTTCAAATTTTAAAGGCGACCGCCCAATTATCGTAGATAAATTTTACAAATCCGGCTAACGGCAAAGTCGTCCACAAAACGCGCCGTATCACCTATCGCCGTATCACACCGCAAACAAAAGGCGTTCCTGCACCTCGGTACAAGTTTAAATTTAAAAGCCTACGCGTCGTTAAATTTTTAGAATTTCACCAAAAACAAACTCACAAACTCGCTAAATTTAAAGCGGCGAAAATTTTAAATTCCTCGCCGCTAGCTAGTCGCACAGATCCGCCGCGCGTTTAAATTTAATGATCGCTCTTCAGCCCTGCGCCGCAAAGCGGAATGATGCTATCTCCTTGCAGATCGCGGCTCTCTTTGTAGCGCAGATACGCCGCGTAGGTAGCCGCGGTCGTGTGCTCGACGTAAAATCCGCCGCGCGCAAGCGCCGCTCTGGCAGGCAGTATGTCGCTCTCGCTCGCTAAGATCACCTCTCGCTCGCCCGCGTAGCTAGAGCCAAGAATTTCGGCCGCGCGCATCGGTCTTGCGATCGCGATACCCTCCGCTAGCGTCGGCTGCGGCTCTATCGCGCGCGCCGTAACTTTAGCGCCGAAAAGCGGAGCGCAATGCTCGCCCTGAACGATGAAAATTTTTGGCAGCGCCTCGATAAAGCCACCCTCATATAGCTCGCCCAGCGCCGCTTGAGCGCCCAGCAGTAGCGTGCCGTTGCCCACGGGGATAAAGATATTGCGCGGCATCCTGCCCAGCTGCTCGTAGATCTCATAAACGTAGCTCTTCGTGCCCTCGTAAAAGATCGGATTATAAACGTGGTTGGCATAATAGATCTGCTCCTGCGCGGCCTTTTTGCGGCACGCATCCGCCGTCTCGTCGCGGCTGCCGTCAAATACCGTGACGTGCGCGCCGTGGCTTTTGATCATATCGATCTTTTTAGGCGACGTGCCCTTCGGGACGTAAATTTCGCACTCGATGCCCGCGCGAGCGCAGTACGCCGCCACGGCATTGCCCGCGTTACCGCTGGAGTCTTGCAGGACTTTTTTTACGCCGATATTTTTGGCGTGCAGCACCAAAACCGCCGCGCCGCGGTCTTTGAACGAAAGCGTAGGCATCGCATAATCGAGCTTGAGATAGAGGTCTTCGCCGAATTCCACGCTCGCCGTGAGCCCCTCACCCATCGAAATTTCTCTAAATTTCGCCGTATCGATGCCCATAAACCTGCGGTATCTAAAGATGCTAAACTCGCTTTGATCTACGAGCGCGGGGTTAAATTTAGGCGCATCGGAGTTTAGCTTATACAGCCCGCCGCAGTCGCATTTATAGCTCAAAGTATCAATGGGCGCGTGCTTGCCGCAGCCCGTGCAGATGAAATCGCTCATTTTCGCTCCTATTTTTTCTCTTTTATTTTTGCGACGGCCTCGATCTCTACAAGGCAGCCGAAATGTAGAGCCGTAGTCGGCACCACGACGCGAGCGGGCTTGTGCGCGCCGAAAAACAGCGCGTACTGCTCGTCGATCACATCCCAGTTCGCGACGTCCGGCGTATAGACGCGGCACATCCGCACATCGTTTTTATCTGCGCCCGCGGTGGCCAGCACTGCCGCGACGTTGCTTAGAGCCTGTGCGGTCTGCTCAGCAAGACCCTCCGCAACGGCTCCCGTGCGCGGATCCACGCTTAGCTGCCCCGAGACGTAGAGCGTGCCGTCGTCGTCTAAGATGCCCGGCGCATAATGCGCCTTTTTCGGCGCGAAACCGGTTGGATAAATTTCTTTCATTTAAGCTCCTTTGCATATAAAATTTTATATAATTTTACTCTAAATTTATTAAAAATATATAAGTATTTCTATAAATTTGCAAAAATTCTAAAATTTAATCTAAATTTATAGATTTTTTTATATGAAATTTCAGGAGCCCGAATTGAATCAACTTTTACAGACCTTTATACCGACTGCACACCTTATTAAAAATACGATCGGCGATTGCGAGGTGGTCATCCACGATATGAGCACGCCGCAAAACTCCGTCGTTTTCGTCCTCGGCGACGTAACGGGTAGGAGGATAGGTCAAAGCTTCGATCATCTGGTAAAGGACGTGTTGCTAAGTAAAAATTTTGAAAACGACTGCACCGCAAACTACTACTTCACCGCGCAAAACGGCAAGCTCATACGCTCCTCGACTTCGCTGATCCGCGGCACAGACGGCAAAGTAGTAGGCGCGCTATGTGTAAATATCGATACTTCAAGCGCCATCGCGGCATACAAAGTAATAAAAAATCTGCTGCCGAATGCAAAGCTCGATAGCAAGGAGCTGCAGGGCGCAAATTTTACCGACGGAGGCTGCGATAACGCGGCATTAGATGAAGCGAGCTTAAAGGACGGCGTAAATTTAGAAACGCAAAGTCCTAACGATTCACAGCAAAATATCCTTGACATCGTCCAAGACCTGATCGCATCGGCTACGCACGATCTGGATGTGGAGGGGATGAAGAAAGAGGATCGAAAGCGTATCGTAAAATTCCTCGCGCAAAAAGGAATTTTTGAGGTAAAAGGTGCGGTGGAGCTCGTCGCAAAGGCGCTTAGGACGCAGAAAGTCACGATTTACTCGTATATGGATGAGGTAAAGAAGGAGAGCTAACCGCGGTGCATAAATTTGATCTCAAATTTAATAAGCGTTGCGCGCCTTTTTATTAGCGTAGCCATTGGAGTGGTGCAAATTTTAATCTAAATTTGATGAATCGATCAAAAATCAGAGCATACTAATCCCTCATTTATACAGCATGTAATGGGATAAAAGCAAAACTCATCTGTTACTCGAACTCGTAGCCCTTCGTATTCTTTAATTTCTCGTCATAATCGACTCCGTTAGCAATTCGCTTGCGCGAAGCATTGAAATCCGCTCGTATCGGGCTTTTGTGCTCGTCAAACTCAAGTGGCGCGACACCGATGATATCTGCTAGCAGATGCGCTAAATCATCGCTCATAAAAGGCTTATCTTTCGCCGCAGCTAGCCTCTGCCACAGCTTAGCATGATCGCTCAAAAACTCGCGCGAGGCTATAAAAAGCAACGGAATTTCGTAAGTAAAGCGGCTCTCCATGCCGTGCCCAAGGCGTCCATTTTCGTATAAATTCTCTCCGTGATCGCTAAGATAGACGATGAGACTGTCATCACCCGAAAAAATTTTAAAAATTTCATTTATGACAAAATCGTTGTAAAGCACGCTGTTATCGTAATACGCTATGACCTCTTTCTGCTTGGAAGTAAGTTTTGCCTTTACATCCGCCGCGCTAAACTTGCCAAATCCCTCGGGATAGCGCAGGCTGTAATCCATGTGGCTGCCGATGAGATGGATCACGTAGAAATTTCGCTCGCTCTGCCCCGCTTTCGCCTGATTTATGAGTGGAAGCAGCACTCCATCAGGCTTGATGCGGACGGTTTCGTAAAGATTGCTCTTTGAGAGGAAGGATTCCGCGTCCGCGCGATCGGCAGCGCTTTTAGCACTTAACGCATGTGCGCCGAAAGCCTCTTGATTGCTAATCCAAAAGGTGCGGTAGCCACTTAGCTTAAACATATCGATGATGCTGAGGTTGCGAAACCACGCCCTTTTGCGCTCGCTTTCGTAATCGCTGAAATTTAAAAGCCGCATCAGCACCTGATTAGTCGTGCCATAAGGCGAGATTGTATCGCCAAATTTTATCAGATTGCCGCTCGCCTCGAGACCCTCCAAAAGCGGTGTATTTTTAACGCCGTAGCCGTAGAGCGACATATGCCCGCGCTGCAAGCTCTCACCGATTATTAGGATGATATTTTTGACGCGAGACTTTTGCAAGGCGGGGTTTGTAGCGGCCTCAGGGTTTTTAGAATTTGAAATCACGCTGGGGCTTTGCGGCGCAGAATTTAAAGTCTCGCCCCAGCTTTGCGGCTCAGCGCCCGAAGCAAACGTAGAATTTAAATTTAAGCTGGAATTTTGCGCCTGAGCACTTGGTGCGGGCGCGGAATTTTCAGACGCGGAGCCCAAAGCAGAGCTTTGCGGATCTGAATTTGCGCCGCTTTTTAAAACGCTTTCGTTCGCGCGCTTAGCCTCATCATATCCGAGCTGCACTTCGCGCATATCGGTGATGAAATTTTTATCGCTTAGATAGTCTTTTATCGTAAAGGCAAACTCCAGCGGGACGTATTGCGATAGCTTGGTTATATAGCCCTGCTTGCCCTGGGAAGCTTTGACGGCAATATCCGCGCAAAAGATCGTGCCATAGATAAGATAAAGCGCTGCTAGCAGCAATCTTAGACCGCTATGCGTTTGCTCCTCCTTTCTTCGCTCTGCTCTTAGCGCTGCAAAGATGCAGCCAAGCAGCACCGCTAGATACAAAATCGTCGCAGGGTTAAGAAACTGCGAAACAAACTCGCGCGTCTCTGCTGCATCGGTATGCACAAGCGCGTCGATCGCCACGACGTTGAAGCTTGAATCGAAATTTACGATCAAAAATAAAGCCACACTCGCAATTAGCGCAATTAGCGCTAGTAACACGAACGAAACGAGCTTAAAAAATCGCCCGCTAAGCAGATAGCAGAGGTGAAAGATGAGCAAATTTATGATGAATACCACCGGGAAACTCTCGGCGATGTAGGCAAAGATGGGTCCGTTAATCTGATAATGTATCTTAGCCCAGCACGCAAGTAGACATAGCGCCGTCGCTAGCCAAAATGCCCTCCACACGGGATGTCCGAGTAGCGCGGCAAAAAAGCCGCGGTCGATTTTCATAAGCAAGCGCGCTATGAGCCTACCCGCTTTCGTCTGCGCCGCAAGCTCGCCCATGTTTGCCAGCGCTGCATAAAATTTTTCTCTCATTTTATCTTTCCTGCCTCGTACGAAGGGACGCGACGACGCGCATCCTACGTAGCGCGACATATTTTCGCTTTAAATCAAGGCACAATCTTAGCCGCTTAAAGCTTTGAGCTTGCTTACTTGCGCGCTTTTACGCTTTAAATTTTGCAGCTAAATTTTAAAGGTACGGGGCATGGAATTGGACAGCGGAATTTTGAGATAAAGCGGATTTGTGAGTGAAATTGCAAGACATTATTCTAAAATTCTAATTCTTAGAATTTTGTGGATAGACTACAAGTCGCTACGATAAATTTTAAAATTATCTAATGCGATTAAAGCCCAAAAACTTGTGAATGAATTTATGCGCCTAACAACCGAGAGGAGGTGAAATTTATAGCGGCTCAAACGATGCAAATTTATAAAAACACACCGTTTATGCATTCCACCCCCAGCAAAAGAGCGAAATTCCAATTCTGCCAAGCCTTTTGCGCGAAAATCT
>NZ_CALHII010000110.1 GCF_938030815.1 uncultured Campylobacter sp.
ATCGTCGGCGACGTCATCGGTAAATACCATCCGCACGGCGATATCGCCGTTTACGACGCGCTCGTGCGAATGGCACAGAGCTTTTCGATGAGAATTCCTTCCGTGGACGGACAGGGCAACTTCGGATCGATCGACGGCGACGGCGCGGCGGCGATGAGATACACCGAAGCGCGTATGACGCCGCTAGCCGAGGAGCTGCTAAAAGACCTGGATAAAGAGACGGTCGATTTCGTGCCGAACTACGACGAGAGCCTGAACGAACCCGACGTCCTGCCTGCGCGCGTGCCGAATTTACTACTTAACGGCTCGAGCGGAATCGCCGTGGGAATGGCGACGAATATCCCGCCGCACAGCCTAGACGAGCTCGTGGGCGGTCTTTTGATACTGCTTGAGAATAAAAATGCAAGCCTAGAGGAGATAATGGGCGAGATCAAGGGTCCCGATTTTCCGACCGGCGGCATAATCTACGGCAAAAAAGGGATCATCGAGGCGTATAAAACGGGCAGAGGGCGCGTTAAAATTCGCGCTAAAACCCATATCGAAAAAAAGGCTAGTAAAGACGTCATCGTAATCGACGAGCTGCCGTATCAGACAAATAAAGCGCGCCTGATCGAGCAGATCGCAGATCTCGTAAAGGAAAAGCAGATCGAAGGAATCTCTGAGGTGCGCGACGAGAGCGATCGCGACGGAATTCGCGTAGTAATAGAGCTTAAGCGCGACGCGATGAGCGAGATCGTGCTAAATAATCTATTTAAGCAAACCACGATGGAAGCGACCTTCGGCGTGATAATGCTCGCGATCGACGGCAAAGAGCCGAAGATTTTCACGCTGATAGAGCTTTTGAAGCTGTTTTTGAACCACAGAAAAACCGTCATCATCCGCCGCACGATTTTTGAGCTTCAAAAAGCGCGCGCCAGAGCGCACATCTTGGAGGGCTTAAAGATCGCGCTAGATAACATCGACGAAGTGATCGACGTGATTAGAAATTCCGCCGACACCAACGTCGCGCGCGAAAATTTAATGAGCAGATTCGGCCTTAGCGAGGCGCAATCGGGCGCGATTTTGGATATGAGGCTAAGCCGTCTAACGGGGCTTGAGCGCGAAAAGATCGAGGAGGAGCTAAAAGAAATTTTAGCCGAGATCAAGCGGCTTGATGCGATCCTAAAGAGCGAGGAGCTAATCGAAGGCATCATCAAAGATGAGCTTTTGGAGATCAAGGATAAATTCAGATGCCCGCGTATCACCGAAATCGTCGACGACTACGAGGATATCGACATCGAAGATCTCATCGCGAATGAAAATATGGTCGTTACGATCACTCATCGCGGCTACATCAAGCGCGTGCCTAGCAAGACTTACGAGAAGCAAAAGCGCGGTGGCAAGGGGCGCGTGGCGGTTACGACGTATGATGACGACTTCATCGAGAGCTTTTTTACGAGCAACACCCACGATACGCTTATGTTTATCACCGACCGCGGGCAGCTTTACTGGCTTAAAGTCTATAAAATTCCGGAGGGCTCACGCACCGCAAAGGGCAAGGCGGTAGTAAATTTAATCCAGCTCGGCGCGGACGAAAAAATCATGGCGATCATCCCTACGACCGATTTTGATCCGAGCAAGTCGCTCGTATTTTTCACTCGCAACGGCATCGTAAAACGCACGAATTTAAGCGAGTTTAAAAATATCCGCTCACTCGGCATCCGCGCCATTAGCCTAGATGAGGACGATACGCTAGTGACCGCGCTTATCGCTCCAAACAGCGCCGAGGAGATGCAAAACTACAAAGGAGGCGCCTTAAGCGGCGACGATCTGGACGGCGGCGAAGCCGAGGAAGTTTTAGAACAGACCGAGCAGGATATTTTGGAGGGAAGCGAAAATGAAATTTCAGATGAAATTTCGCAAGACGAGGGCGCGCAAGACGGCGAGCCGCAAAGCGCTAACGAAAATATGCTCTTCATCGCTACGAAAAAGGGAATGTGCCTTAAATTTAATCTAAATAAAATTCGCCAGATGGGGCGCATCGCTCGCGGCATAAAGGGTATTAAATTTAAAGAAAAAGGCGACGAGGTCATCGGCGCCGCGTTTATTTTAAGCGATATGCAAGAAATTTTAAGCGTGAGCCAAAAGGGCATCGGCAAGCGCACGACCGCGAGCGAGTATCGCCTCACAAACCGCGGCGGCAAGGGCGTCATCTGCATGAAGCTTACCAACCGCACGGGCGAGCTCATCGGCGTCGTGATGGTCGATGAGGAGATGGATCTTATGGCGCTAACCACCAGCGGAAAGATGATCCGCGTCGATATGCAAAGCATCCGCAAAGCGGGCCGCAACACCAGCGGCGTCATCGTCGTAAATGTCGAGGGCGACGACGTCGTGAGCATTGCGACCTGCCCGAAAGCCGAGGAGGGCGACGAGGGCGAAGCGGACGAGCTTGCGCAGGATGAAAATTTATTAAATTCAAATTTAGATAGCAAAGATTCGCAGAGCGACGGCCCTAGCGATGAAATTTTAAAAGGAGGAGAGGATGAGTAGTTACAATATCGCCATCGTAGGCGCTACCGGCGCCGTAGGCGAGGAGATTTTACGCGTCTTAGACGAGATGAACTTCCCCGTAAAGGACATACTGCCGCTTGCAAGCGCAAAGAGCGCGGGCGAGAAGGTGGAATTCCGCGACAAAGAATACGTCGTGAGGGAGCTAACGGACAGCACCTTCGACGAAAACGAGATCGACATCGCGTTTTTCAGCGCGGGCGGCTCCATTTCGGCGCATTACGTGCCTTTTGCTGCGGCAAGCGGCGCGGTGGTGATCGACAACACTAGTCACTTTCGCATGCAAGAAAATGTCCCGCTCGTAGTGCCCGAGTGTAATCCTCAGGATATAAAGCTGTGGAAAGAGACGGGCATCATCGCTAATCCGAACTGCTCTACCATCCAGATGGTTCAAATTTTAAAGCCGCTTGACGATGCATTTGAAATAGAGCGCGTGGACGTAAGTACCTATCAAGCCGCCAGCGGCGCAGGCAAAGAGGGCATGGAGGAGCTTGTGTTTCAGCTGCAGAAATTTTTTGAATTTAAGCTTGACGAGTGCAAACCTAAAGTTTTCGCGCATCAGATCGCGATGAATGTCATTCCACACATCGACGTCTTTTTGGACAACGACTACACCAAAGAAGAGATGAAGATGGTGAACGAAACGCAGAAAATTTTGCATAAAAACTTCGCCGTTTCGGCTACCTGCGTGCGCGTGCCGGTGCTACGCAGCCACAGCGAGGCGATCACGATAAAATTTAAAAAGGATTTTGAGATTAGTCGCGTGCGCGAAATTTTAAGAAACGCGCCTAGTATCGTGCTTGTAGACGATCCGAGCAAAAACGAATACCCGATGCCGCTGCTTTCGAGCGACACGAACGAAACCTACGTCGGTAGGCTCCGCAGGGACAATTTCGACGATAAAATTCTGCATCTTTGGTGCAGCGCCGATCAGATCCGCGTAGGAGCGGCGACAAACGCCGTGCGCATCGCGCTTCGCTGGATCGATATGCAGCAAGACAAGTAGGATAAATTTAGCATAGTTGCCGAGCCTTTGCGCGCGGATGCTGTCGCGTGCGCGGTTTCGGCGCCGAGGCCGCGCGAATAAATTTGCAAATCAACTTAGTTAAAATTTAACGCCGCGAGCTGAAATTTTGCGCCTTTAACCTGGCGCAAAATTTTAAAGACTCAAACGGACGCGACTAAATGGGGGTAAATTTACGCGATTGCAAACGAGCGTAAATTTAAACGAACACTTCGGCATAGAGTGGCTTTTAAATTTATATATCCGCTTGCGGAGCGGCTAATCCCGAATTAAAATTTAAGGAAGAAATGAAAGCTATATTTGAAAAATTTTTGCTTTGTAGTAAATCTCTAACGCTTCTGCCTGTTATTTTTTGTGTTGCGGCTAGTGCGACGATATTTGTGATGGCAAGTTATGAAATAGGCTCGGCGCTTTATAAAATCGTGGAATTTTTCCTAGCGCCGCAGAGCGAGCGAGCGCTTTACATTGGCATTTTAAGCGAAATAATAACTGCGATCGATCTGTATCTGGTCGCCATCGTGCTGCTAATCTTCGTATTTGGAATTTATGAGCTGTTTATTGACGAGTTTGTGGATCTAAATTTACAGGTTTTAAAGATCGCCTCGCTGGATGAGCTAAAACATAAACTCGGCAGCGTCATCATAATGGTGCTGGTAGTGGATTTTTTCAAGCGAATTTTGCACACCGATTTTACTACCCCTTTGGATATGCTTTTGCTCGCAGGGGCTATCTTTGCGGTTTGTTTGGCTTTGTATATTTTGAGTAAATTTAAAGGATAAAAATGGTTTTCATCGACGCATGCTTCGGCAAAGAGACCCCATACACGCCCATTTGGATGATGCGCCAGGCGGGGCGCTACCTGCCGCAATACATGGCGGTGCGCGAGAGGGCGGGCGATTTTTTGAGCCTGTGCCGCGACTACCGCGCCGCTAGCGAGGTAACGATCCAGCCCGTGGAGATTTTGGGCGTCGATGCGGCAATACTTTTTAGCGATATCTTGGTCGTGCCGATGCAGATGGGGATGGATCTGCGCTTCGAAGCGGGCGAAGGGCCGCGCTTTAGTGATCCGATCCGCTCTCAGGGCGATCTGACGCGCCTTGATCCGCAAAAGGCCGCGGCGGAGCTCGGATACGTTTATGATACGATCTCGCTTACTCGCTCTCGTCTTGCCGCGGATAAAGCGCTCATCGGCTTTTGCGGCGCGCCGTGGACGATCGCTACTTATGTGATCGAGGGCGGCGGCAGCAAAAATTACGCCGTTTGCAAAAGGATGCTCTACGAAAATCCGCAGCTTCTGCATGAAATTTTGCGCCTAGTTACGGAGGCGACGAAGCTTTATCTAGCGCGCCAGATCGGCTCGGGCGTCGATGCGGTGCAGATCTTCGATAGCTGGGCGGGCGCGCTGGAGCCGAGCGCATACGAGGAGTTTGGCTGGCGATACATCCTAGAAATCACGGAATTTTTAAAGGCGAAATTCCCGCATATCCCGCTCATCGTCTTTGCTAAGGGCACGGGCGCGCAGATGTCGCGGCTGAGCCGTATCGTAGCGCAGCGCGGCGAGGCGAGCTTTGACGTATGGGGCGTGGATTGGAGCACTCCGATTGAGCTTGCGCGCGAGCAGCTCGGGGGCAAATTTGCGCTTCAGGGCAACCTGGAGCCGATGCGGCTATACGATCGCAGCGCGATAGAATCGGGCGTGCGCGAGATTTTAACGGCGATGAAGGGTGCCGCGCATATCTTTAATCTAGGCCATGGGATTTTGCCCGACGTAAGCGTGCAAAATGCCAAATATCTGGTGGATCTGGTGCACGAGCTAAGCGCACGCTGAAACCTGATTTTGCGAGAGCTCGCTTGCAGCGCGTCGTTGTAAATTTTGTGGAGCCGTAATTTAAAATTTCATTCGCTTGTGTCGCTTGCTTTGCTTCCGTGCAATTTTTCCGCTGTCCATAAATTTTAAATTTCACGCCGCTAAAACAGCTTGCGGAATGAAAAACTCTAAATTTTAAAATTTAGCCGCAGTTTGAAATTTTATTCCGAGCGAGGATCTGAAATTCTACGCACCGTATCTGCGGCGGCGTAAAAATACTGCAAGTTTGCGAGCTAAATTTAGCCTGCGCCTTAAATTTATAGCTCGCGCGCCCTAAATTTAAGGATAAATTCAAAGCTCTAAGCTTAAAATTTCGTCGTAGCGGG
>NZ_CALHII010000111.1 GCF_938030815.1 uncultured Campylobacter sp.
CCTCAGCAGCCAACAGCTTCTTCGTGTACTCCTTATCCATGCCGCACGCCGACGAAAAACCCTATAATACCGCTTATTAAGATGATAAGCGCTAGTAATTTTTTAGAAATTCTCATGGTGTCACCCCCATCCATTGCGGCACTTCATGCTCGTGGCATTCGGTACACATATTCGTAGATGCCTTGTGCTCGTTGTGGCATTCGTCGCAGTATAGCGTAGGACCGTCGTGGACGGAGTTGTGCGGATTAGCCTTAAGCGTATCCATAAATTTAAGCCTCAAAGCGAGCTGCTTTTTGTCGCCGTGGCAGCTGATACAGCCCTTGTCGCCGATACTTTTAAATTTGGACGGATCGCTTCCTTGATTTACGTGGCAATCGACGCAGTCAAACGCCAAATGCTCGTGGTGCGGCTTTAGTTTGTGCTTTGCTCTAAGCTCATCGGAGACGACTATTGTCGTGGCGTTGGCGTCGTTAGCGGACGGCGCGCCGAACAAAGTCGCGATGATACAGCACAGAAACAATGCCGTAAAACTGAAATTCTTCATTTGCAACCTTTTGTAGAAGTGCCTTGCCGGGCCCGCTTTCGCTACCGGCAAGGCTTTAAAGAGCTGGCGCTCAGACCAAATTAGGCGATCTGCTCGCCAGCGATCATTCCGAAAACTATGCAGTCGGTTATCGCAACCGTACCGAGTCTGCTCGCGCCGTGCGTACCGCCGGTGATCTCGCCCGCAGCCCAAAGCCCAGGGATCGGCTTATTGGTTTTAGATGATAAGACCTCGGCTTTGGTATTGATTTTTAGGCCGCCCATAGTGTGGTGAGGCTTCGGCGAGAGGCGGATGACGTAGAAAGGTCCCGCTTCGTTGATCTCGCTAAGCGCGCTTTCTTGCTTGCCGAACTCGTCTTTTTTAGCTTTAACGCCTTCGTTGTATTTTTTGACGCTCTGCTTTAAAGCATCGGCAGGTACGCCGTATTTTTTGGCGATATCGTCGAGCGTAGCGCATTCGCCCACTAGCTTTCCGCTTGCCATGCCTTTAGAAATAACCTCTTCGCTTAGGTCTTTAAACGCCATTTTGGTATCGGCGAAGGTTATCGGATAGGCTTTTGGATCCTCGCGTAAAATTTTAAACTCCGCGTCCGCGCGGGTCTTGCGATCTGCAAGCTCATTCATAAAGCGTTTTCCCGAGGGTGGCCAGGGCCTCGGCCTCGACGTCCACGGCGATGCCGTATTTAAAGGTGCCTTGCTGAGTTAGGATCGGAGCGGTGCCGAAGCCCTTCTCATCGGGGCTCGCCCACGGACCGAACTGGATCCAATCGACCTGCACCGGATACGCGCCGATCTCAAAGGCTTTTAGCAGAACGCCCGCGGTTGCTCCCGCGTGATTTGTGCTATCGACGTCATCAGGGATGCGCGGGTCTTGAAGCTTGCGGAAAATTTTATCGCGGCAAAATCCGCCCGCTGCGAGCACTACGCCTTTTTTGGCTTTGAGCGTCTTTTTGGTGCCGCTTGTGTTTTCAAGATCGTCGCTGTAAAGATTCGGATCAAATTTATACTCCTCGCGGATTACGACGCCCGCTACGCGACCTTCGTCCATTACGAAATCGTCAAATTTTGCGCGGCGGCGAAGCTCGCAGCCCTTATCTTTTAGCGCTTCAAATTTTTCAAGCATCGGCTGGATGTAGCCAGAGCCGCTATCATTCGTCGTTAGCATCGAGCGCGCGACGCTGTGTCCGCCGAAATGCGCGCAGTGATCCATCTTAAATTGCACGCCGCTATCGACGAGGAATTTAAACGCGTCCAAGCCGCGATCGGCTAGGGTGCTTAAAAGCTCGGGGTGGTTGATGCCAAGGCCCGCCTTTAGGCAGTCGTTCATAAATAGTTCTTTGCTGTCTTTAACGCCGGTTTTTTCCTGCACGGGGTTCATCGGTACGCTCATACCGCCGCCGTTGATGACTGAGTTTCCGCCGATACGGCCCATCTTTTCGAGGATCAAGACTTTGTTGCCTTTCTCGGCTGCTTTTAAGCCCGCCGCAAGTCCCGCAAACCCGCTACCGATGATGATTACATCCCACTCCTCGTCAAATTTGACGTCCTTTGCGTCCACTGCGCTTGCTTGTGCATTTACCGCGCCAAGCGCAAGTGCGCCGGCTCCTACCATACCCATTTTCAGTATGTCGCGTCTCTGCATATTTTGCCCCTTTACTTAGATATTTTTTAATCTTAAAGATTAATGTCGTAATTTTATATTAAATCTTTATGTAAGTCAAATGTTATTTGGTATATAATTTAATAGCTAAAGGCTATAAAATTTCAACCGAAGGGGCAAAAAATGAGCCTGCGACATATGGAATTTGCGGTAAAAATTTCGGAGCTTAAAAGCTTTACAAAAGCGGCGAGCGAGCTTGGAATCGCGCAACCGTCGCTTTCAAAGAGCATTATGCTTTTAGAAAAGGAGCTCGGGATCGAAATTTTTGATAGAAAAAACGGCCTTGAGCTTACCTATGCGGGCGAAATTTACATCGCCAGAGCGAAAAATATGCTTAGGCTCAATAAGGAGCTAAATAACGAAATCCGCGGGCTTTCGTCTATCAAGACGGGTAAGCTCGTAATCGGCGCGACCTCGACCAGCTTTAAATTTATCGAAAAGATCATCGCGATGTTTTACAGTAGGTTTTCCAAAGCCGACATCAGGGGCGTGCACGCTCACTCCGAGCCCGCACTCAT
>NZ_CALHII010000112.1 GCF_938030815.1 uncultured Campylobacter sp.
CAGAGATAAGCAAAACGAAACGGAAGAGAAAATTTTTAAAAGAATTTGTAAAATTTTTGAAAAGCGTAATTTTGTAAAAAGGCTTTTTTAAAAAAATAATCGCAAAAAGCCTATAAAATAATCAATATGAAAAAGTAAAAAAGTAAATAAATACTTATAAAATCTTTAAAAAAATTGCTTGTATATCCTTTAAATCGCTATTCGCAAAATCACTTTTACAAAATCTCGCTTTTCGAAAAATAGTATAGTGCTAGAAATCAAAAATATTCTAATCAAAAAGGAGTAAATAATGAGAGAAGTCTCAAAAAAGGTAAAAGGTATTTTTTGCTTTTTAATGTTTTTGCCATTTCATTTATTCGGAGCCGGTGGTCAAAACGTTCTAAAGACATTAGAATCAAAAGCCAATGAACAAATCAAGGAAGCCGGCAGTAGTGCGGCAAGCGTTATCAATACTGTAATCACCGTATTCGGTATTATATGGGTCGTAGTATTCTTAACAATAATGTTCATAAATATTGAAGCTTTGAAAAATAATATAAAACTGCTACTCGGTATCGCGATTATTCTTGGTATCGCATACGGCTTATCTGCTGCAGCAATGTAAAAGGCAAAAACGAATGATAGTGACCGACTGCTATATGGATTTAACTAAAAGAACGAAAATCATAGGTCTAACAACTACGAGTCTATTTACGATTATAATCGCCGGATTTATTTCGTGGTTTATCTTGATTTTATATTCGCTAGCAGTCGTTGCTATTTTATACTGCTTCTTCTTCGTTTTGGAGTTTTTTGATGAGGATATATATGACATCATCGGCTCAAAAATGAAAATATCGCAAAATAAATTTTATGCATAGGTTATAAAAATGGCTCGCGGAATAATAGGAGTAATCAAAGAGTGGAATCAAAACAAAAAGAAAGAAGAATTAAAAAAAGAGCTTAGCATTGAAGTAAGCCAAGAAAAATCAAGCGTTAAAAATAAAACAGGAAACGATGTTTTATCAAAAATCAATAAGATCAATAAAAAAGCGGATGAAATTTTAATGATAGCAGAGCCGCAAATTTATACGCTAGCGAAAGAAAATAATATTGCTTGCAAATATGGCGAAAATATAATAATTACCAAAGATGGCAACGCGAGTATAGCAGTAGAGTTAAAAGGGGCGAGCTATGCCGGAATTAGCTTGGACGATGAGACGGACTACCTCTTAAATCGCGTTATGTTTTTTACCACGCTAAAAGACGATGTCGAGATAAATTTAATCATCAAAAAAACTAAGCAAAATGGTAAAGACTATGCCGATAAAAATATAAATCCATACGCAAATGAGATCATAAAGAAATGGGAAACTAATCAAGATATATATGCCATAAGATACTTTTTAATAATCTCTACGATGACGAAAAATATCACCGGACTGCTAGAAAGCTTTAAAACCAAGATGACTAGTGAGAAAGATGAGGAAAGTGAGGAAAGTGAGAGATTGAAGCAAAAAATCGAGCTTTTAAATGATACGTACTCAAATATCAAAAACTACTTCTCGATTTATCAGCCAAGGCAGCTAAGCGGCGATGAGATCATAAATTTTTATGCTACATATTCAAACGCGAAAGAGACGAACCTTGCGTATACGAACGAGTTGATCACCGATAGCTACATAAGCTCATACGTCGAATTTAAAAAAGACTACATAGAGTTTTACCGCAACGACGGCACGACCAAATACGCTAGATTTATCAGCGTAAAAGCCTACGAAACTGAGCAAATCAAGTCGATCATCACCTCAAATTTAATAAAAAGCAACAACGAATTTATGGCCATGATTTATCTAAAAGCCTACGAAAAACGCAAGGCGATCAAGAAGATAAAAGACACCAAAGCGTTTGCCGTAGAGTTAGTCCGCCAAGAGCTAGATCAGTTAATGGAACTGATCCAAGCCGACAGGGAAAATTTGGTAGAGACGAGTTTTTCGGTATATTGCTTAGCCGACAGCTTAAAAGAGCTGGAAAATCGCTCGAACGAGCTAAAAAATATCTTAGAAAATCAAGGATTAAATGTCGTACGAGAGACGATAAACCAAAAGCCTCTTTATTTTAGCTTCTTCCCTAGTCGTGGAAATTTAAATGCTAGGAAGAAAACGCTAAATATCAGTAACCTAGCCACGATCGCAAATTTTGAAAACGAAGTAACCGGGTTTAATAAAAATGACTGGGGCGGCGAAGCGGTAACTACGTTTAAGCACTTAAACGGCACGCCGTATTTATTCAATTTTCACTGGCAGCCCGACGGCGATCGCCCAGCCGGACATACGATGATAGTGGGCGGAACCGGAAGCGGAAAGACGACGCTAGCGCAGTTTTTAATGACGAATTTATTTAAATATCCGATAGATATATTTGCAATGGATAAGCTGCGCGGTATGTATATTTTTACGAACTACATGGACGGCGAGTACCACGATAGCGAGAGCGACGGCTTTAAATTAAATCCGTTCAGCCTAGCCGACACGAAAGAGAATAGAGACTTTTTAAAAACATGGCTGCGTTTCATGGCAGAGGTTAAAAACGACGAGCACGAAGCCATAAATGATATTAACAACACAATAGATCGCGTATATGACATGAAGCAAAATGGTCAAACGCTAACGCTTAGTGACTTT
>NZ_CALHII010000113.1 GCF_938030815.1 uncultured Campylobacter sp.
GTTATTTGCTCGCCGTTAAACGATCCGTATCGCGCCCGTTGCGCAATATACGCATTATGCGTAATAGTAGCCGGGTGCCTTATTTTGCTCTGGCTCTGGGGCATCTTGCGGTCCGCTCATAGAGCAGCCGCATAGAAACAGCGCCGCACACAGAAACAAAACGATTTTTTTCACCATATATCCTTTTCAAAATTTTTATAATTTTATCTTTGATTGGTTGCAAAATTTCATAAAATTTTTCAAAGCACTCATAAAAATTTTATCCCCTTTGAAATTTAAAATTTTTGGCGAATTCTAACAACACAAATTTCGTCAAAATTTAGGCTTCGCGCAGCTTATAATCTCGCGAAAAAATTAAAATTCTGGCGATGCGAGCCGTATTAATGCGACATCCACGCGACGCGCACCGTGCAAGATCGCGCAGCCTCCGTCCCGCTCGCCGAAATACCGCGCTCAACGTGCCGAACACAGCCGCGCCGCTTTGGAATTTTAAAATTTCGCCGAATTTTAAAGGTACCGCGTTAAATTTACTCGTTGCGCAGTGTTTGCAGCACGTCGATCTGCGTGGCTTTTTTGGCAGGATACCACGACGAAAGCGCCACAATAAGCACCGCGCCGATTAAAATCATCGCCAAATCACCTAGCGAGAGCTCCATCGGCAGCTTCGAACTTCCGTAAACGTCGGCAGGCAGATTTACGATGTCGAAACTTCCGAGCAGCCACACGCCGAATAGGCCCAAAATGAGCCCGAATATGATGCCGCCGCCGCCGATAGTGGCTCCGAGCGCAAAAAAGGTCCTCTTAACCTCCTTTTTGCTAGCACCCAGGCTAAGTAAAAGCGCGATCTCTTGGCGGCGGTTCATCACGGTCATCAGAAGCGAACTTACGATATTTAGGCTCGCGACGAGGATTATCAGCATCAGTACGATGAAAAGCGCGCGTTTTTCAAGTGCAAGGGCGCTGAAAAAATTGCCGTTTTGCTGCCACCAGCCCACGGCGTTGGTCCCACCGGGAAGGCTTTTTTTGATGCGCTCCAGGTCTTTAAACGGATCGTTTGAAAAAACATGCACGCCGTCGAAAGTCCCCTCGTCGTAGCCCAAAATTTTAGCTAGATCGCTCGCGTCCGCGTAGGAATACGCCTTGTCGTAGGCGATCAGCCCGGAGCTGAAGTCCGCGCGCACTTCAAAGCGCTTCATCTTAGGGATCAGCGCAAAGCCGCCAGGATCGCTCTTCGTAAAGATCATCGTGATCTTGCCGCCCTCATCCAGCATAAACTCATCTTTGATCCCGCGCCCTATCATGATGCCGTAGTTCGTTAGATTGGCGTCTTTGGCGCCTGCTGCGACGACGGAGTTGATCCGCTTTTCGTCGTTTAAATTTACGCCGAAAATCAGTCCGCCCTCGAGCTTCTCGCCGCTTTTGGCGATGACTTGCGAGCTAATGTAAGGACTAAAGATCAGATCGGGAAAGTCCGCCCGCAGTCCCTCCACGTCGTCTTTTGAAATACCGCCGCGAAAATGGCTGTGGATCGTGATCGGGTAGTTCATCGTAAAGAGCTTGCGCTCAAATTCCTTATCGAAGCCGTTCATTATCGCCATCGCGACGATCAGCACCGTAAGTCCCACGCCCACGCCCAAGAACGCAAGCAGCGCCGAAAGCGTAATGAAGGGCTGAGAGCGATCGAATCTGAGATATTTGAATAATAAATACTTTACCAAAAAGCCGTCCTTGTAAAATTTCACATAAAATTTAGCGCTAAATTCTATGTGAAATTTTAAGTATTTTGGAATTTTAAAATTCCAAAAATGGGTTTCGCACCTTCAAATATGAAAACTCCGGCGGGCTTTGAAAATTTAAAATCACGCCGAAATCTATTTATACGCAATGAAATTCGCCCCCAAGATATCCGATACGGCAAATCAAACATATCGTCTTGCCAAAACCTCGAAATTTTAAACCCGAA
>NZ_CALHII010000114.1 GCF_938030815.1 uncultured Campylobacter sp.
CGCGGCGTAGTTTTCCATCGGGATAAGAAGCACCTCCTGCTGCGTCTTGCTGAGGCGGTGGATCTCGTCGATGAAAATGAGCGGCTTGATGAGCGAGCCGGCGTGCGAGGATAGAATTTTGCGGATATCCTCGACCTTCAGGCTCGTGGCGTCAAGCTCGTAAAAATCGTAGTTCAGCTCGCTTGCGATCACGCGCGCCATCGTCGTTTTGCCGCTACCTGCGGCGCCGAAAAATATACTGTGCGGGATGCTGCCTGCGGCGACGAATTTTTTAAAAACCGCTACGATCTTGCCCTGCCCCACGATCTGCTCTAGGCTTTTGGGGCGAAATTTCAAGCTCAAACTCATTTTACAACCTTAAAAATTTTGCCCCGATGATAGCGTTTTTATGATTAAATTTTGAAATTTGGCTAAATTTAAAGAGCGGGATTTTGAAATTTTATTTACAGCGGAGTTTAGAATTTATGCACGGCGCGAATTTGGAATTTTAGCCGCACGAGCAAGCTTAAAAATTTCAGTAGGATTTTAAAATTTTATGCCGCGCGCGGACGACGATATAAAATTTTGCGGCGTACGGATCGCGCAGATTTGGCGAGCTTAGCAGTTTTAAAATTTAGATGAATTGCGATGCGGCAAGCGCCGTCATACATAGCGCGCCCGAAATCAGCTAGGCACGCAAGATGAAATTTTAAAATTTAGCCCTATTTTGGGGCTAAATTTTATCTCGCAGCGAGCGACGAGCTGATAAATCAACAAATTAATAAACGCAAAATCAGCAAAGCTAAAAAATCGTTGCGCTCTCATAAAATCATCGCATAACCATCGCAACTATCGCCTCCCCGCAGAGAAACTATCGTATTAATCTCGCGCCTACGTAACGCGAAAAATGTAAAATATAATCACGCAATCGCCGCAATAACCCGCGCGATCGCGTAAAACTCATCGCACCAATTTCGGCGCCTGCGTAAAATTTAATCTCGCGAAGCTGCGCGCCCGCGTAAAATGCGTAAAAATTGCTGCGCTAACCGCCCCTCTAGCAAAAAATCGCCGCCTATTTGAAAAGCTCGGTAGAAAGATACCTCTCGCCGGTATCGCAGAGGATCGTAACGATCACTTTGCCCTTGTTTTCGGGCTTGGCAGCGATCTGTGCGGCGGCGTAAACGTTCGCACCGCTTGAGATACCCACGAGCAAGCCCTCTTTTTGCGCCAGCTGTCTAGCTGCCGCAAACGCATCGTCGTTCTCAACGCTCAAAAAGCCGTCGATGACACTTCTATCAAGATTATCAGGGATAAAATTTGCACCAATGCCCTGGATTTTATGGCCGCCCGCACTGCCGCACGTAAGAAGCGGCGAGCTAGCAGGCTCCACGCCGTAGGCTTTTAGGTTTGGATTTTTAGATTTTAAAAATTTCGCCGTGCCGCTGAGCGTGCCGCCGGTACCAAATCCCGCGACTAAAATATCTACCCTACCGCCGCTTTGCTCCCAAATTTCAGGTCCAGTGCTTTGAAAATGCGCTTTTGGATTGCTCGGGTTATCAAACTGGCTCGGAATGAAGCTATTTGGAGTGCTCGCAGCCAGCTCATTTGCCCTATCTACCGCGCCTTTCATTCCAAATTTCGGATCGGTCAGCTCGATTTTAGCGCCGAATGCGGCTATGAGCTTTTGGCGCTCGATACTCATCGAGCTTGGCATCGTTAGAATGAGCTTCATACCGAGCTTTGCTGCGATCATCGCAAGCCCCACACCCGTGTTTCCGCTGGTAGGCTCTATCAAAACGCTATTTTTGTCGATCTTGCCCGAGCTTAGCGCGTCTTTTACGATCTGCCACGCGATGCGATCTTTGACCGAGTGGCTTGGATTTAAAAATTCCGCCTTGGCTAGGATGAGGGCATTTTTGCCAAACGTATTGATTCTAACTAACGGAGTATTGCCGATGAGCTCCGTAACATCGTTTGCTATTTTCATATTTTTCCTTTAAATGCTGAAATTTAAATACTGGACGCTTCGCGCCATCATCTCCTCGTAGCTGCTTAGAGGCTCACTAAATATCTCTGCCAGCTTAACGTCGAATTTCTCAAAAAACGCCCGCAGTCCGGGATCGCTCATCTGAATGCTAGTCATCCGCAGATCCTTTTCAAGAGCGGTAAAAATTTCACCGAAAGAAATCTCGCTAGCATCTCTGGCTAGGTGATAGCCGCCGTTTTTACCTTTGATGCTACACACTAGCTTCTCGTTTCTAAGGGTATTTAGAATTTGCTCCAAATAATTCTTAGAAACTCCCGTACGCTCGGCGATCTCTTTTATACTTATCGGCGCTACTTCGCTAGCTTTGGCGATCTGCAAAATTGCAGCCAGCCCATAAACGCCCTTTGTGCTTAAAAGTGCCATTATTTCAGTGCCTCGCTAAGATCGGAAATCAAATCATTCGCGTCCTCTATACCCACGCTTAGGCGGATTAAGCTCGCAGGCACGCCAGCGCGGTTTAGCTGCTCCTCGTTTAGCTGCGAATGCGTCGTGCTCGCAGGATGAGTGATGATCGACTTCGTATCGCCGATATTTGCTACGACGGAGAAAATTTTAACCTTGCTAACCGCCTTTAGCGCTGTTTCTTCGCTATCTACGATGAAGCTCATCAGACTGCTTGCATAGCCGTTTTTAAATTTCGCTTTGATCGCGGCATTAAACGGCGAGCTTGCAAGCCCCGGATAATTGACCTGCTTTACCTTCGGATGATTTTGCAAAAATTCTGCGATCTTTAGCGCGTTTTGCGAGTGTTTTTGCATACGAAGCGGCAGTGTTTCAAGCCCCTGGATGAGCTGAAACGCGTTAAACGGCGATAGCGTCGCACCAATATCGCGAAGCAGGGACAAGCGAATCCTAAGCGTATAAATGTCGAAATTATCTACTAAATCTGCATAAACTAAGCCGTGGTAGCTATCATCAGGCTCGTTAAAATGCGCGTAACGCGGATTGCCTTTGAGTTTGGAATTTAATCCTTTGCCCGAAACGATCGCGCCTGCGATGCTAAGCCCCTGTCCGCTTATGTATTTGCTAGCGCTGTGGATTACGACATCGGCGCCGTCATCAAGCGGATTGTAAAGCGCAGGGCTTGGGATCGTGTTATCCGCAATCGTTACTACGCCGTGCTTATTTGCGATTGTAGCGATTTTAGCGGTATTTGCAACTGAAATTTGAGGATTTGAAAGCGTCTCGAAAAAGATCGCCCTAGTCTTATCGTCGATTAAACCTTCCAAATTATCCGCAGTTTCGGAGTCAAAAATTCTAGCCTCGATGCCGAAACGTTTGATCGTATGCGCCAAAAGCGTAGTTGCGCCACCGTAAATTTTCTCCGCGATGATGATATTTTCGCCCGCTGCGGCTAAATTTGCCACCGCAAAAAATATTGCCGCCTGCCCACTAGAGACCGCGATTGCGGCTTTGCCATTTTCCAGCGCCGCAAGTCGCGCCTCAAAAACATCAGTAGTAGGATTTGTCAAACGCCCATAAATCGGCCCTAGATCACGCAGTGCGAAGCGATCAGCAGCCTTTTTGCTAGAACCGAAGTTAAACGCGGTGCTTTGATAAATGGGAACTGCCATCGTGCCGTAGCCGGCGACGGAGTCGTAACCGAAATGAGTTGCAAGGGTTTCTTTTTGCATTTTTATCCTTTGTAAAAAATTTGGCGAATAATAGCTAAATTTTAAAATAAAGTCAAGTATTTTTATATGATTTTAAAATGCCTATAATACAGGATTTATAGAAAAAATGTTATTAAAATATAGTTTTATAATATGCGTAATTTTGCCAAAATTTCGAATTTTGCTATAATGCGCGCTTTAATTAAGGAAAGATCATGCAAATCAAAGAAAAAGATGAGCGCGTTAAATATATCCGCGCGTTAGAACGCTTCGTAAAATCCGCCGTAGCACTGCTAAAGCGCGAGGATTTCGACGCAGAGCTTTTTGCGAAGCGAATAGCTAAAAACTATGAAATTTTATCTAAAGCGGCCGCTACAAATCTCGATAGTCCCTACACCAAGGCACTTGAGAGCTTTGCTAAAAACGTCCTTGATGCTAGCGAGGCAGGACAGATCGGCGATGCCGCGTTTAGATCAGCGCTACAGCATGAAGCAAACGCTCTGCAAAAGCTCAAAAATAATAAGAGTTACAAAAAAGACAAGCACAAAATCGATTTTTTAAAGGATTATTAGATGAAAACCGTGATTTTTGATATGGATGGCACGCTGCTTGACTCTTCGCGCGCGATCGAAATCAGCGTCAATAACACTCGCCGCGAGCTCTACGGCCTAGCGCCGCTACAAAAGAATTTCATCGTCCACACCATCAACGATCCGAGCAAGAACGCCTTTTTGGAATTTTACGGCAAAACCGAAGCGAGCACCGAAGAGCTTGCTTTTTTCGAGAAAGAATTTGTAAGCAATTACCGCGATTTCGCCGTGCTTTACGAAGGTATCGAAGATCTTTTGCACTCGTGCAAAAAAGCAGGATTTTTTCTCGCAGTCGCTTCTAATGCGCCTTCCTACACCCTAAGCGCGATCTTAGAAAAAACGGGCGTGCGCAGGCTATTTGATCTGGTCGTAGGCGCGAACGAGCAGATGCCATCAAAACCCAACCCTGCGATGCTGCTACACGTAATTGCATGCTCGCCGCACAAAAACGCGATTTTTTTAGGCGATAGCAAAAAGGATGAGCTAGCCGCACTCCGTGGCGCAGAATTTTTACAAAATTTAGAATTTCAAGGCGGCAATGACGGCGAGAGCTTAAATGCTAGCCGTGGCACCAATAGAAAGAATTTCAGCGCTAGCAGCGGAAGCTTAAGCTCTTGCGGCGAAAATCTTAACGCAGATGAAAAATTCCGCCCTAACGACTCGGGCGCTGACGGGGCGGCAACGCTAAGCTTTAAAGGTGCCAAAATTTCCGCAAAAGCAGAAGCGACGGAAAGCGCACAAGCTGCAGCAGCGCGATATTTTCAGGCAAACTTGGCAGATCTAAGAGGCGCAAAACTTGAGTATTTGCAGGTATGCTGGGGGTTTGGCGAGCCTAGCGAACTAAGTCGCAATGCCCTAAGCATCACGCAAGCGCGCGAAATCATCGGCGGAATTTAAAGTAGCCTGGTTTTTGAGGCATAGCTAATTAAAAGTAGTATTGTAGCAGGGTAAAATCACGCTTAGGCTCTTAAAACGGAGCGAATTCCATCTTCGCGTGCAACGCAAGCGAAATTAAAATTTAAAAATAATTCTTGCGCGAAAAATTCCACTAGCACGAGAAACTGGGATTTCATCTGCGCGAGTGGAATTTAAAATTTTAAAAGTAGCTTTTGTAGTGCGCGATTTTATCTGCGTGAAAAATGAAATTCTATCTGTAAAAGGTGACGGAATTTTAAAAATTTAAAGACGCTCTCTCGCGACTTAATTTAAAATTTGCCTCGAAAACCAGACTTAAAATTTAATGCAAACGCGATTTTAGCATTCTACCGCGTCCATGGAATTTCAAATTCTCGCAAAGCGGCGGAATTTTAAAATTTTAAAAAGCCTGATCTGTGTTATGCACGCGAGTAGATTTTGCATAAGTAGAATTTATCCGCCGTGCAGAAATCAAGATTTTACCGCACAAGCAAAGCGAAAATCCTCTCCGCCTACGCGAAATCCAAGAATTTTAGCGCTCAAACAAAGCGGAATTCTATCCGCTCAAGCGAAACCTAAAATTTCACTCGCGCCAAAGAAGTTTAAAATTTCCGCAAAAATCAAGCTGCTTATCTGTAAATTTAAAATTCCGCCTTCTGCAAAGCTTCGCGTTTAATCCGCCACGCAACCAAGATTAAATTTTTAAATTCCGCTCGCTCTGCCTATCTCGCAAACAAGTAAAATTTTAAAATTTATAGATTCAAAGCCCAAAATCCCGCGCTTAAGCTTAAAATTTACCGCACGCAAGTGCAAAATCTGCGCAATCGCTTCTGTTTAAAAGCCCCGATAGTTTGCCGCGTCCTAACCTAAATTAAATTTTACATTTGCTATAATCGCGAAATTTTAAGGAAGGTAAATGGATATTTTTGAAGGCAGCCCAAGAGAGAAATTTTTTGAAATTTTATCCGCTGCAAGCCCTACTTTGGTGCAAAACGAAATCGAAGAAGCTCTAATCCGCCTCATCGCCTGTGAGCGGCTCTGCGAAGAGCGCGGTATTAGCGAGCGCGAGATCGAAAGCTTCATCGCACAGCAGGATTTACAAGACGAGCTAAACGACAAATTTTTGCAAATGAGCGGAAATATCCTAAGCAACAACGAATAATGCAAGATCAAATCGATTTAATTATGAAAAGCTTCATCGCAGACTGCGGATATGAGCCCGCTAGCGAGATGTTTGATAGGCTAAGCCCCGGCAAAAAACTGCGCTCCAAGCTGCTGCTAAACATCGCGCAAAAGGATGAAAAATCGCTACGTCTGTGCGCGATCATCGAGCTCATTCAAGCCGCGAGCCTACTGCACGACGACGTCATCGACGAAAGCTCGGTGCGCCGCGGCAAGCCCTCGATAAACGCCACCTACGGCTCCAAAAACGCCGTAATGCTGGGCGACATACTCTATTCCAAGGCATACTTCGAGCTTTCTAAATTTGAAAGCCGCATCGCCGCCGCGCTTTCGGGCGCCGTCACGAAGCTCGCAGTGGGCGAGCTGATGGATGTGAGCTTAAGCAACGATTTCAACGACGATGCGAGCAAATATCTGCAGATGATCTATCTAAAAACCTCCGCTCTCATAGAGGAAGTCGCACGCTGCGGGGCATTTTTGAAATTCGGCAGCGCAGAAAATCTCGGCGAAATTTCAGATATGAGCGGCACAAAAAACGAAGTAGAAATTTCAAACGCCGAGAAAGATCATGATGAAATCTCAAGCGCGAGCGTAAAATTCGGCGAATACGGCAAAAACCTTGGGCTTGCCTTTCAGATCATCGACGATATCTTAGACGTCACGCAAAGCTCAGAAGCGCTCGGTAAGCCGAGCTTGAGCGATTTTGCGGAGGGTAAAACTACCCTGCCCTACATCTATTTATACAAAAATTTAGATGATGCGCAGCGGCAAAAGCTGAGATCGTTTTTTAAAAAACAGCTGTGCGAGAGCGAAATTTCATGGATCAAAGCGAAGCTTAGCGAGCACGGCATCATCGAGCGCTGTATAAACGAAGCTCGTGCCTACGGGCAAAAGGCGCTCGAAGCCGTGGCGGAATTTAAAAACGACAAGCTGGAGCAAATCGTGCGAGATATGATAGATAGGGAGTTTTGATGGCGTATATGAGCGTGAGCTTCACCCACAAAAACACAGATATCACGGTTCGCGAGAAACTTTCGTTTTCAAACGATGTGCGCAAGAAAGAAATTTTGCGCCTTTTGGCTTCAAACTCCGCGATAGAGGAGTGTTTGGTGCTTAGCACCTGCAACCGAGTAGAAATTTTTACCGTCGTAAGCGACTTTGATGAAGCGCAAAAGTTCGTGCTTTTGGCACTTTCGCGCGTAAGCGGCGTAAGCTACGACGAGCTAGCCGAGCGTGCCGATATTTACGAAGATTACGGCGCGATACACCACCTTTTCGCCGTCGCAGCCTCTCTTGATAGCCTCGTAGTGGGCGAAACGCAGATCGTAGGCCAGCTCAAAGACGCCTATAAATTCGCGATGCAAAACGCTCGCGCCGGCGCGCAGATCGCAAGAGCGATAGATGAAGCGCTAAAGTGCGCAGCGCGCATCCGCAACCAAACCGAAATTTCAAAAAATCCAATCTCGGTCTCAAGCGTCGCCGTGGCGATGGCAAAAGACAGACTGGGCTCCTTGCAAGACGCGGACGCCGTGGTAGTGGGCGCGGGAGAGATGAGCGAGCTAGCGTGCAAACACCTGCTCGCAAACGGCGCAAATATCACGATCTTAAATCGAAATTTAGCCGGCGCGCAGAGGCTAGCCGCCTCGCTACTTGGCGAGAATTCCTTGGATGCGAAAAATTGCGCGGATGAAAATCCCGGCACAGGAAATAACTCAGACAACTTAGATTCCAAAAATATCGCGAATTTCGCAGGCGAAAATGTCGCGCAAAAACAAAATTCCAAAGACGGCGTAAATTTTAATAAAAAGATTTTCACAGACGGCAATGAATCTCGCATAGCAGGCGAAAATCCCAAGGACGATAAAAATTCCACCGCCTGCGCAAATTCCTCTGCGCAGGTACAATCCCGTATTAAAATCGATAGCCTTGATAATCTCAAAAAATATCTAAACGCAAATAGCCTATTTTTCAGCGCTACGGGCTCGCAAGAGCCGATCATTACCGATAGCTTGTTAGAACCCAAAAGCATTAAGCGATATTTTTTTGATATAGCCGTGCCGCGCGACGTAGAGCTTAGCCAGAGCGAGGATATTGAAGTTTATAGCGTCGATGATCTGGAGGAGATCGTAAAGAAAAATTTGCTGCTTCGCGAGGAGCAGGCACAGATCGCTTACTCGATCGTGGCAAAATGCACGAACGAGTTTTTCAAATGGCTGAGGGCGGCGGCATCCACGCCGATCATCAAGGCTTTGCGCCAAAGCGCGAAGCAAGTAGCCGAGATAGAGCTAGCCAAAGCGCTTAAAAAGGGCTATCTAAAGCACAGCGATGCGGAGGAGGCGCGCAAGCTGATCCATCAGGTTTTTAAAGCGTTTCTGCACGCTCCGACGGTAAATTTGAAAAACCTTGGCGAAGCGGACGATGCAGACGGCGTAGTAAATGCGCTGGTCGAAATTTTTGAACTGCAAGAAAACTACGAAAAATTTTTAAATCAAGAAAATGAGAAAAAGGACAGACAGAATGAAATTTAGCAAGCTTTTCGCTCCGAGCCTAAAAGAGGCTCCCAGAGACGCTGTACTACCTAGCCACGCGCTTTTGATCCGTGCGGGATTTATCGAGCAGCTGGGCAGCGGGCTTTATAATTTTTTGCCGCTAGGAAAGATAGTGCTGGAGCGGATCTGCGCCGTCATCAGGCAGGAGATGGATGCTGCGGGCGCGCAGGAGGTCTCTTTTAGCGTCGTAACGTCCGCGGATGCATGGAAAAAAAGCGGTCGCTACGCCAAATACGGCAAGGAGCTGCTGCGCTTCAAAGACCGCAAGAATAACGACTTCGTGCTAAGCCCTACCAACGAGGAGGCGGCGGTTTTGATGGTAGCGGATAAGATCACGAGCTACAAGCAGCTGCCGCTAAATATCTATCAGATCAATACGAAATTCCGCGACGAGGCGCGCCCTCGCTTCGGGCTTCTGCGCGGTCGCGAGTTTACGATGAAGGACGCCTATAGCTTCCACGCAGACGCTGCGGATATGAAGCGCGAGTTTGAGGTGATGAGGCAGGCGTACTCGCGGATTTTTACGCGACTTGGGTTAAATTTTCGCGCGGTCGATGCGGACAGCGGCGCGATCGGCGGCAGCGGCAGCAAGGAGTTTATGGTGCTAGCGGATAACGGCGAGGACGATATCGTCGTGTGCAAGCGCTGCGAGTATGCCGCAAATATCGAGGCTGCGCGCCGTGCTCCCAAAACCACGAACGCCGCCGCGCCCGAAACCGACGGCATGATGAAATTTAAAACCCCCGCGATGAAAACGATCGACGCGGTGGCGGAATTTTTCAAAGTGGATAAATTCTACACCATCAAAGCGGTGATCAAAAAAGCGCTATACGAGGATCGCAGCGAGATCGTAGCTTTTTTTATCCGCGGCTGCGACGAGCTGCAAGAGACCAAGGCGCAAAACGCCTGCGGTGCGCTGGAGCTAATCGATGCCAGCGAGGAGGAGATCGCGCGAGCTGGCTTTACGGCGGGCTTTTGCGGACCCTTCGGGATCGGCGAAGGGGCGAAATTTTACATCGATCCCGAGTTAAAAGGAGCGCGCGAGATGATCGCGGGCGCGAACGAGCCGGATTACCACTACGTGGGCGCTAGCGTGATAAATTTTAACGAATCGCGCTTTGCGGATCTCGCCGCCGTGAGCGAAGGCGACGCGTGTCCGTGCTGCGGCGGCGAGCTTGGCATCACGAAAGGCATCGAGGTGGGCCATATCTTTCAGCTCGGCACGCGATATTCCGAGCCGATGGGAGCGCGATTTTTGGACGCAAACGGCAAGGCACAGCCCTTTTTTATGGGCTGCTACGGCATCGGCGCAAGCCGCCTTATCGCCGTGGCGATCGAAAGCAGCCACGATGAGCGAGGCTGCGTGTGGCCGCGCGAGCTGGCGCCTTTTGAGCTTGAAATCATCATCTCAAATCACAAAGACGCGGCAGCGGTAGAATTTGCCGAGAAACTATACGAGCAGTGCCGCGTGCTGGGCGTCCGCGTGCTGCTCGACGATCGCGCGGAGCGTTTCGGCGTGAAGATGAATGACTTCGAGCTGATGGGCTTCCCGTATGCGGTGCTCGTGGGAAAAGCCTTAGCAGAGGGAAGCGTCGAGTTCATCACTCGCGCAGGCCTAAAGCGGCAGAGCGTAAGCGCGAATGAAATTTTAAGCTTTATCGAGAGGAAATTAATCGAGAAAAATTAGGAAGCGCATGAAATTTAGCCCTAAATTTGGGCTAAATTTTGCCACCTATTTGAGAAATTTACAGACCGATTTTTCTTGTGCTGCACAGCGTGAAATTTTATAAATTTACCGCGCTAGCCGCAATGAGAATAAATTTTTGAACTAAAACAGAGCATAAAATTTATAAATTTACTATTTTGCCGCGCAGAGATACCGCCGAGGCGCGATGATAAAATTTACGCTTTAGCCGCACCGTCATTTCACTGCGGCTAAATCTGAAAGCATGAGTTTGCGCGCGGTACCGCACCGCCCTCTCAGCCGCACGTAAATGAAATTTCCGCCTTTGACCGCGCAAGCAAAAAGCGTATTTCCGCCGCTCTCGCAAAATGCCAAAAACAAAATTCCGTGATAAAATCCCGATCTCTGCCCGCCCTTTTACTAAAACGATTTTTAAAAAGCGAAATTTAAGCAGCGCTTTTGCCCCTTTGATTTCGCTCTTTAAATTTAATTAGCGCGCAAAAGCCGATTAAAAATTTTACCAGGTCAAAATTTTGCTTAAATTTATTCGGCGGCGGCGATTTTAAATTTTATTCGTAGGCTTGTCGTAGTAGCCCCATTTGGCGCGGTATTTTCTCCTCGCTATCCGAGTCAAAACGATCTGAACGATCAAAAGTGCAAGCGCACCGCCGCCCCATTTCAAATATGTGATTCTATAGGAATCGGATATGGTATCGTAATAAAACCTGGTTGCAAAGGAATAATCGTATTTTAAAACAATTTGCCCGTCTTTAAGGGCGATCTGCCGTGCAAGGTCGGTATCGCCCCCGATCCTTTGGTACCAAATTTTTACCTCTTTGTCGTATATCGCAGCCCTGTATCCATCTATCTCGGTGCTATAAACATCTAAATAAAAACGCCTCTGTTTAAGCGCGCCATCCGCTAAATTTAACTTATAATAACTAGTCCCTCTGCTCTTATTCGTTTGCATATATGACGCGCCCCTCTATGGTCTGCAAATCCTCGGGGCTAGACGGCAGCACGGCCGTGTAGGACGTATACGGCGCCGCGCCAAGGAAAAAAACAGCAGCACACACCTCAAAAGCGCATTCATCTGATTAAAGCTAGCGATCTTTTTTTCATCGTATTTTGTATCAAAAAACATCAAAGCTCTTTTGTTTAAATTTTTATCTCGGCGCTTCATCCTGGCGCGCCGTAGCGGCAGAAAAGCGGAGCTACGTCACTCCAAACTTTCGCGATCTTTAAATCCGTACTTCTGCAGCTAATACAGCTCGGTTTTTCCGTCGCCGTGCGCAATACAAGGCGCCGCTTCCGCCAAAATTTAGCTTGGATTTTCATTCATTTTCATTCAACGAAGAGTAAATTTAAAAGCTAAATTTAAAAAGCGCGCGAAAGAAATATTTCTCTTTTTAAATTCCGTTAAAATTTTATCCAAAATGCGGCAAGCTCGTAGCCGCGGGGTCCGCCCAAGCCGCTCAAGCTTTCAAATGCAAGCGTAACGCTGCTGCTTAAGTCTAGCTTCAAACCCTCATCCGTTGCGCGCTCGCGATACTCGATCCGCTCACGATTTAAAGCGCTTTTTACGGCCGCAAGATCGATAGGAGCAGGGCAGCCCGATAATATCCAAGGCTCGATTTCGATTTGCCCCGCCCTGCCATCGCCGAAATTTAGAGGCCCGCTTCTGAAATGATCCGAAAAAATCATAAAAATTTCGTCCCGAAAAAAGTGAAACTCAAAGGCGCCATATTTTAAAATTTCAGCTCCAGCGCTCTTAAAGCTCGCGTCCGCAGGGCCAAACATCGAGGCGATCTGCGCGCAGCTCAAGCCGCTTCCTACGCCTGCAAACTCGCCCGAGCGAAGAAAATTTAGCATATCGATTTTTGGCATCTATTCCCCTGTAAACACACATCGCGCCTCTTAAAGCCACTAGCAGCGCTGAACGGCACGCTAATAGGTTACACGAGCCAACCATCGCGCTCATCCATGCTTAGGCACTCGCTGACATGGCACTAAGAGCAACGGCAAGCCAGACGCGTACATCACATAAAAGTGCGCCGCGTAAAATTTTATCTCGCGCCGAGCTAAAATACAGCACATTTTCAAAATTAAAAACGATCGCAAAATGCCACGTTGTTTCGCAAGTTTTATTTCGCACAGACTTAAAAGCTGCGACAGCCGTATGAAATTTTATATAGTGACTGCATAAATCGCGCGCCGCAAGACTTGAAATTTCACGCCGCAACGCCGCAAATTTCACACCTCCCGCACATCACGCAGTGTCAGTCAGCCGAGCAAAGCTCGAATCTCGTTTACGAAAACCTCGCGCATCGCAAGCCACACTCGAACAAGTACTGCTTGGCATTATTTTAAAATTTCACAAGCGCCGTAATATCCGGCTTAAGAAGCGATTTTATAATCCGTTTTAGCCCATCTGGCGCTGTATTGCGAGTAGATAACTCTTGGGTCCGTTAAGGCTAGCCGAAAACCATTTTTAGATGCGCTTCGTAATCCCTCGTAAAACGCTCAATGTCGGGATTTTTAACGACATCGTTACACATAAAAGTAGGCAGTCTTTTCGTGCCTAAAAACTCGTTGGCTTTATGAAAATGCAGATAAACGCCGTCTATGCCCGCGCCCTCGAAAAAATCACCCGGCTTATCAAACGCCTGAAGCGGCGCATTCCAAGTGACGCTTAGCATGTGCGATTTTCCCTTTATCAGTCCGCCCATGCCGTAGCCGTCGTTTGGGCTTGCGCTGTGCCGCCCGTCGTTTGCCACTATCTTGCCTATGCCGCCCATAAACACCTCGTCCACGTATTTTTTGACTAGCCAAGGCTCGCCCATCCACCACGCGGGCATCTGCCAGATCACGGCATCCATCCATAGAAATTTTTCTACCTCGCCCTCTATATCGTAGCCCTCATGTATCGTGGTCTCGCGCGTTTCGTGCCCTAGGGCTTGTAGCGTCTTTTTGGCTAGCTCGTGCAAAGTTTTGTTTAGCTTGCCGCCTTTGCCGTTAAAAGGTGCTCCGCCATTGATAAGTAATATTTTCATTTTGATCCTTTGATTAAATTTATTCGTTAGCGACTCGCTGCACCTAAGTTAAAATTTCACCTCGTAGCCCTATGCGAAAATATAAGCGTAAATTTTACGAAGCGTTTAATTACTAAATTTTACTTTCACGCCGCAGTTTACCGCCCTAAAATTTCAAATTTATCGCCGTGCACCGCGATCGCTTCGGCATTATTTATCGGCGCCAAATTTAACTTGCCGCCGTAAGCTTTTAAAATTTTAGCCGTGCTTTGCACGAAGGGCTCCTCGCCGTAGTGTACTACTGGATAGAATTTAACAAGATCTAGCCCGGTTTGCGTTGCTACTGATTCACTACCACTCGCATCGTCCATCGCGCTCACATACTCCACGCTGGGAGCCGCGATCATCGCGCCCGCCGACTCGCCTACGTAGATGAGCTCGCCGTTTCTGACGCGGCTAGCGATGAGGTCAGCAAGACCTTTCTTTTTAAGCTCGCGCAAAAGATAAAAGGTGTTGCCGCCGCTTACGTAAAGCACCCGCGCTGCGCCGATCTTTGCCTTGGCTTCGGCCTCGCTCGCTTTGGAAACGTCTAAAATTTCAAGCGTAAAGCCCATTTTGGCAAACGCCTCTTTCGCCTCGTCCACGTAGTCTCGGTACTCCTCTACGTTTGCGGCGGTCGGGACAAAAAGCACCTCTTTGGCGCTGATATTTTGCCTCGCATAGTCTTCAAAAAGCGTCGCCGCGCCCGCAAAATAGGAGCATAAAAACATCTCTATCATAGTTTTTCCTTTAATTAAATTTGCGCTGATTTAAAGCGCTCGTAAAGCTCGGGCGCCATGACTGCGAGCAAACGTATTTCAAAACGAGTAGATCAAATTCTACCGCGCCCACAAAGCAAGCGCACGACAAAAAACGGCGCGGGCGAAATTCTGTCGATAAAAGGGCAAAATTTACCGCCGCAGCGGTTTGCTAACTATGCAAAAACCGAACGCAACGCAAACCACTCCACAATCGCCAACTGCCTGGCGATTTCAAACTTCACTGAAACGACGCGAGCCTGCTTAGATTAAGCTAGCTAGAGGAGTTGATCAGAGCGAACGATCAAAACGATCAAATCAAGCCAATCGATCTAATCAACCAAGGCAAAACGGCTAGTGCTTTTTATCTCTAAAAAATCTAACGATCTTAGCCTGCAGCTTGAACCACTCGCTAAGCTCCATTATAGGGTGCCCGGCGTAGTTTTTACCGCCCGCTAAGTCCTTGCTTATGCCGCCGCGCGCCGCGATCTGAGTGAAATCGCCCACGCTTACGTGCCCGCCGCTGCCGCTCTGTCCGCCCATCACGACGTTGCGCCCGAGCGTCGTCGAGCCCGCAAGCCCCACCTGAGAGACGATGAGGCAGTTTTGCCCAAGCTCGCAGTTGTGCCCGATCTGAACGAGATTGTCAATCTTGCTGCCGCGCTTAACGATCGTAGAGCCGAACACCGCGCGGTCGATCGTCGTGCACGCGCCGATCTCGACCTCGTCTTGCAGCACGACGTTGCCGTTGTGATAAATTTTAACGTGCTCGCCCGTTTTGGTATGCGCGTAGCCGAAGCCGTCGCTTCCGATGACGGCGTTTGCGTGGATTATGCAGCGCTCGCCGATGATCGCGTCGTTGTAGATGACGGCGTTTGCGTGGATTATGCAGCCGCTTTCGATATGCACGTCATCGCCGATATACGCGCCGCTTAAAATGACGCAATCCTCGCCGATCGTAGAATTTACGCCGATATGTACGTTCTGTCCGATCTGCGCGCTAGCGGCGATCTTTGCGGGCGCGCCGCTGCGAATGAGCGGCTTGGCAAAATGCGCGCTTAAGATCGCAAAGGCCAGGTGCGGATTTTCGCACTCCAGCGCTCGCACGCCGCTTGGGACTGCGGTCCCGATTTTTACCAATACGGCGGCTGCTTTGGTGGCGGATAAAAATTTCTCGTTTTTGTCGCTATCGCAGTAGCTCAGCTCGCTTTGCCTTGCGTTTTGAAGCGAATTTATCGCGGTAATCTCCGCGTCCGCCCCGCTAAGCTCTATATTTAAAATTTCGGCAATTTTAGATAATTTCATTTGCGCTCCTTTAATTAAATTTTATCGCCGCTTACATATCCAGCGCGACGCTGCCGCCGCGGACGACGTCGATCGGATTGTATTTTTTTATCGTCTTTAAAAACCCGTCGATGCGGTCTGCGTCGTCGCACGCCATGATGACGATCTTGCTGTCGTCGCTGTTTGCGATGCTGCCGTTGTAGGCTTTTAAAACGGCATCAAGCCCCGCTAAATTTTCGCCCAGCGCGATCTTTACCAAAACCATCTCCTTTTCGACGAATTTTGCATCATCGATGACCTTGTAGACGGGGATCAGCTTATGAAGCTGCTTGGTGATCTGCTCTATGACGCGCTCGTCGCCCGAAGTGACGATGCTAAGGCGCGATAGACCGGTATTTGGAATCGGCGCAACGGTGAGGGTGTCGATATTATAGCCGCGCCCCGCAAAAAGCCCCGAGATCCGCGACAAAACGCCGTGCTCATCGGTAACGACGACCGAGATTACTCTTCTTATGCTATTCATCCTAAGACTCCTGCTCAAAAATCATATTATAAAGCGCGCCGCCTGCGGGTACCATCGGCCAGACATTTTCGAAACGGTCGATCTTAGCCTCGATGACGCTTACTTTCTTACTCGCAAGAGCCTGCTTCAGCGCATCTTCAAATTCCACTTTGGTGCTAACGCTAAAGCCCACGCCGCCGAAGCCCCCCGCAATTTTTACGAAATCGGGCTGCGAGCTAAGATCGGTCGATGAGAAACGCTGCCCGTAAAATAGACTCTGCCACTGCCGCACCATGCCTAAGAAATTGTTGTTTAATACAATATTTACAACGTTTAGACCGCTCGCGCTCGCAGTCATCAGCTCTTGGATATTCATCAAAATCGAGCCGTCGCCGCTGAAATTTATAACCGGTCTATCTCCCGCATAAGCCTTCGCGCCCAATGCCGCGGGCAGGCCGTATCCCATCGTGCCCTGCCCTCCGCTACTTAGCAGAGTGCGCGGCTTGCAAAACGGATAAAACTGCGCGACCCACATCTGATGCTGCCCCACGTCCGTAGCGATGATAGCATCCTCGCCAGCGATTTTTGCGGTACTTTGTATAACCCACTGCGGCTTTAAAATTTCATCGCTGTCGTTAAATTTAAGCGGGTGAATTTCATCGTATTTGCGAATGAGCTCGCGCCACTGCTCGAAATTTGCAGGGCTGACCTCGCTTTTAATGCGCGGCAGCATCTCCTCTAGCACCGACTTCACGTCGCCCACGATCGGATAATCCGCGTTTATAATCTTTGAGATCGAGCTAGGATCGATATCGACGTGGATGATCTTTGCGTTTTTGCCGAATTCGCTAAGCTTGCCGGTGACGCGATCATCAAATCTCGCGCCCAGACAGATTATTAGATCCGACTCGCTAAGTGCCATATTTGCGGCGTAGCTGCCGTGCATTCCTACCATACCGAGGCGATTTTTATCATCGCTTCGCATAGCCCCTAGCGCCATAAGGGTTTCAACGACCGGGATCTGTGCAAACCTGCTAAGCTCGCGCACCAGCTCGCTTGCACCCGCGCTAATAACGCCGCCTCCGATGTAGAGGATAGGCTTTTTGCAGCTTGCGATTAACTCGACGGCTTTTTTGATCTGTTTAGAATTTCCCTTATAATTCGGCTTGTAAGTCTGCATCTTGATTTCGCCAGGATATTCAAAAACGCCCAGCTTCGCCGTTACGTCCTTCGGCACATCGACATGCACGGGCCCCGGTCTGCCGCTGCGAGCGATATAAAAGGCTTCTTTTAAAATTCTAGGCAGCTCTTCGATCGTTTTAACTAGATAGTTGTGCTTGACGCAAGGGCGTGAAATTCCGATCGCATCAATCTCTTGAAAAGCGTCGGTACCGATGAGCGAGGTCGCCACCTGCCCGCTGATAAGCACGATCGGGATGCTGTCGCTATACGCCGTAGCAAGCCCCGTAAGCGCGTTTGTAAATCCGGGTCCGCTTGTAACGACAGCCACGCCGACCTTGCCGCTAGCGCGCGCGTATCCATCCGCAGCCATCGCCGCGGCCTGCTCGTGGCGCACCAAAATGTGTCTAAAGTATTTTTGTTTGTAAATTTCATCATAAATGTTTAGCGCCGCACCGCCCGGGTAGCCGAAAACCACCTCGACCCCCTCCTGCCGCAACGCCTCCACGATCATCTGCGATCCGCTAATTTCTTTCATACGCCCATCCTGTTTCGTTGGAATAATTTTGTGATTATATTATTTTGTAAATTAAATTTCACGAATTTAAGGCGCTAAATCGGGTCGAATTTAAAATTTAATAGCAGCAAGACGGGGCAAAATTTCGGAATTTAGAAAGAGTGGAAAAGGCAAATTTAAAATTTAGTCATAAATTTAAAACGGACGGGATGTTCGGATTTAAAATTTTAAAGTGCGGATTTGTTTCGACCAAACGCGGCGCATTAGTTTTAACGTAAAATTTTGGCTTAAAATTTTACCACGCGAGGCTTGGATTAAATTTATAAAATTTTTTGGAATTTTATCGTAGTGCAGAGCAATATCTGCGTAAATTTTAAATTCTACGTTACGAAATTTTAAAATTTAGCCGTAAATTTAAGGGGGGGGCGGAATCTCGATTTAAAATCCTAAAATTCCGCCCACGTAAAATTAAATTTTAAAACCCTCTATCTACCTGCACGCCTACGCCCACGCTAGCGCAGTTGCCGCTTTGCGGATCGCAGTCGCCGAAGCTTGTGACGCTACTGGATCTTTTCGAGCGGATCGTTCCCATATGCATAGGCACCGGCATGTTACGGCGCGAGCTTCCGCCGATATCGCTATCGCTCATACTGCTAGAACTTCTCCTGCGAGAATAATCATCGCGAGGAGGCGGTGGCGGAGGAGGCGGTTTTATACCTCCGTGCGGAGGTGGTGGAATGCTGCCAGGAGGCGGGGGAGGAGGCGGCATCATGCCGCCGTGCCTACCATATCCTCGCGGAGGAGGTGGCGGTAAAGTGCCGGTCTCTGTGATCGTGATGCCATTACCGTAATTTTCAACGCGTTTGTAAGTGGAGCCTCCGTAAACTGTGCGGGTGCGGGTCTTTTCGACTACGACTATATCGCGCTCAGGCTGCACCGGCTGCTGCACGTTAGCTCTAGGCGATATTTCAAAGCTATTCTGCAGTTTGGCGGTATCGTAACTTGCAAAGCCGTTGATACCCTTTAGCTCATCTGGACTTGAAATTTCGCGCTTTTGGCGGTATTGCATAAGCATATCCGCCCTACCCGCATCAAGCCCACCGATCGTCATCAGCTCGTAGCGACTAGCTTCATTTATGTTGATTTTCGCCGCGACGAGGCTCACTAAAAGAGCCAAAATCACTAAATTTTTCATGTGCGCTCCTTTGTTGGAAGTTACCAAATTCTAAACCCTCACGATAAATCTTTGATTAACACGCAAGCAAAATTTTGCTACAATTGCCTATCTTATTTCAAAGGATCAACCGATGAACGGAATTTTGCTGCTATGCGACGAGCCTACCGCCTACCAATCCGAGCTAAAAAAACTAGATAAAATTTTATCCATGAGCTTTCACAACGTTTTGCAACTTTGCATCGCTGGCGACAATGCCCTTTTTAGCAGGAGTGAGCTTGAAAGAGCACTCGCGGACGGGCAGGATGAGCGCGTGCGAAAGGCGGCGATAGAGCGCTTCGCACAGATCCTAAAGCAGTGTAATTTTGTGCTGGTTCGCGGCGCCGCAGAAGCCGATATGCGCGAGCTAAATTTACAAATCGCCAAGGATCTAAATATCCCTGTTTGCGGATTTTATCCTAATGAAATCGCCGCGCGCATCGGCACGCACTCGATCGCTGCAGCAAAAGCGGTAAGCTTTGCCAGCATATATGAGGATAAAATTTCATTTTCCGCGCTAAGGTCTGCGCAAGAGAGTGCAAATTCTAAAAAATCGGAGCTTTACGGTAAAAATTCTGCCTACGAAAGCGGCGCGATAGAGCTTGATAAAGTCGTTGCCGACAAAAGCTACTTCACTGACGCCGCAAACTCCACGCGCTGTGAAATTCTAACCCCGTTGAAATTTGAAAGCAAGCTCTACGCCAAGGCTCGCGCGAACGTTAAAACCGTCGTGCTACCAGAAAGCGACGATGAGAGAATTCTGCGCGCGGCTGCGATTATAAAACAAAGCGGCGCGGCAAATTTGATCCTTCTGGGGCAGCAAGACGAAGTGCAAAAAAGCGCAAGCAAGCTGGGGCTCAATCTAAGCGGCGTTAAAATTTTAGATCCGCAGACGGATGCGAGCTTAGAAAAATTTGCGCGCGATCTTTATGAGCTTCGCAAGGCAAAAGGTATGAGCGAGGCTCAGGCGCGCGATTTAGTGCGCGATCGCACCTACTTCGGTACGATGCTCGTGTATGAAGGGCTGGCCGATGCGATGGTAAGCGGTGCCGGCACTACTACCGCAGAGACGATCCGCCCCGCGCTTCAGATCATCAAGACAAAGCCCGGCATTGCAAGCGTCAGCGGCGCATTTATAATGTGCCTGGATACGCAGGCTCTGCTTTTTGCCGACTGCGCCGTAGCGCCGAGCCCGAGCGCGGAGTATCTGGCAGGTATCGCGATCTCAAGCGCCGCGACCGCAAAGGCGTTCGGGTTTGAGCCGCGTGTGGCGATGTTAAGCTACTCAAGCGGTGATAGCGGCAGCGGAGAGAGCGTGGAATTTATCAAAACGGCGACGCAAAAAGCGCGCGAAAAGGCGCCCGAACTTCTAATCGACGGGCCGCTGCAATTCGACGCCGCAGTTGATGCCGCAGTCGCAAAGAAAAAAATGCCGGGCTCCGCGGTCGCAGGACGCGCGAACGTATTTATCTTCCCCGATCTTAACTGCGGAAATATCTGTTATAAGGCCGTGCAGCGCACCGCAGGCGCCGTGGCGATCGGACCGATTTTACAGGGCTTAAAAAAGCCGGTAAACGATCTAAGCCGCGGCTGCAAGGTCGCCGATATCGTAAACACGATACTTATCAGCGCAATTCAAGCGGGAGAGAATTAATGGATATCCTAGTCATAAATTCCGGTTCGAGCTCGGTTAAATTTAAATTCCACGATATGCTAAATCACGCCTGCATCGCAAGTGGGCTCATCGAGGAGATTGGCTCGACGCACGCAAGCGGAAGCATCAATTGCGCCAATGGACGAGGCATAAAGGTTGAAAACGAGCAAATTCCAAATCACGAAACCGCGATTGCGATTGCGATTGATCTTTTAAAACAAAGCGGAGTAATCAACGATCTAACTCAAGTAGGCGGCATCGGGCATAGAATAGTCCAAGGTGCGGATTATTTCGACGCTCCTGCACTCATAGATGAGGACGTAATGGCTAAAATCGCCGAGCTTGCACCGCTTGCACCACTACACAATCCCGCAAATTTAGCGGGTATCAAATCCTGCCTAAAGATCGCTCCGAAAATTCCAAACGTCGCGGTTTTCGATACGATATTTCATCAAAGCATCCCGCCTTATGCGTATATGTACGCGCTGCCGTATGAATTCTACGAAAAATACAAAGTTCGTCGCTACGGCGCGCACGGCACGTCGCATTGGTTCGTCTCGACAATGGGAGCGAAATTTTTGCGTAAAAAATACGAAAACTTCAACGCCATTACGCTACATCTTGGCAACGGCTCTAGCGTAAGCGCCATAGAAAACGGCAAGTGCATCGACACCTCGATGGGGCTAACGCCGCTTGAAGGCATCATCATGGGCACCAGATGCGGCTCGATCGATCCTGCGATCATCCCATACATCGAGCGCGTCGCGGGCTACAACGCGCAGGATATGGACGTTATAATGAACAAAAAAAGCGGACTTTTGGGCATCTGCGGCGCAAGCGATCTGCGAAAAGTATATGAAAAGATGGAAGGCGGCGAGCCGCGCGCGAAACTTGCGTTTGAGATGCTCGTGTACAGCGTCGTTAAGATGATCGGAGCGTATTACGCCGTGCTCGGGCGCGTGGACGCTTTGATCTTTACCGGAGGTATCGGCGAAAATGCGCCGCATTTTAGGCAAAATGTCTGCGAGAAGCTCGCACATATCGGCATCGAAATCGATGCGACAAAAAACGCAAAAAATACCGGCTCGATTAGAAATTTAAGCGCGGTAGATAGCAAAATCAAAACGCTCGTAATCCCTACCAACGAGGAACTTGCGATCGCTGAAGCTACGGTCGATACGATCAACAAAAACTCCGCGCAGATCGACTATCAGAAATACTCGGAATTTTAAATTCTATCTAGTGAGGTTCCGCGGTTATTTTGCGAGCAGCAACGCCAGAACTTGCCTTTTTCGTTAGGCAATTAAATTTTGGGTTTTGGCTGCGAGCTTGCGTGAAATGAAAGGGCTTTCTTATTTTAGAGGCTTTCTGGCTCCGACGATACGAGAAATTGCTACGCTACGCGCGGGTTTAAATTTTATTTGTCGCTTCCGATAAGGCTTAAATTCTTGCTCGGAAGAGGCGGAGCGGAAGGGGCTATACTTGCGAAGCTCCCTTTTACTTTGCTTCGGCCAGCAACCGCAAGCAGGTCTGCCGCCCAAACCCCGCCTAGATCACTGCGCGTTAGAAGCGGCGACACTTTGTTTTTAAACAAAGCTTTGCTCGGTTAAATTTAATAAATTTGGTTTCAAATTAGACCGTAAAAATTCCAAAACAGGTCCTTATTGTGAAATTTACCAAACGATAAGGCATAAAATTTTAAAATTTAGCGTGAGCTGGATTTTAACGCGCAAATTTTATTAAAGGAGCGAACGATGAGCGATCTGCCGAATTCTCAAGGCGCGCAAGAGCAAGAGGCGTCATATCCCGATACGAAATTTATTAAATTTTTCGGGCGGCTTTACGCGGCGGTTTTTGCGCTGTTTGCGATCACGGCGCTTAGCGTATTCGTGCTGCCCGAAAATATTTTAGACGTAAGCGCGGCATGCGCGGACTTCGTTAAATTTATGAAGCAGTTTTTTCCAAACATCGCTGCGATCGGCAAAATAAGCCCGCACACGCAGCTTGCGGAATTTTACGTCGCGGCATTGTGGGTACCTATTTTAACGGCTTTCGCGCTAAGCTGCGTGTATTGTCCGATCGCCACATTCTTATACAAAAAAGAGCTTCCCGCCGTCAAGACGCAGCTATTTGTGATATTGCTCGCTATACCTTTCGCTTACTGGGCATTAAACAATTATTTCTACGCCGATTTTGCCATAAACGGCATCCCACACAGAGTAGGCAATGGACGGATATTTCCTACTTTTGCGAACAGAGAGAGCCTATTTGGCTGGATATCGTTTTTCACAGCCACCTCGATGTTTATGAGTATGCTTGTAGTGATTTCGCTTAGCGATATAGTCCACTGGATATATCTATCGAGAAATAAAAACTAAATTTTATAAAATCGCGGACGAATAAAATTCCGCACCAATAACTTTCAGGGTCATTTTACGAGCGCAAAGCGAACGACTGATAAAATTCCGCGCTCCGTTTTAGAACAAAAACAAGCGACGATTAAATTTAAACGCCCCCTGCGATTAGAACTTTTTTGCGCGGAATTTAAGCGACCAAACGACGATTAAATTTAAACCGCAGGCGGTCGCTTTTAAATTTTAAAATTTTACTAAATTTTGAAATTTTATTCGCGCCACGTAAGGCAAAAGGTCGTTATCTCGCCCGGCACGCTGTCGTAGGAGATAGAAAAGGAGTATTTTTTACAGACCTCGCTTACGATGCTAAGCCCGATGCCAAATCCACCCTCGCTTGAGTTAAAGCGCGCAAAGCGCCTGAAAATTTCATTGCCCCTTTTCCTATCGATCCCCTCGCCGCTGTTTGAGATCGCCAGCTCGCCGCGCCTTAGCCGTACATCCACGTAGCCGCCTGCGTTTGCGTATTTTACGGCGTTACTTAGCAGATTGTCGATCAGGCGCGAAATTTCATAGACGTTTGCGTTCATGCTCGCATCCGAAAGATCGGTTTTAAGGCTTAGTCTGCGTTTTTGGATAAACGGCGCGAAGTATTCGCAGCGCGAAGCGACGAGGCTCTTTAGATCGATCGAGCTAATCTCGCCCTCCTTATTCATACCGAAGGTTAAAAACACGAGATCCTCGTAGATGCGCGAAAGCGTCTTGGCGGCAAGATCGATATTAGCAACGCGCTTGGCGTTGTATTCTCCAAGCTCTGCGTGCCGCATTGTCTCAACGCTCATCGAGATGATGCTAAGCGGAGTGTTGATCTCGTGGGTACTATCCTTGATGAAGCGATTTAGCGTGTCGATCTTATCGTAAAGCGGCTTTGTGCCTAGCCGCACCAGATAAAACGCCACGGCTAATATCACACCCAAAAGCGCTATCATCATCGCTGCGGTTTTGATACGAAGCGTTAAAATTTCGCCCTGCACGCTACTTCCAAGCAGAATGATTTTAGCCTTGGAAAAGGCGTTTCGCTCCTCCATATTTTGCAGATTCTCATAAATTCCTAGCCTTCCGCCACTTATAAATTCCGCCTTTAGCTTCGCTTTATCAAGTGCTCCGAGCTCACCGCCGCAGCCGTAAATTTCATCAGAGTTTGGCTTAAATATACACGCACTCACGCCCTTTTCGCGCTCAAAGTCCGCTAGCGATTCCAGCCCGTCCATGCTTGCTTTCATATAGATCATCATTTTGATCTCTTTTAGCTCTTTTATCCTGTGCGAAAGTAGCGCGGCTTCGTTCATCCTGTAATTTATCTTGAAAAAATATCCCAAAAACAACGCACTTGAAATGAGATACAAAGATAAAATTTTAAGCGTTAAAGCGGTCTTTTCAGACATACAGATACCCTGCGTTACGGCGATTTATGATGTGCTCTTCGCCTAGGACGCGGCGTAGATTTTTGATATAAGTTCGCAGCGCTTCCTCGCTCGGAGTTTCGTCAAAAGCGTAGATCGCGGAGAAAATTTCATCCTTGCTCAAAAGCCTATTTTTATTTTGCAAAAAAAGCGCCAGCAGCTCGCGTTCTTTGTTTGAAAGCGCGACGGGCACGCCCGATCTGCGTAGCTCTTTGCTTGCAAAATAAAATTTAAACTCGTCGTCAATAGTTACAAAATCATCAAAATTATGGCTGAAGTTTCGCTTTATGAGCGAATTAACGCGCAGCAGCAGCTCTTTTAGTTCATACGGTTTTTTGAGATAGTCGTCGCAGCCGCTTTTAAAACCGACCTCAAGATCATCGAGCGTATTTAGCGACGTGGCAAATATCGCGGGGGTGCGATCGCCGCTCTTGCGCAGCTCTTTTAAAAGTGAGAATCCGTCACCTTTGGGGATTTTTACGTCAAAGATAAAAAGATCGAATTTTTGCTCATAAGCAAGATCCGCGGCGCTTTGAGCGTCGCTGCAAACGCATACGTCAAAGCCCGCGTCTTTTAGATATTCGCCGATGAGATCGCAAAGCGTCTCATCGTCCTCTACGAGTAAAATTTTACTCACTACATCTCTTTTTTCATCTCTTTTTTCATTTCGCCTTTCATCTCATCCTTCATATGTTTACCCTCTTTCATAGCATCCTTGTGCATATCCTTCATATCGCCTTTCATCTCTTTCGCACTATTATGCATTGATGTATTGGCGTCCTTCATCTCATCTTTCATGCCCATGTCGGCAGCTACGGCAAAAGTGCCAGCAAATAGCGCACTAAGCGCAAACAAAGTAAGTTTTTTCATTACGTACTCCTTAAAAAAAATTAGCGGAATTATACTTCCGTAAAAGTGAAGTATGTGTGAAATTCCGAAAAAATTCAAATTTAAATTTAAACGCCTGTAATTTCAAACGCGGCGCGGCTTAAATGCGCTCGGTCGCCAGTGATCCCTGAAATTTAGACCATCTCGCTATGGCTAGTCGAATTCTAAACGCGAATCAAAGCTAGCCAGAGCGCACGCCAACAGTGCATCGCCGAGCTTACTTTACCGCGGCGAGATAAAAATTTAAACCGCCAGTGAAACTAATTAAAAAATTTATAATGCCACGACGCGCACGTCAAATCAAAAACGCCGAGCCAGCCTTTGAGTTCGCGACCTCGCCCGAGCTTTTAAATTCGCCATGCCGCGTAAGCTCTTAAATTTAGTGCGGCGCAAGCGCACAAGGCGCGAAATCGCACCTAGATCGCGGCGCAGCCTTTGATCTCATCCTGCGATACGATCTCGTAGATTACGCCCGCGTTTTTGATAAACTCCTCCACGCGCGCGACGTGAGCGGCGCCGGCCGGATCGGCGAGGTAGGCCTCCATGCGCTCGCGGGCGGCGTCGGGGATCTCGTAGCCGTGGTTGGCGTGCCAGTAGTCGAAGGAGAGGATCTCGAAGAGGTTGGGGATGCGGCGGAACTCGGCGACGGTGTCGAACAGCTCGGAGGCGGACACGGCGTCGATCCTCTCGAAGCCGCCCGACTCCGTGGCCACCACCCGGCTCTTCTCCGGCGGCGTCTCGGTGTAGTGGGCCGGGCAGAAGGCGCAGGCGCGGGTGCGCTCGGCGGGGGTCAGCGGGTGGACTTCGGCGACCGGGTGGGAGATCGGCCGGTTGCCGCGGCCCGGCACCGTCCACACCTCCGTACCGGTGAAGGGGCTGATCTGCTTGATGGTCCCGTCGGCCATGCGAGTCAGTGGCTCGGGGCCCGGAGAGTAGGGCATGAGCATGAGCCCATTATGTCGTGGACGACGTCGGCGTGCGCGGCGGTTCGCGGTTGTCCTGCTCCGCAGTCGCTTTCCGGCTGCTCGACGACGGTGCGGTGGTCGGACAGTGCTGTTCCGAGACTAGAACGCCGATAGGCGCGCGTAGCGTCGGGAGCATTCCTCACAGTAGGGCAGATCGGTGGGATCCGTACGGGGTACGAAGAACACGCCGCAGAGTGCCCGGACTGCCGTTCCCTGAACAGCGGCGTCACCGATGTGGAGTCTGTGGGCCCGGTGCGCTACCTCTCCGGGGACTGATTCCAGAAGTTGGCTGTTCTTCACGGCTTCCTGGAGTCGCGCGACCTGGCGGTTGCCGTGCCCGGGCGCCTCCATCGCAGAATAGATGCCGCCTGCAACGTCCCAGTCCTGCTGTGGCGGAGCGATGCTGGTGAGCAGCCGCCGTTCCAGAAGGTAGGCGAGTTGTGATCCCCGCTGAGTGTGATCGATGAACGAGAGAACGAACTCCTCAATGTCGTCATCAGCCGAGAACTCAAGATCAACAGTGGTCAGTGGCGCTGGCTCCGTCGGGTGAGGGACGGCCAGGCGAGAATGTCCGTCGCGCATGGCCTGCTCCAGCAGTCTTCTTGCCAGCTCCTGCACCAGCCGTTCCCAGTCGGTGAGGATCTTGGCAACGGTTTCGCGCCTGAGGAACCGGAGGTCGCGTGAGCATGCAATGGTGCGATTAGCGGCAGGGGCGTCCGAGGTGGTCGTGTTCAGAAGATCGCGGCACTTGTCGAGAATCGGATGAGAAAGATGGGAGAGCGGCTGTACAGCGTCCCATCGCTCGTCGGTGATGGCTCGCCTCTCGTGCGGGTCCTCCCACCCCTGCGTGAGCTCCGCAAGGAGTCTCAGAGTGGGACGGGCGGTCGGGTCGTGCTGCACACCTGCATTGTGCAGTACGACCCAACCGCGAAGCGGTGCTCGCAGAGAATGCGGGTCAAATCTGCTCGACGAGTTCGTCGATTGCGCCGCGCTGGATGGCCTCGGGGTTGCTGAAGCGCTCGGCGAGAGCGCGGCGCTCCTCCTGGCGGCGACGCTCGAAGGCGACGATATCGCGTCCGGTGATGCGACGATCCCGACCGACGCGGTGGGACGGGATATCCCCGGAGTCGAGCAGCTTGTACAGGTGAGTACGGCTCATCCGCAGCTGTTTAGCCACCTGGGCGGGTGTGTAATCGGCGTCGACGTCGAGCAGGGCGACGGTGCAGCCGGACGCGAGCGAGTCGGACAGGGCGAGGAGAAGATTACGCAGTGCGCCCTCGCCGAGGTCGCTGGCAAACCTGGTGAGTGAGGCGCGCGTCTGAGGATCAACGTTGGATGGTGCTACTTCAAGTAGGTCAGTCATGGTGGTCTCTCTGTCACATCTGACGCAGATGTCATAGATGACACTACGTTTCGAGGTGGCGTATGTCCACCTGTGTCACCCTCGAAGGGTGAGAGGTGAGGTTCAGGCTCAGTGGTCGCTCGATAACGTTGCGGCTCCGCGGATTCCTGTGCGAGTGCGGGTTCGGGTGGCGGATCCTGGTCTTCGTGGTGGGTGCGGCTTATCGACACGTTATAGACACGGCCTGGGGCTTTGGCGCATAATTCTCGCGAGCCTCCTGATTGCCTCCAGGCGGCTCCCAAGGTTTCAAGAAACCGAGGGTCCTGACGAGGCAGTCGGAACCCCGACGTCGGTTGTGGTCGTGCGAACGACTCACACCGCGTCGGGGTTCTGGTTTGTGTGGGGGCCTCCATCTCAGTAGCCGTCTCCCGGGTGCGCGCGGCCGGCTGCTGCCCGGCCGCCCGGCGACTCGGAGTGTCTTGACCCGATTGCGTCGGCGTCTCTATGCTCCCTTGTCGCCCGGGCGGGCCGAGGATGATCGGTTATCGTCTGTTAAACGGACCAGCAGGTTCGGGGTTCGAGTCCCCGCCGACATGGCGTCGATAGCTCAATGGCAGAGCGGCTGGCATCCGGTCATCACCACCATGACCGTCCGGGCTCCTCTTCTTCTCTCGTGCGCACCAGGGTGGAGTGCGCTCATGACGTTCTCGCTCCTCATGCATCGAACTGCTTGCGCTGCAGCTGTGTAGGGGTCTACACACTTGCTCGTCGGCGCAGCCGGCACCTGCACGGATGCCGTGGGCGGGCCGGAGGCTCTTCGGTTATTGACATGGCACACGGGTTCGATTCCCGATCCTCTTCGGAGGTTCCGGAGGGCCACTCACATGCCCGCTCCCGGCGTCCGCGCGGGTACTCGGGGTGGCCAGGCCGCGCGGCCCGGCCACCCCGAGTGGGCCGGAGTCCGTCGGTTATCACGCGCGAACGGCATGACTGACACCGTGCCGTCCGGCGGGCGCGCCTGACCGGTACTGATCGGTCCTGACCGGTTACCGGTCGGCTCATGCCCGCCGACTGCGCCACCCGAATCAACGAGTCGTCCGGAAGGGGAGGACATGGACACTCTGAGCGCCATCAGCACCCGGCTCACGCCGCAGAGCCGACGGGCCGCCGCCGACCAGTCGCCCAACTCCGCCGGCGGCTACACCTTCACCCTCGACGACGCCGCACGCCTGCGCCGATTCCTCATCCTGGGGGTGGACGGCGGTACCTACTACACGAGCGCCCAGGACCTGGCCATCGACAACCTCGAGGTCCTCGAGCGGATGGCCGCCGAGGCCCCGCGCACCCTCGTGGACACGATCGTCGAGGTCTCGACCAGCGGGGCGGCGCCGCGGCAGAACCCGGCCCTATTCGCCCTGGCCTACGCCACTTCGGTGCCGCAGGCCCGCGAGGATGCCCTCGCCGCACTGCCGAGGGTCGTCCGCACCGGGTCCCACCTGTTCACCTTCGCCGGCCACGTCGAGCAGTTCCGCGGATGGGGGCGCGGTCTG
>NZ_CALHII010000115.1 GCF_938030815.1 uncultured Campylobacter sp.
GATACGTGCCAAATATCGATTATGTCATAAGTGCGGCAAAATCTATAATACCATACGTAAAAGACGATAACATGGTCGTTTTAGAATCCACTTCACCGGTAGGTACTACCGAAAAGATAGGTGAAATTTTAAAAAATGGCGGTGTTGATATTTCTAAAATTTATATCGCTCATTGCCCGGAGAGAGTTTTGCCGGGTAAAATTTTAAAAGAGCTTACGCAAAACGATAGAATCGTGGGTGGAACTACAAAAATTGCTACTAAAAAAATAGCGGAATTTTACGCAGAATTCGTAGAAGGCGAAGTTTTACAGACTGACTCAAAAACTGCAGAGATGTCAAAGCTTACAGAGAATTCTTTCCGCGACGTAAACATAGCCTTTGCAAACGAACTTAGCATTTTATGCGATAAATTCGGCATTAACGTCTGGGAGCTTATCTCGCTAGCAAACCGTCATCCGCGAGTTAATATTTTAAACCCGGGCTGCGGCGTAGGCGGGCACTGCATAGCGGTCGATCCGTGGTTTATCGTCCATGCGGGCGGCTACGAAGCGAGGTTGATCAAATCCGCAAGAGAGGTCAATGATCACAAAGCCGAGTGGTGTATTGAAAAAATCAAAAACGCCGCTTTGAAATTTGAGCTGCAAAACGGCAGAAAGCCCAAAGTCGCGTGTATGGGGCTTGCTTTTAAGCCAGACATCGACGATTTGCGGGAATCGCCTGCGCTAAATATAACCAAGTGCCTGATCGCAGACGGCGTCGATGTGGTCGCCGTGGAGCCCAATATCAAGGCTCACAAAGATTTTGAGATAGTGGATTATAAAAAGGCTATTGAAATTTCCGATATTATCGTATTTTTGGTCGGACATAAGGAATTTAAAGGGCTAAAAATAGAAAAAGAAGTTTTGGATTTTTGCGGAGTTTTTGTAAAATGAGAGAGGTTCCAAAATTAGCAGTTATTGTTCCATGTTATAATGAAGAACAGGTCTTGTATGAAACTACAAAAAGACTAAGTGCGGTGTTAGAAGACTTGATTAGTAAAAATAAAATTAAGAAGGATAGTTTTATTTTATACATAGATGATGGTAGCGGAGATAATACGTGGAGTATAATTAAATCTCTAGCTACGCAAAATTTGCTTGTTGGGGGAGTTAAACTTTCTAAAAATAAAGGTCATCAAAACGCTTTATTGGCAGGAATGGAGCATGTAGAAGGTAAATGTGATTGTTTAATTTCTATTGATGCGGATTTGCAGGATGATATTGTTGTTATAAGAGATATGATAGAAAAATATCTAGATGGCAATGAAATAGTATATGGAGTTAGAAGTAATAGGGATTCCGACAGTTTTTTTAAAAAAATTACTGCTGAATATTTTTATAAGATTATGGGAATATTCGGAGTAGAGCTAGTCTATAATCACGCCGACTATAGATTAATAAGCTCTAATGTCAATACATGCTTTTTAAAATTTCAAGAAACTAATTTATTTATTAGAGGTATTATTCCTAGTATGGGTTTCAAAACGGATAAGGTTTACTATATTAGACTGGATAGATTTGCTGGAGAATCAAAATATCCGTTAAGAAAAATGTTAGCTTTTGCATGGGATGGTATAACGTCATTTAGTGTGGTTCCCCTTAGATTTATAACTCTTATAGGTTTTATTATTTTTTTAGGTAGTTTGGTTATAGACTAGCTCT
>NZ_CALHII010000116.1 GCF_938030815.1 uncultured Campylobacter sp.
CTTCGCAGGCTTTGGAGCAGAATTTAACGACGCAAGGCTCCGTGGAGGTTGATGCTAAAATTTCGCTTAGCGACGATGGCAAAATCCGCCTAAATGCAGGCGATGAGGTGCTTTTTATGGGCGATAGCCTGATGCAATACGTGGGGATGAACGCTAAGAAATTTTTCCCGAAGCGAAGCCTGAGGGTGATTGATCTTAGCAAGCAATCTACGGGGCTTGCGAGTAAGAAATCCTTTGACTGGCAAAAGACGCTCGATACCGCGCTTAGAGAGAATGGCGGCGTTAAGCTCGTAGTCGTGCTTCTAGGAGCTAACGATGTGTGGGAGTACCGCGCAGGGGGTAAAACTTATGGCATCAAAACGCCGCGCTGGCGGGAGTTTTACGCCTCAAGGGTGCGCGAGATCTACGATACGGCGCACTCGCACGGCGCGGGAGTGCTGTGGCTAGCGATGCCGTGTATGCAAAAGCCCGATTTTGAGGAGAAAACGCAGCTGCTAAATCAAATATATGCCGACGCTAGTATGGCGCTTGGCGGGTATTTTATGCAAACAACCCCGCTGGTGTGCGAAAAAGGCGCCTATAAAACCTATCTGCAAAGCGGCTCCAAGCTCGTGCGCGTGCGCCAAGACGACGGCATTCATATGAGCAAAGAGGGTTGCGAAGCGGTAGCGAAAGAAATTTTATCAAGGATTGAAGTTGAGTAAGTTTATGGTCATTTTATTTGCCGCATTATTAGGCGGATGCGCGGCAAACGCAGGCGTCCGCGGCATAAATTCCGCAAATGCAAAAAGCTCTGCGGGCTTTGGAGTGAAATTTTTTGGCGATTCGCATTTAGGAAGCGACGCGCTGATAGATGCTTTCAGACATGGTTTTTTCGTGCAAAACAGCGTCGGCTTCGTGCCTGCAATGATGCCTAAATATCACAAAAGCGAAAATATAGAATTTAAGCAAAGCGGCTTTAATGTGATCTCGTCTCGCACCGAACAAGACCCCGATTTTCCGCTATGCGGAGTGATCGCTACCGGCAAAAAAGGCGCTAACGTGCGACTGGAGCTAAAGCAGCTTAGCGGCGATTTTTATGTCGAAATTTTGCATAAATCGGATCAGAGTGGCGAGATTTTTCGCGTACGCGATGCAAGTGGGCTAAGCGCGTATATTTCGCAAGAAGTGCCGCAGAAATGGGAGTATTCTAAGCTGCGACTTAGATTTCCGATCGAAATTCGATCGCTGCGTGACGGAGCAGAACTTGGAGGATATAAAATTTACCGCAAAAACGCGCGCTTTGCAGACTCTTGCGCGAGCAACGGCGCGTTTAGCAACCTCTACGAAAAATGGGGTGCAGATGCCTTTGGTAGGGATTTTTCGGGACTTAGATACGATCTCGTAGTCATCGCTTACGGCACAAACGATGCGATGGATCCGAAATTTGACGAGCAAAAATTCTACCAAAGCGTCCGTGGGCTGCTTCGCTCCGTCCGCTCCGCAGCTCCTGGTGTAAAAATCTTGCTCGTAGCGCCGCCGCGAAGCCCTAAAGTGCCAAACGCCTCACGCGCTGCGGAGGTGCTAGCGCATCTAGCGCGAGACGAAGGGGCGATGTTTTACGACATAGCCGGTCTTATGGACGAGGATGGTGGCTGGCGTGGCTGGCGCGAGCGCGGGCTGATTCGCCCTGACGAAATCCACTTGCAAAAAGAGGGCTACGAAAAAATTGGCGCAGCGCTGGCGACGAAATTGCGAGGCAGACTTTAAATTTAGTCTTTAAATTTACGCGGCTCGCCGTAAAATTTACAAAGTTCGTCGCTAAATTTAAAATTTAGCGGCAGTAAGCAAAGCTGCGCCTATTTGGATTTCGCCGCTTAGATCTGCGCCGCGAAATTTAAATCAGAAGCTGCGGCTTTAAATTTACGCGTCGATAGGCTTGATGCCTGTGCTTTTAAAATACGTCGTCCAAATTTACGCTTTTAATTTGGATTAAATTTGCGTGGTTGCGGATCGGAACGCTAGTCGGGTTTTTGCGACGCGTGCGCTGCGTAAAATTTAGCGCTTAAAATTCTATTCGCATGGGCTGCGACAAAGCGCGGCGAGTTAAATTTAAGAAAGCAAAAAAGGAGAGGCAGATGATATATCTTTGTGGCGATACGCACGGAATAAACGAGATCGGCAAAATAACGAACAAGGCCTTTGCGGGCGGGCTTAGCGCCGATGATTTCGTCATCGTGCTCGGAGATTTCGGGCTATTTTGGAGCGAGCGGATAGATGAGTTTATGGCGCGCAAAAATATAGAAAGATATTTCCCCGCTACGCTTCTTTTTATCGACGGCAATCACGAAAATTTCGATATGTTGGATGAGCTGCCGCGCGAGCGGAAATTCGGCGGCACCGTGAGCGTGGGCGGCGAAAACATATTTTGGCTGCGGCGCGGCGAAATTTACGAGATTGCAGGGCGACATTTTTTGTGCTTCGGCGGTGCGCTTAGCGTCGATAAGGCGCATCGGATACCGGGGCTTAGCTGGTGGGCGCGCGAGATTCCGAGCGAGGAGGAGTTTGCTTGCGCGATGCGAAATGCGCGCGATTTCATCGCCTCCGGCGGGCGGATCGATGCGGTGCTGAGCCACACGGCGCCGTGGTTCGCGATGAAATTTTTAAAAGAATATCTCTGGTGCGGCAAAAGTACCCCCGATAAAACGTCTGAGTATTTAGAGCGGATCTTTGAGCTCGTAAGGCCTGAGCGGTGGTATTTTGGACACTTTCACGGCGATAAGAAATTCCATGCGCAGGGCTGCGATTTTCATCTCTGCTACGATGAAATTTTAAAATTTGAGGATTAGCCTTGAGCCCGCGGCAGTGAAATTCCGAGCTCTGCAAACTACGAAATATGCTCGCAAATTTTAAACGCTACGCCGCGCGGAACCCAACTTTTATATTAAAATTTAAGCTAGTTCTGCTAGAATGTGGCACTTTTTTTAGAAAGGAATAAAGATGAAGGTTGTAATTACTTATTGTAATTCTTGATCTTATAGACCGCAAGCTCTCCGTGTGAGAGATGAAATAACAAGCGTCTATAAGGATGCAGTTGTCGAGTTGGCCCCTGGTGGCAGCGGAGACTTTCTAGTAGAAGTTGACGGCAGAAAACTTTTCTTCAATAAAGATTTTGCTAAGCCTCGTTTCCCAAGCGAAGGTGAAATTTTAAATCTAATTAAAGTTGCAGCCTAGCTCAAAGCCCGAAAGCGGGTCGTAAGATTTGCTTTCGGGCGTTTTTATACTCAAATTTCAAATCCGTAAATTTAATCGTAAAACCATTTTAAATTTTGCAAAAATCAGCGCTGCGTAAAATTTAGACTAAATTATCCCGCATTTCGGCGAATCCAAAAAGTCATTTTAATTAAAATTTACGTGACGGTCGCGGTTTAAATTTATCGCTCGGAGTTTATAAATTTTAAAAGAAAGAGGAATTTTTGCGAAATCAAAATTTCGCAAAAACAGGGGGAGGATTATTTATTTGCGCGCTCGATATACTCGCCGCGGACGGTGTCAACGCGGATGACCTCACCTTCGAGCACGTGAAATGGGATCTGTACCACGGCGCCGGTCTCAAGCGTGGCGGGCTTTTTGTTGCTGCCCTGCGTATCGCCGCGGAAATTTGGCGCAGTTTCTACGATTTTAAGCTCCACCACCTGCGGCACATCCACGCCGATCGCTTTGCCGTTGTAAAACATTATATTTACCATCATGCCATCTAGCATCCATTTTTTCGCCTCGCCCACATCCTCGTCGCTAATTGCGATCTGTTCGTAACTATCGGTATCCATGAACTGACACGCCTCGCCGTCATCGTAGAGATACTGCATCTCTTTTTCCTCAAGATTCGGCGCCTCGCATTTATCGCCCGCATGAAAGGTCTTTTCAAGCACCTTGCCATCGATGAAAGATTTTATTTTAACGCGTACGAAAGCAGGCCCTTTTCCCGGTTTTACGTGTTGGTATTCTATGATTTTAAACGGAATTCCGTCCACCTCGATTTTTAGACCTTTTTTTAGATCGCCCATTGAATAAGCCATAAATTTCTCCTTAAATTGATAGGGCGCGATTATAACAAATTTTATTTTAAATTGGTATAATTGGCGAAATTTTAAGGGGAGGGAAGCTATGAAAAAAATCATCTACGTTTTGGCTGCGTGTGCGGCTTTTGCGCTCGGTGCGAATGCGAACGAAGCGGAGTTCGTAAAAAACCTAAAGCAAAGTCTAAATGATAAAAACGCTCAGCTCATCTCGATCGATAAGCTAAACTCGCTAAACGGACTAAATTTACTGATCGTCCGCTCGGGCGATAAAAAAGAGGCATTTTTGGCTAGCGACGACGGCAAAAGTCTAGTGGCGGTAACAGAGGATCCTAGGCTTGCAGACGCGGCGGATGCGGCGCTGTTTAAGATGAGAACTCAAATTTTAAAGGACGCCAGGGACGCCGCCGCGCTTGAGCTGCTAAAGAGCATAGATCCCGCGAGATTTGCCTATATCGAGTCGTTTGATAAAAACAATCCCTACGTGACCTACATCGTGGGCGATCCGGAGTGCCCGTATTGCGCCGAGGAGATGAAGAGGATCACGAAGCATCTTCGCAACAGCAACGTAAAATTGATCTTTGCGCCGGTGCACGGCAAGAGCGCGTTTATCAAATCGGCGCTGATTTTAAAGCATCTGAAGGCCCTCTCTCCGAGCAATCAAAAGGGCGCGATCGACGTGATCGAGAAATACTACGACAAAGACGTGCAGGTAAGCGATGCGGACGTCTCAAAGGCCGAGCTTGATGCCGTGTATGCGGACACCAAGACGCTATTTTCCAAAGGTGTGATAAAATCGGTGCCATACGTGATCAAGGTGAAAAAATAGTCTAAATTTGAGGAATTTATGGCGCGAGGCTTGTGTGCGAGCAGCGCGAGTTTGCTCGCGGTAGTGCAAGTCGCGCGCAGCACAGCCGCCCGCGCAAGCTGAAATTTTACAAAATCCCGCCGTTTTAAAATTTTAAGCGGCGGAATTTCAGTTTTAAAATTAAACTCTTACGGCTTTGTAATCAAATTTGAAAATATAAGATTTTGCTATCTAAGCCTAATAACGCCGCCGTTTTCATTTAGAATTTTTGCAACTTCAGGCAATTTATATGTTTCCATGCAGAATTCATAATTTTGGCTTGCGCCTTTTCGTATCTCCAAACTAGCGTTTTTGCCCGTATCGATTGCGGTTATAGTAAAGCAGCTGACATAGCTCGTCGTGCCTATGCTAATCGAGTTCGGAGCTATCTGCTCGACCGTCATGCTTGTTATCTTGTCTGGATTTTCATCAAATCTACCTTGCGAGACGTAAAAATCAATATAGTCTTTTATCACGATTTGCAATTTTTTTGATAATGCCTCGTAGACCTCTTCTTTGCTCATTCTAGAGCCTTCAGTGAAAAATTTCGCCTCTTTTCTTAAAAGCCTACATTTCGGACTGATTGTATCATTTCTGCACTCCTCTAGTAGATAAGTTAGCCTATTTTTAGGTGCTGTAGAGTTCATCGGTAAACCCGTGGCGGCTAGAAATAGAAAGCATTCCACGTCGAATTCCGTATTTCGCACCTCTTTGCGCTCGCACATAGCTTTTTGTTTTTCATCTTGCGCCTTTACTTCTTGCCTTGATGCCGCTTGCATCATACTTTTATAGAAGATTTTAAAATACGCCATCGCGGCTCGTTCGCAGTTGTCGTAAATCTCTGCCGATTCTTTGGATAGATCGGCTAGGGCGCACGCCTCGGAGACGCTTTTTGCTTTATCCGGATTGGCGGCATAAAAATCCTCTGTTTGAATATCCTCTATCTCTCTCCTATCGCATCCTGCTAAGCTTAAGCTCAAAAGCACGCCTAACGATACTGTCAAGATCCTATTTTTCATGATAATTCCCTTATAATCATTGATTTTACGTCCGTATTCAAAGTAAAATTTTAAAATCCTCGAGCGAAAAGAGTAAAATTTTATCGCTTTTTAGGCTTGCTAGCTCGCCGCTAAAGCCGCTTTTGGAAAACAGCGCGAGCAGATCGGGCGCGAGGTGCGCTTTTTCGCATTTGAGTATGAGCTCGTTTAGCACGTTTTTTGAAATTTTTCGCTCCTTGTATTTGCACTCGCCCGCGACGCAAAAGCTCTCAAATTTCGCGTAGATGTCGATCTCGACCTCTTTGTTCCAGAAGCTTGAAATTTGCGAAATCTCTAAATTTAAATACTTCGCGAGCAACTCTTTGCTTAAAATTTCAAACCCGAGCCCCGCGTAGGCGTTGAAATCCGCTTTGATCAGGCTTAGCACGCGCCCTATTTCGCCGCGTCGCAGCGCGGGCAGGTTCGGCTCGATAAATCTAAACCAAAACCTCGCAAAGTTACTGCTAAAATGGACTTTGTCGGTGATATGGTAGCGGCGTAGCACGCGCGGGAGGCGGTCGTTTTTGCGCTCTTTTTGCGCCCTTTGCTCGCTTGATTTTTCGGTGATTAAAAACTTCGCGTTTATGAGATCTGCGGTGATTTTTTGCGCCGTAAATCGCGGCAAGATTTTTGAAATTCCTATTTTTTTGCGGTCGCTTCTAGCGAATTTCATCAACGCCTTTTTGATCTGCTCTTCGTGCTCGCCGCCGAATTTAAAGCGCTCGCCGAGACGTTCAAAACAGAGCAAAATTTCATTTTCGATCGCTTCGAAAACGTCCGCGTAGCCGCTTATACAGCCGATCTCGTCAAATACGAAATGAAACTGCAAAATCGCGTCGATACCAGCATCGCCTAAATTTCGCGCAGTGTCTTTTAACTCGTAAATTTCGCCCTCCTTGCGGGCGTAATTTTAGCGAGTTTGGATATAATTTGCAAAAATTTTGGAGTCGCGCTTTGGATTTTGAAACGATCAAAGAAAATATCATCTTAAAAGAGGGGGTCAAATACTTCGATTGCGCCGCCTCGGGCCTTGCGTATCGCCCTATAGAAGCGGAGATCGAGCGCGTACTTGCAACATACGCCAACGTCCACTCGTCAGGCGGAGCCAACGCCGAGATTACGAGCGATTACTACGAAAATGCAAGGGCTAAAATCAAAGAGCTTCTGGGCTGCGAGGAGCGCTACTATCTGATCTCCTGCGGTTTCGGCGCGACCGCGGCGATAAAAAAGCTCTGGGAAATTCTAGGCATCTACCTGCCGCCTGCGACGCGAGATAGGCTGAGTTTGCGGCGCGAGAGCCTAAAAGATCTGCCGCTTTTCATCATCTCGCCTTTTGAGCACCATTCCGTGGAGATCAGCCTAAGGCAGGGGCTTTGCGAGGTCGTGCGCGTTCCGCCGGATCCAAGCGGGCTGATGGATTTTGCGCGCTTGGGTGAAATTTTATCCGCAAACAAAGGGCGCGAAATTTACGGCGTGCTTACCGCAGCATCGAATGTTACGGGGCTTAAGCTTGATTACAAGCGCGCTTACTTGATGCTCAAATCGCACGGCGGGCGGCTATTTGTGGACGCCAGCGCGCTCATCGCGCACGAAAACGTAGATACCAGCTTTTGTGACGGCGTGTTTTTCGGCGCGCACAAGCTCTTGGGCGGAGTGGGCGCTAGCGGAATTTTAGCGGTGCGAAAGGAGCTTTTGCGCGGCGAGGAGCCGACGTTCGCGGGAGGCGGCACGATCAAATACGCGGACGCCCTGACGCAGCGCTTTATAATCGACAAGGAGCGCTTGGAGGAGGCGGGCACGCCTGGCATCATCGCGCTGGTGCGAACCTATCTTGCTCTAAAACTTCGCAAAAGCGCGGGGCTAGAGGCGATCAAGTCGCGCGAAGAGGCGATTTGCAGGCGCTTCATAAGTGAAATTTCAAAGATCCCAGAGATTGAAATTTACGGCAATCTCACCGCGCCGCGCGTGCCGATCTTTGCTTTTAATATGAAAGGTCTCGGCGCAGACGCGCTGGCCGGGGTGCTTGGGCAGAAATTTGAGATTCAGACCCGCGCAGGATGCGACTGCGCAGCGCCATACGGCTTTGATCTGCTCGGCTTACAGCCCGATACCGAGATGTCGCGCAAACCCGCTTGGGTGCGGGCTAGCTTCTCGTTCATCCACGACGAAAGCGATGTGGATTTCTTGGCGGAGGCGCTAAGACAGATTGCTCGGATCCGCGATAAAATCACCTTCGTAGCGGGCAAATATCGCTGCGGCAGTATAAATTGAGCTTGCGAAATTTTATAACAAGAGCCGCTTTTAAATTTTACGGCGCGGGATTTTGCGACATAAAATTTTGTCGGGAAATTTCGCAGCGTAAAATTTTATAGCTTGGAATTTTAAAGCGCAGAATTTTATGCGCGGCTCGGGCGGTAAATACTCCGTGCCGATTGGAACGCGAAATTTTTCGGCATAAAATTTTGCGGTTTAGAATTTTGAAATTTTAAATTGCGAGCTGAATTCTGGCGGTAAATTTTGTGTTGAGGAATTTTGCGCCGTGGAATTTGAGTGGTAGAATTTCGTGCCGCGCGTATAAATTTTAACACCGCCAAATTTTAAAATTCCTAAATTTTAAAATTTCGCTATTTCAGTGCGCTTTGCGAATCTTGCATTTTGTGGATGCATAGAAAATTCTGCGCCGTGGAATTTTAGCCGCAAAATTTGAAATTCCTCAAAACCGAATTTTACTCGGTAGAATTTCACGGCGAGAAATTTTATCGTAGAGCCTGCGGCTGCGAAAATATGCAGACGCGCCCGCCCGAAAGCTAAATTAGGGCGCGAGCGCTTGCGATAAGAGCGCAAAATTTTAAGAAGCGAAATCTGCGCCGCTAAAAGGCGCAAAATTTCATTAAATTTACTCGCCGAATTCCTTCTGCAGTTTATAAACCTTATCGTAATCGACCCCCTCGATGATGCGCGGGCGCGAGGCGTTGAAATCCGCGTTTATCACCGAGCGAGCGGGATCATACTCGGGCAGGTCGGTCATCTCTAAAATTTCTGCGATCGCGTGGATGAGATCGTCGTTTAAAAACGGCCTGTCTTTGGCTGCCGCGATGCGCGCCCAAAGATCAGCGTTTTGCTCTTTAAATTTATCCGATGCCATAAAAATTAACGGAATTTCGAGCGTGAAACGGTTGATGCCGCCGTGGATCAGCTTGCCGCGGTATTGATAAAGGCTCTGGGCGTGGTCGCTGAAATAAACTATCAGCGTGTTGTCGCTTGCGAAAATTTTATAAATTTCGCTCACGATAAAATCGTTGTAAGCCACGGTATTTAGGTAGTGCGCGAGCTCTTTTTTCTGCCCCTCATCAAGCGGCTCGCGCGAGATGTCCGCGGCGCTAAATTTAGCAAAGCTTTTCGGATAGCGAAATTCGTAGCTTGGGTGCGAACCCATCAGATGAAGGATGAAAAATTTATCCTTTTTCTGCGTGCCATTTACCTCTGCGGCGGAGCTTTCGTCCTTGCGTGCAAGAGGTGATCTTTTCGCACCCGATTTGAAATTTTTTATACTAGGAAGCATAACTTCGTCGAGCGAGTAGGCGTATTTGTAAATCGGGATCTGGTTCGTAAAGTCCGAGTGATCCGTCATCTGCGCGCTTGCGCCGCTTGCGACCGCCCACTGTCCGTAGCGCTCCTGGTTGCTGATCCAAAAGGTCTCGTAGTTTGCCAGCCGCGCGAGATTTACGATGTCGAGGTTGGCGCTCCACGGGCGCTGTTTTTCGCTCTCGTAATTTCCGAAATTTAGCACGTATTTTAGCACGTCGTTGGTCTTGGCACCCGGCGAGACGACGTCGCTAAAAGCGATTAAATTTCCGCTTCGCTCAAGCGCTTGCAGATTCGGTGTAGTGGGAAGATAGTAGCCGTATAGGCTCATAAAATTTCGCTGCAGGCTCTCTCCGATAATGAAAACGACATTTGAGATGCGGTTTGGCGCGGTTTTATGCGAATGTGAGGCGTAAATGCTTTGGTATCCCGCTTGCAGCTCGCGCACGCTTTTAAAATCGGCGCCGAAATAATCCTTTGTAACGAAAGCAAAGTTATAAATCGGAATTTTATTTAGCGCGATTATGATGCTGGCGCGCATTTTCGAGCTTTTGGCTACGTAGCTTTTAAACGCCGCATGCGCAATAAAAACAAGCAAGCTAAGCAAAAAGATTAGCTTTATCGCGCGACATAGCTTCATCCGCACTCGCTGGCTCACTCTAAGCCTAAGAGCGGTGATGACGAATACTAAAAGTGCTAGAAAAGTCGCGATAAGCTTGAAATTTAAAAACGCATGCGCGAACTCAAAGGCCTCCTTGGGCGTCGTTTGCACCAGCGCATCCAGCGTGCCGTGCGAGTAGGTAAGCTCCAAGCTAAAGATCAAAAAAATCTGAGTGATCGCAAAGACCACGTTTATCGCCAGAAGCGCAAAGGAGAGAATTTTATATAGCCTGGCGCTATAAAAGCTAAGCGCGTAAAGCGCCAAAAAAAGTATCGTCACGCCGCAGATCGCAGACGCCACGAAAAACAGCGCCTGCGCAGAGAGCAGCTCGCCGCCGCGCGCGATAAGAAGCAACCCGAGGGCTAAATTTAATACTAAAACTAGCACGTATGCGTTTAGCACCGCGCCGTCAAATACCGATAGGAGGCTAAATCTATCTTTTAAAAATGCGCCGATATTTTTTACGAGGCTCATGAAATTCCTTGCGTATTAAAATACAAATATGAAAAATGCGATGCCGATTAGAATTCTATAAATTCCAAACGGGATGAAGTCAAACTTCGAAACGAAACTTAGAAATAGTTTGATCGCCGCAAGCGCCACTACGAACGCCACTACGCCGCCTACGAGAAAGGTCGTGATATTGTCGGAGTTTTGCGCGAAGGTGTCTAAATTTTTATAGGTATCGTAAAAAGTCGCCGCAAACATCGTAGGGATCGCGAGCAGGAAGCTAAAGCGCGCGGCTAGGTTCCTGCTTAGCCCGCACAAAAGCCCTGCGATGATGGTAGCGCCGCTGCGCGAAGTGCCCGGCACCATCGCAAAACATTGCGAAAGTCCGATGATAAAGGCCTGAACGTATGAAATTTGATCCAGATGCTCTAGCTCGCTTTCTCTCGGGCGCGCCTTGCGAAAGAGCTCGACCGCGATAAAAATAATACCCCAGCCGATCAGCGCGTAGGCGACGGTCTGCGGCGCGAATAGAGATTTGATACTTTTATAGAGCAAAAATCCGATCGCAGCGGTGGGGATGAAGCCCACGATGAGCTTGCACCAGAGCTTAAAATCAACCAAAAGCCGCTTGTAAAACATCGCAACGACCGCTAGGATCGAGCCTAGCTGGATAACGACTTCGAAGCATTTAAGCGTATCGGTCTGCTGTAAGCCCATTAGTTTTGCGGCCAGGATCATATGCCCGGTCGAGCTTACGGGCAGAAACTCCGTCAGCCCCTCGACGATGCCTAAAATCACGGCGTCAAATATATTCATCCATTTTTTCCTTTAAATTTGCTAAATTCTGCGTGATCGAAGCGGGTCTGTAGATCGCCTCTACCATCGCGATATAATCAGGCTTGAGAGCTAAAATTTCATTTAAATTTTCTAAGTTTATTCCGCCGATTACGGCGATTGGGAGGTTTAAAGATTTTCGCGCCTCTTGCACGAGCGTATCGGGGCAAAGCGGCGCATCAGGCTTTGTCTTGCCGCACCTGAGCGAACCGAAGGCTACGTAGCTAGCGCCCTGCGCCTCGGCCTTTTGCGCGCGAGCAAGATCAGCGTAGCAGCTAACGCCGATGATCTTATCCGCGCCTAAAAACTCGCGCACCTGCGCCGTCTCGCCGTCGCACTCTCCGATATGCACGCCGTGCGCACCGAGCCTTTTGGCAAGCGCCGCATCGTCGTTTATGATGAGTTTGGCGCCGTAATCTTCGCAAAGGCCGATGAGAGAGCGGATTAAAGCTTCATCCCTCACGGTAAGCTTGCTGCGATACTGCACGAGCTTTACGCCGCAGCGCAAAATTTCATCTATCTGCGAAAAGATAGTTTGCGGCGGCGTTAAGACATCGTCGCTAAGTGCGTAAATTTCGCTCATTTATCTTTTTTCGGCATTGGCACGCCGTTTAGAATGCAGTTGGTAACATCCCAAAATTTTGCGCTATACATTCCGCGCTTGGCCTCTTTGGCTTCCTCGGCAGCTTTTAAAAGAAGTTCGCTATCGTCGGTTATTGGCACGGCAAATCCCGCCGCTACCAGGTCCAATCGCAGATTACTTTTAGGATCGCTTACGTCGCAAATATAGGCATCGTTGCCACGATTGATTAAATTTACGTAGTAGCGCTTGCCTTGTTTTATCACGGACTCGAGAGCTTTTTTATATTCTTTATCGAATTTCCTTAGCTCTTTGGCGTCCGTTATGCACCTTGAAGCGCCCGCGGCGATTATGTTTAAATTTTTTAAGTCGCAGGGAAAGAAACGATCTTTTTGAGCTTTTCTAAAGGTAAAAACAAAGGTTCTGCCGTCATCGCCAAGACCTGCAAATGCGGCGATGCCATATCTGTCTTTTTGCTCCGCAAAGCTCTGTGTGCAGAGCAAAATGGCAAGTGCTAAAAATATCTTTTTCATAGGATTCCTCTTAGGCGGCGCAAATTCTGTGAGAGGAATTTGCGCCTAAATTTTGCGGATTATTTTAAATTATACTTTTCCAAAAGTTTTTCGTAGCTGCCGTCCTTTTTCATCTCCTCAAGCGCTGCGTTAAACTTAGCTAGCAGCTCGGGATACTTGCCCTTATCAAATGCGATCGAAAAGCCCTCGCTGCCGTCGGATTCTTTAAAAAATGCGGTTAGATCGTCGTTTTTCTTAAGATACTCGTAGCCTACGGATGAATCCACGCAAAGCGCATCGATCTTTTTGTTCTTCAGCGACATAACGGCTACAAAAACGTTCTCCGTAGCGCTAATCTCGGCGCCTTTTATATCTCTGATCGCAAGCTCTTGAATGGTGCCTAGCTGCGCGGCAAGGCGCTTGCCCTGCAGATCCGCCTTGGAATTTAACGAGCTATCGTCCTTGCGTTTGACGTATAAATTTTCGACTTTATAGTAAGGAGCCGTGAAATCGATCGCCTTTTTGCGAGCCGGCGTCGCGCTCATACCCGAGGCGATCATATCGATCTTGCCGCTTTTAATCGCAGGGATTAGCCCGTCAAAGCTCATATTTAAAATTTCATATTTCACGCCCGCGCGCTTGGCAAGCTCGGCTACTAGATCCATATCAAAGCCCGTGACTTTGGAGTTTTCATCCACGAACTCAAACGGCGGATACTCGGCGTTCGTGCCCACAATGAGCGTATCTTTGGTGATGTCTTTAGCGACTAGCGAACCGCAAAGCAAAGCGCCCGCAACTAGAAATCTCATAAATTTTTTCATTTCCCTCTCCTTTAGTGGTTTAAAATTTTATTTAGAAATTCTTTCAATCTCGGATTTTGCGGATTTTCAAATACGTTTTTAGGCGTATCGTCCACAGCGATCTTGCCGCCCTCCATAAAAAAAATCCTATTTGCGACATTGCGTGCAAAGCCCATCTCATGCGTTACCACAAGCATCGTGATCCCCTCTTTGGCGACCTCTTTCATTATGCCTAACACCTCGCCGATCATCTCGGGATCTAGTGCCGAGGTAGGCTCGTCGAATAAAATCACGTCCGGATTTACCGCCAAACTTCTAGCGATTGCGATGCGTTGCTTTTGCCCGCCGCTAAGCTTGTGCGGATAAGTATAGGCCTTATTGCTAAGACCGACCTTTTGCAGTAGCTCCTCTGCTTTTGCGTAGGCTTGTTCTTTAGTATAGATACCCGCTTTTATGGGCGCTAGAGTTAAATTTTCTAATACGTTTTTATTTGCAAAGAGGTTGAAATGCTGAAACACCATACTAACTTTGCGGCGAATTTTATTAATATCAGTGTGCTTATCGGTAATATCCTCGCCGTCTATTTTAATAGTGCCGCCGCTTGGAATTTCAAGCAAATTTAAGCAACGCAAAAAGGTCGATTTACCACCGCCGCTTGGACCGATGATAGCTACGATATCGCCTTTATTTATGGTCTTTGAAATTCCTTTTAGCACCGATAAATTGCCGTAGGATTTGGTTAAATTTGATATTTCAATCATTGCGGTTTAACCTACTTTCTAGCATTTTTACTAAAAACGAGAAAAATTTCACGCTTGCATAGTAAAGCACTGCGGCAAAAAGTATCGGCTGGACGGTATAAAGCGCCGCCTGCATGCTTTTTGAAAAAAACGTAAGATCGGTGATTGCTACGAGGCCCACGACCGAGGTCTCTTTAAATAGGCTAATAAACTCATTTGCAAGCGCAGGCAGGATGTTTTTTATCGCCTGCGGAAAGACGATCTCTTTCATCGCTGTACCGTAGCCTAGACCCATCGCACGCGCAGCTTCCATCTGGCCGCGATCGACGCTATTTATGCCGCCGCGCACGATCTCCGCGACATAAGCTGAGCTATTAAGCCCCAGCGCAAAGATCGCAGCTGCGATATTATTGCTCCACGTAGCAAAGATAATAAACACGAACACCATCAGCTGGATAACGATTGGAGTTCCGCGGATGATATCCACGTATTCATCGATAATGAAGCTTAGAAATTTATTGTTTAGAAATTTTAAAAATGCCAGCATAAATCCTAATGCGATACCGATCACGATGCCGCCGGAGGTCAAAATAAGAGTGATGCCGTAGCTTTTGGCGTATGAAATTTTTTGCGCTTCGCTCAGTTCGGGATAGGTGAAATAAAGTCCCACGGCGATTACAGTCAAAACAAATACGACCTTTAAAATTTTCTCGTTCAACCAAGGCGCCTTTTTCTTAAAATTTAAACGGCAAGAATACTAAAATTTCGTTAAAATCTGGCTAAATTCCGAAAGTAAAATTTTATTTGAAATAGAGTAAAATTAGCTTTTTTAAAAGGAGGTAACGATGAGCTTTTGGACCTATTGCGCAATCGCGATATATTTCGGCGCGCTTATTTTTATAGGTAGGTATTATTATGACAAGAATGCGAGCTTAAGCGAGTATCTGCTCGATAACCGCCGCCTGGGCCCATTCGTAACGGCACTTAGCGCGGGCGCTAGCGATATGAGCGGCTGGATGCTTTTGGGAGTGCCGGGCGCGATGTTCGCGACGGGAATTTGCAATATCTGGATAGCTCTAGGACTTTGCGTGGGTGCGTGGTGCAACTATAAATTTCTTGCAAAAAGGCTTAGAATTTACACCGAGGTAGCAAGCGACAGCGTCACGATCCCAGATTTTTTAGAAAACCGCTTTAAAGACCGCACCAAGACGCTTCGCATCATCTCAGGACTTTTGATCATCATATTTTTTACGCTCTATGTTAGCAGCGGCATAATCGCGGGCGGCAAGACATTTGAGAGCTTTTTCGGGCTAAGCTTTACATACGGCGCGATCGCTACGATCTTAATCGTCGTGTTTTATACCTTTTTCGGCGGATTTAAGGCCGTAGCGATCACGGATGCGTTTCAGGGGGCGCTGATGTTTGCGGTGCTTATTTTGATCCCTCTGTTTTCTTACCGTGCGCTACAGATCCCTACGGACAGCTCCTTTTTTGCGCAGGTGCGGCTATATGGCGCGAGCCACCTCGATCTATTTTACAATCAAAGCTTCTTGGGCGTTTTGGGCTTGCTTGCTTGGGGGCTTGGATACTTCGGGCAGCCGCATATCATCGTGCGCTTTATGGCGATTAGAAGCTCGCGCGAGCTTGATAGCGCGCGCCGCATCGGAATTTCGTGGATGGTGCTAGGACTAGTAGGCGCGATGCTTAGCGGCCTGATCGGCTTTGTCTATTTTTCGCAAAAAGGCCTTAGCATAGACGACCCAGAAAAAATTTTCCTAGAGCTCGGTAAAATTTTCTTTCATCCATTTATCCTAGGCGTGATAATCTCTGCGGTGCTGGCGGCGATTATGAGCACTATCTCAAGCCAGCTTTTGGTAAGCGCGAGCGCGGTTACGAAGGATTTTATCTTTGCGTTTTATAAAAAAGAGGTAAGCGAGCGCACGCAGACGCTAAGCAGCCGCATCGCCGTCGTGATCATCGCCGCGGTTGCCGCGATCTTGGCGTTTGGCTCAAATGATACGGTGCTAAACGTCGTCGGTAACGCTTGGGCGGGATTTGGCGCGAGCTTTGGAGCGGTGCTTCTTTTCAGCCTATATTCTAAAAAGATGAGCGCGCTCTCGGCTCTAGTGGGTATGCTCGTAGGCGGTATCACGGTCATTTGCTGGATCTTATCGGGGCTTTCGGCGGTCGTTTATGAGCTGCTGCCAGGCTTTTGCTTTTCGGCGCTTGCGATACTGCTCGTAAATCGCTACAACTCCGTGCTCGATAAGATGGCGGATGAGCCCAATGCCGCGCAAATTTCGCAGGAATTTGAAAAGATGAAAGAGCAGAGTTTAGGAAGCAAAAATGGCTAACGTAAAGTGCCCGCACTGCGGCTCTTTGATCGATATAGACGAGGCGCTGCAGCGCGATATCAAAGCTAAATTTGAAGATGAAATTTTGCAGCAGAAGCGAAAGTGGCAGCAGCAGCAAAACGAAGCCACGCTTAAATTTGAAGCCGAGATCGCCGCTAAGCGCGAGGAGTATGCGAAGCATCTGGCGCAGCTGCAAGCGAAGGAAAACGCATTCGAGCAGCGCGTAAAAGCGGCGACCGATTCCGCGCTAAACAGCGAGCGGGAGAAAATTTTAGCGCTCGCAAAATCTCAGATCGAGAGCGAAAACGCGGCGAAATTTGAAATTTTACAAAAGGAGCTGCTAGAAAAATCGCAAAGAATTTCGGAGCTAAATTTAGTAAAGGCCGAAATGGAGGCGCAGAAGCGTAAATTTAGCGAGCTTGAGGCCGAGAATAAAGCCAAATCCGAGATCGAGCTAACCAACCGCATGAATAGGGAGCGCGAACGACTAACGAAACAAATTTCGCAGGAAAACGAGCTGAAATTCCGCCAAAAAGATGAGCAGATCCAAAGCCTAATCGGCCAAATAAACGAGCTCAAGCGCCGCTCTGAGGTGGGCTCGCAGCAGCTTCAGGGCGAGGTGCAGGAGCTTGCGCTGCAGGAGTATCTGCGGCTAAACTTTCCTTTGGACGAGATAGATGAGGTCAAAAAGGGCGCACGCGGTGCAGACTGCGTGCAGATGGTGCATACGAGGGAGTTTGCGGGCTGCGGTAAAATTTTATACGAGAGCAAGCGCACGAAAAGCTTCGAGCCCAAATGGATTGACAAACTCAAAGACGATATGATAGGCGAGGGCGCGCAGATCGGCGTTATCGTCACCGAGCAGATGCCGCCTCACAGCCCTAGGCTGCACCAAGCGCCTAGCGATGCTAGCATCTGGATCTGTTCGTTTGAGGAATTTAAGGGGCTTTGCGCCGTCTTGCGCGAACACGTCGTGGCGCTTGCGTTTGCCAAAAGATCGGGTCAAAATCAAGATAGCAAAACGGCGATGCTCTACGACTATCTGACCTCGCCCGAGTTTGCAAACCAGATAAAGACGATCGTCTCGGCATTCGTCGGCATGCAAGAGAGCTTAAATAAGGAGCGCAACGCAATGGAGCGCATCTGGAAACAGCGCGAAAAACAGATCGCGCGTGCGCGAGACGGAGCGATCGCGATGCACGCAAGCATCAGAAGCATCGCAGGAAGCGGCGTAGCCCAGCTTGAGGATGTCGATGAAATTTTAAGCCTCGAGGCGATCGCGGCGGATGGCGAAGCGGACGCGCTTCAAGACCAAGACGGCGACGAGACGACGTAGCGGCGTATAGACAGATCGCGGCTATGGCGAGAGCGCCGCGGTACGTTTTAGATCGCGCCGTTAAATTTTAAAATTTTAAATCGTTTGCTTTGATTTGTTGTTTGCTCGCTTTCAAAGCGGCGCTAAATTTTGCACAAAGGCCGTGGCGCGCCGTAGAGTTTACCGCGATGTCCGCTAGAACGCTAAGCGTGAAATTTATGATTGATTTTAACGCCGTTTTAAGATTATTTTTGTAAAATCACATTTCTTTTTTACCGCTGGCGGGCTCATAGCTCAGTTGGTTAGAGCATCCGGCTCATAACCGGATGGTCCTAGGTTCAAGTCCTAGTGAGCCCACCACCACAAAATTTCGGCTTTTCACTGCATCAAAATCCGCAAATTCCATAAAATTTCAAGCGTCGTTTTTCCTTTGAAATTCCGCTTCATAACTTCAAAAGACAAAGCTTGCCGCATAATTTCAGCTTTAAAATGCGGCAAACTCGCGATTGAATTTTAAAATTTAACTTTCATTTGGCGACCGATTAAATTTTATTTTATGGCAAGTTGCGGTAGAATTCCGTTAAAATTCTTAGTGCAGGGAGATGTCCATGTCAGAAAATCAAACGAAAAAAGGCGGAATTTTAGCTTTTTATTTTAACTCAAGCTTGCTTTGGCGCATCATTATCGCTTTAGTGTTGGGCTCTGCGATCGGTATGTTGCTACCTAAAAATATGCCGGTGGGCGATACCACGTGGGTGGCGATTTTAACGCCTTTGGGAGATCTTTTCGTGAGACTTTTAAAGATGATTATGGTGCCGATCATTATCTGTTCGCTGATCGTGGGCACTAGCAGCATCTCGCCTGCGCACCTGGGTAAAGTAGGCGTTAAGGCGATCATATTTTACGCTATAACTACGCTTTTTGCGATCGTCATCGGCCTAGCGTGTGCGTTTATATTTTCTCCAGGTAGCGGGCTTGATCTAAGCGATGCGTCCAAGGCCGTCGAAAAGGCAGCAAACGCGCCTAGTATGAGTAAAATTTTGCTTAATATAATTCCTACGAATCCTTTTGATTCCATAGCCAAGGGCGAAATTTTGCCGATTATCGCGTTTTGCTTATTTTTCGGCGTGGGGCTTGCGTTTTGCCGCGATAGTAGCGACGCACGTATCAAAAGCTCCGCCAACACGGTTTATAATTTTTTCGACGGAATGAGCGAGATTATGTTTAAGGTCGTGCATTGGGTGATGCAATACGCACCAATTGGCGTTTTTGCGCTAATGTTTGTAGTGTTTAATAAAAGCGGTATCGAGGCTTTCAGCTCGCTATTAAATGTCACGATTACCCTATACGTGGGACTTGCGATTCAAGTATTTGCGGTTTATTGCGTTATTTGTATGCTTATCGGAGTTAGCCCGATTAAATTCCTTAAAAAAGTGCGTCCGCCGATGCTTACGGCTTTTGTTACCCGCAGCTCCAACGGCACGCTTCCGATTACGATGCAAACCGCCGAAGATATGGGAATTCCAAAGGCGATCTACGGCTTTGTTTTGCCCGTGGGCGCTACGGTGAATATGAACGGCACGACCGTGTATTTGGGCGTGTGCACGCTCTTTATCGCTAATGCTTGCGGTATCGATCTAAATAGCAGCCACTACCTCACGATCATCATCACTTCGATGCTTGCGGCGATCGGAACTGCCGGAGTTCCGGGAGCTGGTGCGCTGATGCTGCTTTTAGTGCTCGAGTCTATCGGCGTCAAGGTAAGTGGTAACGTAGCGATCGCTTACGGAATGATTTTGGGCATTGATGCGATTTTGGATATGGGGCGAACCTCGATGAACGTAACGGGCGATGTTGTCGCGTCGATCTACGTCGCAAAGAGCGAAAACGAAATGGATATGAGTAAGTGGGAGAATTAACCCAAGTAAAATTTAGAAAGGACGAGCTATGAAAAGAGTTGGAATTATCGGTGGAATGGGACCTTTAGCGAGTGCGGATCTGTATATGAAGATTATAGAAGAGACTGCTGCGGGAAGCGATCAAGAAAATATTCCGCTTGTAATCGATAGCTATCCGCAGATCGAAGATCGCACGGCATTTATCTTAGGTAAAGGTGCAAATCCGCTTCCGCGCCTAAGCGAGAGCGCTGTTAGGCTCAAAAATGCAGGCTGCAAGGCGTTTGCGATGGCGTGCAACACGGCGCATTTTTTCGCAGACGATGTAGAAGCTGCGGCGGAAATCCCGCTAATTCATATCGCCGAGATCACCGTAAAAGCGATCCGCAGAAATTATCCAAACGCCCATAAAATCGCTGTGCTAGCCACTATCGGTACAAAAAAAGCTAAAATTTACGACGATCCGCTCAAAGAAGCAGGGCTAATCAGCGTGGATCTCGGCGAAGAAAATCAAGCGGTTTTGATGGATTGCATCTACAAAGGCGTTAAGGCGGGCAAGACTGCCGAATACGTGGGGGCTTTTGAGAATTTGCTAGGCAAAATCGATGCTGATATTTATGTCATTGCCTGCACTGAGCTGCCGCTATTTTTGCCGTTAATCAAAAGCGATAAAATTTTCGTTGATCCTACTAGAGAGCTTGCCAAAGCGATCGTGGAATTCTCAAGATCGTAGAGCTGCAAGACTTTGCAAGCGGAATTCTAAACCGCAAAATTTTACGATGATTTAAGTCGTAGAATTTTGCGGAATTGCGTTGGCTCAAAATTCCAGGTAAGCGGAATTTATATGATAGCAAAATTTCATCACAGCATTTTAAACTTAAAATTTTATCAAAATTTAATCCGCAAAACTCAGAATGTAAAACCTCCGAAGTAAAATTCCGTAACAAAATTTGCTCGTAAAATTTCGCGCTGAAATTTAAGCTAAAATTCCATTAAATTTGACCGTTTCTAAAGCCCGAATTTAATATAATCGCTCCAACAGAAAAAAGGAACAAAATGAGCGACTACACCCACCTGCACCTTCATACTGAGTATTCGCTGCTAGACGGCGCGAATAAAGTAAGCGAGCTCGCCGAGCTTTTACAGAGCCGCGGCACCAAGGCGTGCGCGATCACCGACCACGGCAATATGTTCGGCGCGATAGACTTTTATCAGACGATGAAAAAGCACGGCATTAAACCTATCATCGGCATC
>NZ_CALHII010000117.1 GCF_938030815.1 uncultured Campylobacter sp.
GCGGCAGAAACCAAGAAAGCCAAAAGAAGGACGGCAAACAAAAGGACAAAAAGGCGATAGGGACGAAATTCTCAAAGGAACTGGCCGTAAAAATACGAAAAAAATATCCGACGTATACGCTGGCCAAATTTATAGAGCTCGCCCTAACGACGCCGATACCGCATATAAAAGACGATGTGCTGATAACAATTTATGATCAGGCCAAATGGTTCAACACCAGCATGAGCGAGTTTGTGCGGTTCAAAATGGGGCTTATCGAGGCGCCGCAGCCAAACGATCCAAAGGACGTGCAGCATATAAAAAATTATATCGTATTCGTAAGTGATTCCAAGAAAGAGAAAATAAGGCAGATCGCAGAGAGCCTAGAAGTAAGCATCCTGACGTATTCAGACGTTAAAATTTTAGCCACATACGAGCTAAAGGATATTTTTACCTTTGACGAACTGATGCAGTTTAAAGCCGAAGCGAACAACTACGACTTAGATACGGACGAATACATCGCTATGAGAATAAGAGGATAGCGCAGAACCCGGCAATTTATTTGTACCGGGAATGCGTTGCTTTAAGATAATTTTAAGTCCATAGAAGCCCTGTAAGCGACGATGAGGATCAAAGCGATAGGGTTATGCACCCAAAGCGACAAGAGGCGCAGTTTTAAGCCCCTATTCTTTCCGTTTTTTCATTCAAAATAAATTTGAACGAGTAGCCGACCACCGCTTTTTTATTGCCGTCAGCTATTCTTTTCTCAAAAAGAAGTTTTTTGAAATAGCTTTCATTTAATTCGTTTATAGACGGATTAATTACAAAGCGATCCAAATCGGAAGCGTTATATTTGGCCGGCGCGCTCATAAATCTTTCAAAGTCGTCTCTATTAAAATTTACACACTTAAAGCCGTCTTTATCGGCTTTTACGTTTTCGTATTGATGCAGGAGTCGATATAAAGTCTTGGCAAATTTGCCCTTAATCGCAACAAAGTTGTTTAAATCTATTTTCATAAATTTAAGGGTACTGAATAAAATCTCAAGAGCAACCGGGTTTAATCTAAAACTTAATGATTGCTTATTTCTAAAAATTCGAATATCCGTAAAAAATACGCCTACGGTAGTTATTTCATCATCTTCGGTAATTTCGACGCTCCTATAGATGGCAGCGCCGTCTTGCCCTAGAACTTTGGCTCTAAAATTCTTTACTTCATCGTTAAATCTGGTTTTATTCAGGCCGGACGGCATAAATCTACAAATTTCAGAGTAAGGCATTTCAATAAATTTGGCATTTTCAACATAGCCCATCTGCTTTGCATACCAGCAGATCGTAAAGAAAATATCATAATCCCTAGCCGTGAAATTAACCGGGAACAACACAGAGTTCATTTTGTTTCGAAAGACAAGCGTGCCGCTCTTTTCGGCTTTAACAACTCTACTGGCTTTTAACACGAAATCACCTTCCTCAAAATAGAAAGAAATTTCACTCATGTCTATACCTCGCAGTTTAAAGATTTAACTGCTATAATAGAGTAAATTTAATGTGTTGCGACTTAAAATTTATAAAATTTACGCCGAGTGGGAAAGCGAAATTTTAGAGTTTTGCGGGGATGAAATTTTAAAGTAGTGGCAGATGGGAAGGGATTCGAACCCTCGAAAGCTTGCACTTTACACGCGTTCCAGGCGTGCTCCTTCAACCGCTCGGACACCCATCTAAATTAAAAGTCGCGATTATAGCGAAAATCTAAAATTTTGCCAAATTCCGTTTTGGCGCGCAATCCGTTTTGCCTTTAAATTTAAAACGCGGCGCTTAGAATTTTACCGCAGCGTTTGAAATTTTATCGCGCTGCTTGTAATTTTGCCGTGCCGCTTAGAAATTCTACCGCGCGCCTAAAATTCTACCGCGCCACTAAGCCAAGCCGCTTTGCGCTTCCTAGCCGAGCGACGATTTCACCTCGCTGCGGCTATTTTAAAATTTAGATTATCTTTGAAATTTGGATTTGCCGCCCGCCGCGGGGCTAAATTTAAAAAGCGCAAGTAGATTTTACTTTCATATAGTCCGCTTGCGCCGTAAAATTTCGGCGGCGCTTTAAATTTACGGGTATTTTAAAATTTCGCGCCGCCAGTAAATTTAGAAAGCTAATTAAAAATCCTATCCTTCGGGAAGGCGGACATATCGGGCTGCACGTCCTGCTCGGCGCCGATAAGCGCCTTTATTTCGCTATCTTCTATGCTAAAGCCGCCGCCGAGCGCCTTGTATGCATTCACTGTCGCGTTTAGCACGTCAAGATCGGTCTGCACTTTGTTTAGCTGCGCGCTAAGTAGGTTTCGCTGCGAATCCAAAAACTCCAGATGATCGCTGTAGCCCGCCTGATACCTGCTTGAGGCGTTTGAATAAATTTTGCTCTGCGAAGCGACGAGATCGGCGAGGCTTGCTTGCCTCAATTTGGCGTTTTGTACGCCTACAAGCGCGTCGCGAACGTCGCCGAAAGCGGTTTTAAGCGCTTTGTCGTATGCGATGAAGCTCGCGTTTTGCTCTAAATTCGCAAGCTCTACACGCCTTTTTTGGCGGCCGAAGTCAAGTAGCGGCCCTGCGAGCGAGCCGCCGATACTCCACGTGCTCGCGTTTGCGGTAAATAGCCTGTCAAACTCTCCGCTTGCATATCCCGCCGAGCCCGTAAGCGAGAAGGTAGGGAAGTAGCCCGCCTTGGCGACGCCCACTAAGAAGTTGCTTGCGCGCAGATTTTCGAGCGAGCTTGCGACGTCCGGGCGGTGCAGGATCACGTCGCTTGGGATTCCGCTTGGGATCTGCGGCGCGCTAGGCATTTTCGTGGCGGTCTGCGGTGTGCCGCGTAAAATTTCATCGTAGCTCTTGCCCGTTAGGATATTTAGCGAGGTTTGAGCTGCGGAGAGCTGATTTTGCACGCTTATGAGGCTCGCCTCGGCGCTTTGCACCGCAGCTTTGGCTTGATAAAATACGATCTCGCTAACCGCGCCCGCATCGAGCTGCTTTTTGCGGTAGTTTTGCGTATTTTGATAGCTTTTTAGGCTGTCTTTTAAAATTTGTTCCTGCTGCTTTAACGCTAGTAGCGTAAAATAGGTCGTCGCAACCGTGCTTGTGATCGTATTTTTGGCGGTTTCGTAGTCGTATTTCGTCGCATTAAATTTCGATCGCGCCGAATCCACGCTGTTGCGCACGCGCCCCCAAAAATCGATCTCGTAGCTTAGCACGGCGCCGATCTGATACGAGCCATGGGAGTTGCGATCAGGCTGGTTGCCGAAATTATTTTGACGCACCGCGCTGCCGCTTAAATTTACATTCGGCAGGTACTCAAGCTTGTTTAGTCCCAAATTTACGCGCGCATACTCGACGTTATTCAGCGCGGTTTGCAGGTCGGAATTTTGCTCCAGCGCGCTTTGGATCAGGGCGTTTAGCTGCGGATCGTTAAAGCTTTTCCACCACTGCGTGCTAACGTTCGTGCTCGCGTAATCCGCCTTAAAGCCGGTCTGTTTTTGCGGCGTGACGGGCTTGAAGTTGCAGCCGCAAAGTAAAATTCCAAGCGTCAAGGCGCTTAAAAGAGCGTTATTTATTTTCATCGTTCACCTCGTTAGTTTGGACTTTTTTGCCGCGTCTATCAAGCCAAGCGTTGAAGCTTTCGAGCAGGTAGAAAAACAGTGGCACGAAAAAGATCGCGATTGTAGATGCCGCGAGCATTCCGCCTACGACGCCGGTTCCCAGCGCGTGGCGGCTAGCAGCGCCTGCGCCGGTAGCGATAACCATCGGAAGCACGCCGAGGCCGAACGCAAAGCTCGTCATCACGATAGGGCGAAACCTCATCTTGGCGGCCTCGACGGCAGCTTCCGCGATCGGGCGGTGGTTGTTTAGGTGCTCGTTCATCGCAAATTCTACGATCAAAATCGCGTTTTTCGCCGCCAGACCGATTAGAAGCAAAAGTCCTATCTGAAAATATATGTCGTTATTCAGCCCGCGGAAATATGTAAACACGAGCGCGCCGAATACCGAAAACGGCACGGCGGTAAGTACGGCAAGCGGCATGAGCCACCTTTCGTATTGAGCCGCCAGGATTAAAAACACGAAGATCATTCCAAATACGAATGCTTGCGCGCCCTTGCCGGTCTCGCTAACCTCCTGATACGCAGAGCCCGACCAGCCGATCGAGTATCCGCTAAGAAGCTCCTCTTTTATAACCTCTTGGATCGCTGCAATCGCCTGGCCCGAGGTATAACCCGTATTTGGCTCGCCCATAATCTGCGCTGCTGGGAAGGCGTTAAATCTATTAACGGAATCAGGACCAAGCGAGCGCTCAAGTCTCACTAAAGAATTTAACGGTATCAGATCGCCACTAGCGCTGCGGACGTAGAGCGATTTTAGATCGTTAGGATCGTCTCTGTAGTCTTGTGTAGCGCGGATATAGACCTTAAACGTGCGACCCATAAGGTTAAAGTCGTTGATGTAATACTGCCCGATGGTAGAATTTAGCACGGTAAAAATGTCGGCTATCTTAACGCCTAGCATCTTTACCTTCTCTTTATCGACGTAGAGCTTATACTGCGGGAAATCGGTATCCAGCGTCGTTCGCACGAGTTTTAAAGCGGGATGTTGGTTAGCTTTGGCGGTTACGCGATCCATATCGGCGCGAATTTCATCGTAGCTCTTGCCCGTCGTGCTTTGCGCGTAGAGCTCAAATCCGCCCGTAAGCGAAAGCCCCATAATAGGAGGCGGCGTAACGACGTAAGTCATCGAGTTGCGATCCGCGCCGTAGAGCTGCCCGTTTAGCGCGGCAGCTATGGCGAAGTTGGAATTTTCATCGCCGGGGCGCTCCTTCCAGTCTTTTAGCTTCATAAAAAAAGCTCCCGCATTTTCTCTAAGCGCTCCGGCTAGCATATCGTATCCCGTGATTTGGGTTATATCTTTTACGTTTGGATACTTTTTAGCGATACTTGCGATGAAATCCTGATCGGCTTCCGTCCTAGGTAGAGTAGATGCCGACGGAAGCGTAGTCATCGCCATAATCGAGCCTTTGTCCTCGTTAGGCACCAGGCCGCTAGGAGTGAGCACAAGAAGCTTCACCATTGCATAGATGATGATGCCTACAAAAACGAGGCTGATTAGCACATGGCGCAAAACCATGCCGACGCCTGCGGCGTAAATTTTAGTTGAGATGCTAAAAAGATTATTAAACCATCTTATAAAGAAAAAAGGCTCAGATTCCTTTTTTTGCAATATTAGGGCGCAAAGTGCGGGCGTTAGGGTAAGGGCTACGAAGCCTGAAAAACATACCGAGGCTACGAGCGTTAAAGCAAATTGCCTCTGCATAACCCCGGTAAAACCCTCCATAAACGCAACCGGCACGAAAACCGCCGAAAGCACTAGCACGATGGAGATTACGGGCGCTACGATCTCGCCCATCGCTTTTGTGGTGGCCTCTTTGACGCTAAGATCCGGCTCCTCGTGCAAAATTCTCTCTACGTTTTCGATTACTATGATCGCATCGTCCACGACGATACCGATAGCTAAAATAAGCGCAAAAAGGGTAATTAAATTTATAGAAAATCCGAAGGCATAAATTCCGATAAACGCGCCGCAGATCGATACGGGCGCAGCAAGCGTCGGAATGATCGTCGCTCTAAGATTGCCTAAGAACATATACATAACGATGATGACGAGGATTAACGCTTCAATGAAAGTATGAATGACCTCTTCGATCGAGACCTTTACGAAGCTAGTCGTATCGTAGGCGACGTCGTAGGTCAGCTCGCCGGGAAAATTAGGCTTAAGCTCGTCTATGCGCTTATTTACCGCTTCAACTACGGCTAGAGCGTTGGCACCGCTTTGCATAAAGATAAGCACAGGCACCATCTCTTTGCCGTTAAATTTTGCCGAGATATTGTAGCTTGCGCCGCCTAGTTTGACCTCGGCGACATCTTTTACGCGCAAGAAATTCCCATCTTTTTGCGCGCGTATGATGATATTTTCAAACTCTTCGACGGTTTTTAAACGACCCTCAGGCTTGATCGCATATACGTAGGGATTGCCTAAGTTCATTGGCTGCTCGCCCATCTTGCCCGCGGCGTATTGACTGTTTTGCTCGCTTATTGCGGCGATTATCTCGGCGGTCGTAACGTTAAATTTCTTAAGTAGCTCAGGCTTAACCCAGATCCTCATAGCATAGTCTTTCGTACCCAGCGCTTGAGCGTCTCCGACGCCCGGCACGCGCTTTAGCTCATCTACGACGTTGATAGCTACGTAGTTTTGCATCTCTACGACGTCCATCTGTTCGCTAGGATCGTAAAACGCAAGCACTTCCAGCATCGTACTGCTACGCTCGGTAACGGTTACGCCATAGCGGCGCACTTCGTCGGGAAGTAGCGTAAGAGCTGGCGTGACGCGGTTGTTTACATTGACTTTCGCATCTGCTGGATTTGTGCCGATTTGAAAATATACGTTGATACTAACGTCGCCGGAGGAGCTTGCTGAGCTTTCCATATAGATCATATTTTCAACGCCGTTAATCGCGTTTTCAAGAGGGGCTGCGACGACGTCGGCAATCGTCTGTGCATCCGCGCCGCTATATGTAGCGCTAACGACGATTTGCGGCGGCGTGAGTTGCGGATACTCCTCGACGGAGGAATTTTTAAGAGCCAAAACGCCCGCGATTACGATGATTATCGAAACGACGCAGGCAAAAACGGGGCGGTTGATGAAAAATTTAGAAAACATTATTTCCCGCTTTCCGCATTGCTCTGAGACGGTTGCTCGTTAGGCTGCCCCGCTACGTAAGGATCGGTGCTTGCGGGTACGGGAGTGACCTTGGAGCCCACGTTGATCTTTTTAAAATTATCCAAAATGATCTGATCGCCGTCTTGCAGTCCGCTTGAGATCGTCGCAGTGCGGGTATCTTGAGCTGCGATTTTGACCACCTTTTTAGCGACCTTGCCGTCTTGCACGACGTAGACTATGGTGTTGCTAAGATCTTGCTTGAGCGCAACTTGCGGAATTTTAAAGCCGTTTTTCTGATAAAAGCCCTCGACGCTTACTTTGGTAAAAATTCCCGGGCGAATTTCTAAGCTTGGATTTGGAATTTGAGCTTTAGCGCTGACTGACGCGGTGTTTGTATTGATAACGCTATCGATAAAGCTTAGCGTGCCGTTGTAGTCCTTGCCGCCGAGATTTATACTTACTTGGCGACCCAGTTGCTTCCACTGTCCGTTTCTTAAATTTGCATCAAGCTCCAGCCTATCGACGTCCGCGATGCCGAATTCCACGTCGATCGGATCAAATTTGCTAAGGCGCACCAGATCCTCGCCAATGTTTACGTATGCGCCTACGTCTTTTTGCGTATCGCCCGCCATGCCGTCAAAAGGCGCGGTTACAAGCGAGTGGTCAAGATCGATCTTTGCGCTTTTAAAATTTGCTTCGGCTACCATAAACGCGGCTTTTGCGGTGTCGAAATCCTTTTGAGAGATCGTGTTGCTAGCTTTTAGCGCCTTGGCTCTTTTGTAGTCCGCCGAGGCGTTTTGCAGATTAGCGTTTGCGCTGTCAAACGCCGCTTGGTAGCGCGAGCGGTCGATCTCGTAAAGCACGTCGCCCTTTTTGACGCTGTGGCCAGGTTCAAAAAGCTGCTTTTCGATGGTACCCGAAACCTGCGGCTTTAGCATTATCTCAAGCTCGCTTACGGTCTGTCCGTTAAATTTCAAAATTATCGGCACGTCGGCGGATTTGGCGATAAATACGCCAACCGGCAGCGCGGGGGTCTCGCCGCCTTGCTTCGCGCCGCTTTCCTCCTTTTTTTCGAAATAGGAGCAGCCCGAAACTAAAAACGCTGCGAAAATCAAACTGGCGACTTTTTTCATGTAATTTCCTCTAATTGGGTTAAAATTTTGTATTTGTAATAGTTATTACGAATAAATTATAAATTATAATAAAAACTATATAAATAAAACTTAAATTTAGCCCGTAAAATAATATATCTGGGGAATTATAGCGGAATTTCGATATAATCGCGCTAAAATTTTAAAGGCTTTTTATGAGAAAAATTCTTACTATCGCGGGTTCGGATAGCGGCGGCGGTAACGGAGCATTGACGAGATCTTGCCTTTCGTCGTTTCGGTTATTTCGTTTTTCGTTTGTTTCGAATAGAATGGC
>NZ_CALHII010000118.1 GCF_938030815.1 uncultured Campylobacter sp.
TCCTCCCTAGCAACTCTTAGCGAGTAATCTTCATTGGCAAGATTTAGCCCTTTTTCTTATCCTTCTTGTTCTTGCGAGAGGGGCTTTCCAGCTTGCGCCAAGCCTCGCTTTTTTGGCTATCCTCCATTAGCACTATCTCCCTGGCGCCGTTTCGCACGAGGTTTGGATCCACCGCAAGTTCCTTCGCGTCGATCTTTTCGGGATAGTCTATACGCGAGAGTATGCAGCGGAAGGCGTTTAGTCGCGCGATCTTTTTGTCGTTGCTATCAAGGATCGTCCACGGCGCAAACTCGGTATTTGAAGCGAGCAGCATCGAGTATTTTGCGAGAGTGTATTGATTCCACAGCTCTTGCGATCTCGCATCCACCGGCGAGAGTTTATATTGCTTTAGCGGGTCGGTGCGGCGCGATTCGAAGCGCCTTTTTTGCTCCTCTTTGGAGACTGAGAAGTAAAATTTAAACAAAATTATCCCCGCACTTACCAAAAGCTCCTCAAATTTAGGCACTTGGCGCAGGAAATCTTTATGTTCGGCATGCGTGCAAAAGCCCATCACCGGCTCGACCATCGCGCGGTTATACCAGCTGCGGTCAAATATCGTGATCTCGCCGCCGCTGGGTAGGTGCGCGACGTAGCGCTGGAAGTACCACTGCGTCTTTTCGACGTTGCTTGGCTTTTCGAGTGCTACAATGCGGCATCCGCGCGGGTTTAGATGCTCGGTTAAACGCTTGATCGTGCCGCCTTTGCCCGCCGCGTCGCGCCCCTCCATCAAGATTAAAATTTTTAGCCCCTTTTCTTTCACGAATTTTTGCAGCTTCAAAAGCTCGATCTGATATCTTTCAAGCAGCGTCTCGTAGTCTTTGAACGAGATTTTTTCGTACTTTGAGCTTTTAAATTCTATCTCTTTCAGCGCTATTTCGCCTGTTTCGGTTTTGATCTCTTTGCTCATATCGTCTCCTAAAAATTTTTAAGGAATTTTACAAAAAAGTTCTTTATATTACACTATAAATTCATACTTATTACGTTAGAATGTAGGAAAAAATTTCAAAGGATAAAATTTGATCAGATCGCTGATTTTGACGGCATTTTTTCTCTTGGGTTTAGGCGCCGAGCCCTTAAAACCATCCGACGCGTTCAAGCTTGACGCGACGGCGCAGAGCGATAGCGTAACGCTAAGCTTCGATATCGCAGACGGAATCTATCTCTATCAAAACGAGATAAAAATTTTCACTGACGGTGCAGAGGTGACGAATTTAATAAATCTGCCCGCCGCGACCGAATACAAGGATTATAAAATTTACGAGGGCAAATTTAGCATCGCCGTGCCTTTGGGCCTCGTGCTTGCAAATGCCGCAGACAGCGATAATTTCGTGCTTAATGGCGATTTTCTGGGCTGCACGAAATCGGGCTTTTGCTACCAGCCGCAGCAGTTCGGATTTAGCTTCAAGCGCGTAGTAGAGGGCTATCAGATCAGCAAAATTTCAAACTCCGAGCTGAAAAAATACCGAAGCGGCGGAAATTCCGCGCAGATTTCTGCCGCAGACGGTGCGCAGAGCGGGACTTCAAATTTTGAAAGCAATACCGTAGCTTCGGGCGCAGAGGCAAATTCCTTGGCAAACTCGTATGCGGCGGGAAATTCCGCGGCAAGCTCGGCGGAAAGCGCTGCGGTAAATTCCGACGAAACCTCCGCGCAAAAAACTTCTCGCGGCGCAAATTCCATCTCCGAGCAGGATAAAATTTTAAACGTTCTTGGCGGCAAGAGCTTCATCGCCGCGATCGCGCTGTTTTTCGGCTACGGCGTGCTGCTCTCGCTAAGTCCTTGCGTCTATCCGCTCATCCCGATCCTCTCGTCGATCATCGTGGCGAAAACCTCCTCGAAGCCGAGCGCGAAAAAAAGCCTCACCGTAAGCCTCGCGTATATTTTCGGTATGGCGAGCTCGTATGCGATTTTAGGAGCTTTCGTGGCGGTTTTTGGGCAAAATTTACAGGGCCTGCTGCAAACTCCGCCCGCACTGATTTTAACCTCGCTCATATTCGCCGCGCTCGCGTTTTCGATGTTTGGATTTTACGAGATCCGCCTGCCTGCGCGCTTTCAAAGCTTCTTAAATAGTAAAAGCGAAAATGCTAGCGGCCTGATCGGAGTTTTTTCGATGGGGCTTATCTCGGCACTCGTCGTATCGCCGTGCATCTCCGCTCCGCTTGCGGGCGCGCTCGTTTACATCGCGGGCAGCGGCGACGTTCTGCTGGGTGCGGCGGCTCTTTTTGCGCTGGGGCTCGGAAGCGGCGCGCTGCTGCTTGTGGTGGGGCTCGGCGGCGCACTGCCTAGACCGGGAGCTTGGATGGAGGCGGTGCCTAAAATTTTCGGCTTTTTGCTGCTTTTTACGGCGGTGTGGATTTCGCGCGCGCTCATCGGCGAAAATTTAAGCCTGCTGATTTATGCGGTTTTAGGCGCGATCTTCGCAGGATTTTTGGGGCTGTTTGACGGCGGCGCGAGCGGTATCAAGCGCGCTTTGGCCCTTGTAATCGCGCTATATTCGGCGCTGCTGCTCGCGGGCTTTGCCAGCGGCGCAAAAGATTTTTCTAAGCCGCTTGGTAATCTGATCCCGCAAAGCACGAGATATTCCAGCGGCGGCCCCGGCGGCGAGAGCTTGCAAGCGGGCGAATTTTCTCGCGCTAAAAATTTAAGCGGCGCGCATTTTTCGTTTGTGCACGATTTGGCGCAGCTGCGCAGCGAAATAGAAAATTCCAAAAAGCCCGTGATAGTGGACTTTTGGGCTAGCTGGTGCAAAAATTGCGAGCAGAGCGAGCGAGCATTCGCAGATCCCGCTCTTGCTGACACTCTTGATAAATTTAGCCTTTTAAAGATCGATCTTAGCGAAGATAGCGAGCAAAATAGGGCGATAAAAGCTCATTTTAACGTATTCGGCCCGCCTACGATTCTGTTTTTTAAAGAGGGCTCCGAGATTGCGAGCCTGCGCCAGATCGGCAGCGTAAATTCCGAAAAGCTGGCTGAAATTTTAACCGAAATTTAGTGAAATTTAGATAGATTTCAAACAAAATTTAGTTTTAAGGATTGCGCAATGATAAGCAAAAATAGGGCTACGAAAGAGACCAAAATCGAGCTTGAGCTGGAGCTTTACGGGCGCGGCGCAGCGCAGATACAAACGGGCATCGGTTTTTTCGATCATATGCTTAGCGCGTTTGCCAAGCACGCGTGGATCGATCTAAACCTGCGCTGCGAGGGCGATTTGCAGGTCGATTTTCACCACAGCGTCGAGGACTGCGGCATCGTACTCGGAAGCGCGATCAAAGAGGCGATCTATCCCGCGCAAAACATCGAGCGCTTCGGCGATAGCGTCGTCGTGATGGACGAAGCCGCCGTAAGCGCCGCGCTTGATTTTTCCAACCGTGCGTTTTTGGTATTTGATTGCCCGAGCCTGAAGCGCGGTAAGATCGGCGAATTCGACGCTGAGCTCGTGGAGGAATTTTTTCGCGCTTTGGCTTTCAACGCAAATTTAACGCTACATATAAGCCAGATTCGCGGCGAAAATCTGCACCACGTGGCGGAAGCCGCGTTTAAGGCGTTCGCCGTCGCATTCCGCCGCGCGATAAGTATCAACGAGCGCGCCGGCGTGCCTAGCACGAAGGGCGTTTTATAGCGGTAAATGCGCGCTAAATTTAGTAAATTTGGCAATTCGCGGTTTTGAAATTTTATCGGCGTTTGAAATTTTACTCTTGCCGCTGCTTGAAATTTGCAAAATTTCGCCATTACTCTGGCAAAGCGCGCCGCTTTATTAAGACTGCTTACGCTGGCGGTGCATTTGCGCCCGCCGCGAAAACCGCGAACTATGCTATATGAAATTTCGCACTGCCGGAGCGCTAAACCGCCGCTTTGCATATTAAAATTTAAAGGTAAAAGATGAATAATTTCGGATCGCTTATGGAGATTTTAAATGTGCTGTTTTTGATCTGCTTTGTTTGGCTCATCGCGTGCTTGATTAAATTTATCAGATCAAAAGACGAGCCGGAGCGCCATAAAAGAGATAAAAAATTTCTAATTATTTCGGCAGTTGCGTTTGCATGCGCTTTTACTCCACTCATATATTCTCAGTGGCTATTCGATCCTTTTTCCATGTTTATCTTGGTTTTTACTGGGCTGCCGGTAGTTTCGCTCATTTGGCTAATCGCAAGTTTAGTAAAATTTATTAAATCGGCTAAAAGTGCACCCGAGCGCCGCAGAAGAATTAGAAATCTTTTGATCCTCTCTGTGTTTTCGTTCATAATTTTTTTGAGCGTCCTAATGGGCTTTTTTTGGCTACTTAATCACGCAATCGAGCATATGTGAGGCGCAAAATGAGCGATGAAATTTTTCAAAAAACGATCGCCGTAATATTGACGGCCTGGGCGATCAGCGTTTGCGCACTAACCGCAGCGGCGCTGTATCTGCAGAGCAAATGCTCGATTATCTCCTATATCGCGAACGGCAACTAAGATGAAGCGCACATCTATCGTCATTTTGCTACTGCTTAGCTTTGCGGCTTTCGATTTTGCATTTTACAGCCTCGTCGTGAAGCGATACGTAAATCAAAGCAGCGCCGAGATGCAGGCCAAATCGATCGAGCTGCATAAATTTCTGCCGTTTGAGCAGGGTTCGCAGATCGTGCGCGCCAGCTCTAGCTTAAAACTTAGCGGCGATCTGCCGATAATCGACGGCGCAGCGGCTTTGTATCCCGTCTTTTCGGCATTCGTCGCGGCGAGCTATCCGAAGGAAAGCGTGGAATTTGACGGACAAAATTTCACGAATGCTAGCAGGCTTAAATTTAGCAATACCCGCGGCGCATACAAGGCCATAAGCGACGGCGAGGCGGATCTGATCTTTGTCGCTGCCCCTTCAAAGCAGCAGCTAGCTTATGCGCAGGAAAAGGGCGTGCGCTTGCGCTTCGTGCCGATCGGGCTGGAAGCGTTCGTCTTTATCGTAAATGCGAATAATAAAGTATCGAATTTAACTGTGGATCAGGTGCGAGGAATTTATTCGGGGCAATATAGCGATTGGTCGCAGCTAGGCGGCGAGCGTATGCGAATAGATGCCGTTCAGCGAAACGCGGGCAGCGGCAGCCAGAGCGCGTTTTTAAAATTTATGGGCGAGACGCAGCCTAAGCGCAAGATCACGGGCTTTTTCGGCAGTGCAATCGGCTTTTCGTTTCGCTATTACGTCGAGGGGATCGTGCAAAACGGCGGCGTGAAGATGCTTAGCCTAAACGGCGCGTATCCGAATAAAGAAAATATCGCTAGCCGCAAATACCCGCTCGTAGCCGAAATTTACGCGGTTTACGACGAAAACAACAAAAACGAAAATATCCGCATCTTGATAGATTGGATCCTTTCGCCGCAGGGGCAAAGCATCATCGAAAATAGCGGCTACGTGCCGATTAAAGGCTAAGATCGCAGCTTAAATTTATACGCCGTTTGCCAAAAATTCAGCCAAATTTCGTTAAAATCACAAAATTTCAAAAAACGGAAAACGAAGTGATAAAGATCATATTTTTAGACGTAGACGGTTGCCTTAGCGACGGCGGGCTGTACCATTCAAACGGCGGCGAAGAGATGAAGAAATTTAACGTAAAAGACGGGTTTGGCATCCAGGAGTGGCAGCGGCTGGGGCTAAAGGTCGCGATCATCACCGGCAAAAGCTCGCAAATCGTCGCAAACCGTGCGCGTGAGCTAAAGATCGATACGCTCTTTCAAGGCGA
>NZ_CALHII010000119.1 GCF_938030815.1 uncultured Campylobacter sp.
CGAAAAGCAGGATCAAAAATACGATTTTTTTCATTTTGGACCTTTTAAAATTTATCTTTAATTTACGATTCAACTGCGCCCTTCATGCGCATAGAGCGCAAGTATCGGCACGGCTGTAATTGCCGCATCCGCAGCATTATGTAAATATCGTCGCTTTGCGAACATAGCGCGAAATTTCAGAGCGCTACCGCGCCGCTTAAGCGCAGCTGGCGCAATATGCACGCTCATAACTTAAAGTGCGATTCTAATTGCGCGGGCGCGGTTTGAAACGTGGCTCGCATTAGTGCGACTAAATCGTTATTTTCTTGCGGCTTAAATGCGATTTTGTCGGTAAATTTAACCGCCAGCTCTGCTCTGCTGCGCTCGTAGCGCCAAGTCCACGTTTAAAAATTTTACGCCGAGCTGCGTTAAAATTCCGCGTCTAAGCCGTATGTGTCCCTAGCTCGTGGCGCCGCAAGACGCTCCGTAACATTTACCGCCCGTAGTAAATATTTTGCACGCGAGCGAATTTTGCACCCAAACGCCGCACGTTTTGCTTTAAATTTAGCGCGGCGGGCTTTAAAATTTTAAATTTACCGCCTGTTTATCCGCAAGAGCTATCACGCCAGCTAAAATTTATCTGCGGAGCAAATCTCGCGCCGAAATAAAATTTTATCCCGCTTGCAAAAATGCGTAGCGCGAAAAATTTCATCATTTGTTTTTCTGAAAGTACGCGTCCACGCCGTTTGCGATACCCTGAGCGATGCGGTCTTGATAGGCGCTTTTGCCTAAATTTTTGCCCTCATCGGGGTGTGTGATGTAGCCGATCTCCACGAGCACCGCGGGCATCGTAGCGCCTACCAGCACCCAAAACGGCGCCTCGCGCACGCCGCCGTCCTTGCTTTTGAAACTCTTTTTTACCGAGCTTAGCATATAGCTTTGAATGTCGATGGCAAGCTTGTTTGAGGAGATTATTTTCTCGCGATTTAAGAAATTTAAGAAGGTCTGCTTCGAGAAGGTATTCATATCCTCCAAATCGCCCTTGTTTTCGAGCGCGGCGGCGTTTTTGCTGCGCTCGCTTCTAGCCGGGCTTAAGAAAAAGGTCTCCACGCCGCTCATTTTGGATGCCGCACTGGCGTTAGGAGCGGCGTTTGCGTGGATCGAGATAAACATATCGGCGTTCTTTTTGCCGGCAAATATCGTGCGTGATCGCAGATTTATAAAAACGTCGGTGCTGCGCGTGTAAAGCACCCTATAGCCGCGCTTTTGAAGTAGCGCGCCGAGCTTTTTGGATGTGGCTAGCACGACGTTTTTTTCCTTCAGCCCGTTCCCGACCGCGCCCGAATCGCTGCCGCCGTGACCCGGATCGATTACGATGAGTTTGCCCTTGGTGGATTTATAAATTTTACCGGCGGCCACGGACGCGGTTTTGGCACCTTGCGCATCATCTATCGTGCTGATTTGCGGCTCGCTATCTTGCTCGCGAACGTGCTTGCGCCCTGATTTTTGATCCTTGTTTTTTTCTGCACGCGCAGATTTTGCGGCTTTTAAGCCTTCAGCCGTACTTAAAATCATCATATTGCCGTTAATTTCTACGTTTGCGTTGAATTCTTTCGGGTCGCTAAGTACGATGCGCACGGTCTTATCGTTGTATTGCGAGACGCGTACATAGCTAACGAAGCTATCTTTAAGCCGCGTTTTTTGTGACTTTTGCCGCGCGCTAAAATCAATCACGAAGCGAAAATTATCGCTACTTGCGATCGTAAAATCTTTATAATCGCCGCGCTTTAGATCGCGGTTAAACTCAAGCACGATCTCATCCCCATCACCGCGCAGCGATGCTAGAGCGAGTTTGGCATCGGGGGCGGATTTTTTTATACTGCTTTTGCGAAGCTCAGAATCTAATCGCTCGGTCGCAGTGCTACCCGCGGAATTCTGCGCTTGTAAGGAGCCGTCGGCTTCTGCGGGATTTTCGCTTGAGTCGCTGCCATGCGCATCGTCTGTTGAATTTTTTGCGTCGTCTGCATCGTGAGGTCTAGTCGAGCGTAAGAATTCTAGATCCTCGCTAGATAGCGAGCTTAGATCGGCTTCTTCTGGCGCGCGCGTCTTTTTGAGATTTTTGGAAGTGGAATTTTTTGAATTCTTAGAATTTTTAGAGGCGGGGGCTTTGGGGCTGTGCGCTAAATTTGAAGCGTTTTTCTCGTCCGAGCTTTTGGAATTTTTTGCGTTTTCATCTTTGAGTTTTTTAGAATTCGTGCTGCTATCGCTTGCTTTGCCCTGTAATTTGGCTAGCGCAGATTCATAAGGCGAGGAGTCGAGCCCTAAATTTTTCGAGCTGTAAACCAGCCTTTTTAGCGCTTTTATTCGGACTTCCTTCTGCGACGCGCCTTCGTAGAGCGATTTTAGCTCCTTGTGCAGCGAGCGCTTATAATTTGGCGTCGCCACAATGAAATCCTTGTCGAATTTCGCAAAAAATGCCTCGCTGGAAGCTCCAAACGCCAATACGCAGCTAAAAGCCGCGATTAGAAAAATTTTAACTATCTTCGCCATTTACAAGTTTTTCTATCAATTCCTTCACGGATATTATCTCGTTTAATCGCCATCCGTTCGCGCCGGTGAAAAACAGGCCGCTTTGCGTTTTGCCCAGATATGCGTCGCTTAGGCGGTCGGCGATGCAGTATCCTACGGCGTTAGCGCCTTTGCCACGCTCGCATGGGCTTACGCAGTTGCTGATACAGCGGATTTTGGGCGCCGTGCCTGCGGCGATCATATCTTGCAGATTGGTATGAATTCCGCGCGCAGGATAGCCTACGGGCGATTTTAGAAGCCGGATGTCCTCTTTTTTGGCGTTAAGAAGCACCTGTTTAAATTCCTCCGCGGCGTCGCATTCAAACGTACCGATGAATCGCGTACCCATCTGCACGCCGTCTGCACCCAGGGCTTTTACGCGATCGATGTCGGTCTTATCCCAAATTCCGCCTGCGACGAATAGCGGGAAGCTACCCCATTGCGAGATTTCTGCTTTTACTTGCGGGATTAGATTATCCAGTGCAAACGCCGGATCGCCGCACTGCTCGTAGGTAAAGCCCTGATGTCCGCCGCTAAGAGGGCCTTCGAGCACTACGGCGTCCGGGATACGGTCATAGCGCTGCTTCCAGCGTTTGGCGATGATCTTAAGAGCCTTAGCGGAGGAGACGATAGGCACGAGTGCAACGTCCGGGAAATCGGCCGTAAATTCCGGCAGATTGGTAGGAAGCCCGGCGCCGCTAATGATGATGTCGATACCCGCCTCGCATGTGTTGCGCACGATGCGCTCGTAGTCGTTCGCTGCGCACATTACGTTCATCCCTAAAGGTGCATTGCCGCAAATTTTACGGGCGTTTTGCACGATGGCAAAAAGCGCCTCTTTGCTATAAAAATTCTCGCTTTGATAGGGTCTGCCATCGAGCGATTTTTTGGCAAATTTAAGATTTTCGTAGTAGCCGGTGCCGACCGAGCTAATGACGCCTAGACAGCCGTTTAGGCTGACATTGCCGGCTAGCTTGTCCCAGCTGATACCAAGTCCCATGCCGCCTTGAATTATCGGGTGCGCAATCTCGTGTTTGCCTATCTTTATACTCATTAATCTACCTTTAATTTAGCGAATTTTTTCTTCCCTACTTGAAGAGTGTATTCGCCCGAGCTAAGCTGAAGCTGCTCATCTAAAATTTTATTTTGATCGATACTGACGGCGTTTGATTTTATCAACCTGCGCGCATCCGAGCTAGAGACGGCAAGCTTGCAGCTGATGAGCGCCTTTACGATCCATGCAGGCGAGCTTACGTGATATTCCTTGATCTCGCTAGGAAGCTCGCCGGCGCCGTGTACGCGGTCAAATTCCTGCTTGGCCTCAAAGGCGGTATTCTCGTCATAAAATTGCGTGACAATCTCGGAGGCAAGCTCCTCCTTAACCGCCTTAGGATGGATCGAACCATCCGCCACGAAGCCTTTTATTAGCTCAATATCTTCGCTGCTTTTTTGGCTTAACAGATTATACCAATCCCACATTAACGCATCGCTGATGCTCATCACCTTGCCGTACATATCATGCGGCGTGTCGGTTACGCCGATGTAGTTGCCAAGGCTCTTGCTCATTTTATTCGTGCCGTCGGTGCCTACCAAAAGCGGCATCATCACGACGCTTTGTTCCTTGCCGACATCATAAATTCTTTGCAGCTGGCGACCCATTAAAAGATTAAATTTCTGATCGGTGCCGCCGAATTCTATATCGCATTTCATGCAAACGCTGTCGTATCCTTGCAGTAGCGGATACATAAACTCGCTGATGCTGATCGGCTGCTCTGCCTTGTAGCGCTTCTCGAAGTCGTCGCGCTCGAGCATCCGGGCAACATTGAAAGTGCTTGATAGCTCGATCATTCCGCTAGCACCCAGGCGGTTGGTCCATTCGGAATTAAACATCACCTTGGTTTTGGCTGGATTTAAAATTTTAAACACCTGATCCTCGTAGGTTTTGGCGTTTTGCAGCACAACTTCGCGCGCTAGCTTTTTGCGAGTCTCGCTCTTGCCCGTAGGATCTCCGATTTGAGCAGTAAAATCACCGATTAGAAACTGCACGATCGCGCCGTGGTTTTGCAAAAATGCAAGCTTATTTAGCACGACGGCGTGTCCTAGGTGCAGATCCGCAGCAGTGGGATCCATGCCGATTTTGACGTAAAAGACCTCGCCGCTGTCGTAATAGCGCCTAATCAGTGCTTCAATCTGCTCCTCGCCGATGATCTCCGCGACGCCGCGCTTAAAATTTTCCATAATGCCTTGAATGTCAGCCATTTGCTCTCCCTTATTTAGTTTTTATATACGTCCGTAAGCGATACGAAATCCACGATTTTAAAGCGGTTTTTGAGCCTATCTTTGATCTGCGCGGAGTCTAAATTTTCGTTTAGCTCGATGATAATCTCAAAATAATCCGACGTCGTTTCGCTATTTTCGTTAAGGCTTATCGACACCAGATCGACCTCGAGCTTGACTAAATAGTTCAAAAACGTCGCCAGCGAGCCGCGCTTGTTTTCTAAATTTAATATGATCTTGTAGCGGTGCGGCGCATTGCGCGTCCATTTTACGAAGATCATCTCATCGGTTTTGATTAGCTCGCTTGCACGTTCGCACAGCTTATGATGCACCGTCACGCCGTGTCCGTTGCGAAAGCCGATGATGTCGTCGCCGCGCTTTGGGTTGCAGCAGTAATCAAACTCAACCTCGTCGATTTTAAAATTTGAATACACCACGATGTTGTCAAATTTTTGCTTCTCGATCTCATACCTGCTGCGAAATTTCATATTGAAAAATTTCTCTTTGAGCGGGTATTTTTTCAGCGCGTTTACGACGTCTTTTAAAAATACCGAGTCATAGGCAGCTTTGCCGATCTTTTTGTTTAAATTTTCTTTTTCAAGCCAGCTTAGAATGCTCTCCTTGCTCGTCGTAAAGATCGCGCATAAAATTTTAATCGCTACTTCAAAATTTATATCTCTGATCTTTTGCTTGCAAAATGCCTTTATCGTCGCGCGCGCCTTGCCCGTTTTGACCGAGCTTAGCCAACTGCAGCGGTAGTGTGGCTCGCTTCCGGTGATGATATGAACGATATCTCCGTTTTTAAGCTCCGTAAGAAGCGGCACCTTGACGCGGTTTATAAAGGCCTCGGTCGCTTTTAAGCCCACTTGAGAGTGTATCTCGTAGGCGTAATCAAGCGCTGTAGCACCGCGCGGCAATGTAAAAATTCCGCCCTTGGGCGAATACACGGCGATATCCTCGACGTAGAGGCTGTCTTTAGCATATTCGTAAAGATCCTCGGCGTTGGCGTCATCCTCTTCCTGCATGCCGATGTCGTTTAGCCAATCAAGCTTCGGATTGATTGAGCCGCTATATTTATATTTCCAGTGCGCTGCAACACCGAATTCTGCGGTGTTATGCATATCGAAGGTGCGGATCTGCACCTCTACGATCATACTTTCGTTAAAGACTGTCGTGTGGATCGTCTGATATCCGTTTTGCTTCGGAAGCGCGATATAATCCTTAAAGCGCGATATGAGCGGGTTAAATTTAGTATGGATTATGCCCAGAGCTAAGTAGCAATCCATCGGCTTTTGCACGATGATGCGGATAGCCAAAAGATCGAGCACCTCCTCGATCGAAATTCCTTTGCGCTGCATTTTTAAAAAGATCGAGTAGTAGTGTTTCATTCGCTTTTGGATCTCAAAGCTGCCCTCACTAAAGCCGTTTGAGAGCATATACTCCTTGATCTTTTCGCTAAATTTGCTCAAGCTCATCTGAAGCTGCTGCTTATGCTCCTCGACGTAATCGGCGATCGCTGCGTATTCTTTAGGCATAACGTATTTGAAGCTAAGATCCTCAAGCACGTTTTTGATCGATGAAATTCCAAGCCTGTGCGCGATCGGCGCATAAACCAAAAGCGTCTCCTCGCCGATACGTTTTTGTTTATCTGAACGAAGTGCGTCTAGGGTTAGCATATTGTGCAGCCTATCGCAGAGCTTTACGACTAGGACGCGCTGATCGTTAATGGAGATCATCAGCATCCTGCGGAAGGTAAGCGCGGTAGTTCGCAGCTTGGCGTTGCTATCGCCGGATGGAGCTAATTTATCCTCTCTGATGTTTACGATTTTAGTAAGCCCTTCTACGATTTTGGCTACTTCGTCGCCGAATCTTTGTCTAACCTGCTCGATGCTGTAATCTGTATCCTCTACTACGTCGTGTAGTAGCGCAGATATCACCATCGCGCCGTCTCCGCCCATAAAAGATACGAAGCAAGCTACCAAAATCGGATGGATCGCATACGGCTCGCCGCTTTTGCGAAACTGCCCGTCGTGCTGAGCGATGCATAAATTTATAGCATCCACCAGTAACGGAGTGGGCTCTTTTAGATTATAAAGCAGCTGCTTGGCGCTTTGAATGTCTTTGGTATCGACGACATCGTCGATGAGACTTTCTAAGAAGTTATCATTAATCCTTGTCAACGATTCCATCTAATGCGATCTTACCTTCGGCTAGTTCCAAGATTGCTATATCGGCAAATTTCATCCTGCGAGTATCTACGTTCTCTATCAGCGGCGGTTCGCCCGCAGCTAGCTGCTCGGCGCGTTTGCTTATCATCAAAGATAGCTTATATCGGTCTCCGCCCGTTACTTTTAAAGCCTTGGCTACAATTTGTTCGGTTCTCATCAATTCTCCTTAAATTTAAAATTTCAGTTTTTTACGATCGAGCAGGAGCTTAGATCTCCGCCATCGACGATTTTGTATAAATTTCCGCTCTTAAACATATTGCATACGATGATCGGAAGCGCATTGTCTTTGGCAAGCGCGATAGCCGTATCGTCCATCACCCTGATGTTGTCGTGCAGGGCTTGATCGTAAGTGACTTTGGAAAGCAATTTGGCATCTTTAAATTTTTGCGGATCTTTGTCGTAGATCCCCATTACCTTCGTGGCTTTGATAATGGCGTCGGCTCCGATCTCGATAGCGCGGAGCGTGCCTGCGGTATCGGTAGTGAAGAACGGATTTCCGGTGCCTGCGGCAAATATCACGACGCGACCCTTTTCCAGGTGCCTTTTAGCGCGGCCGATGATGAAGGTCTCGCAGATCGCTTCCATCTTTATCGCGCTTTGCACGCGCACATCCATGCCCGCGTATTCGAGCGCTTCTCTCATCGCGATTGCGTTAATGACGGTAGCTAGCATGCCCATATGATCGCCGCTGGTGCGTTTTATAATACCGCTAGCCGCGGCACTTACGCCTCTGATGATGTTGCCGCCGCCGATTACGATGCCTACTTCGATGCCGCCTTCTACGAGCTGCTTGATCTCTTTAGCGATAAATTTTAAAATTTCGCTGTCGATCCCAAAGCCGTTCTCTCCCGCTAGCGCTTCACCCGAAAATTTTACGAGTATGCGATTGTATTTAGCCATAAATTTAGCTCCTAATAAAATTTTAAAATATTATCCAAAAGTCGTTTAAAAATAACTTTTTAGGCTATTTTAGATGATCTTTAAGACGGTTTATCCAGATCTTTTTCGGAGCGATTATCTCGCTAGCGCTGCCGTTTACGGCGTGATAGATCAATGTACCGTGCAAGCTCGCGTAGTAGCGGATTATGAGGCGCTGCAAATAGGGCTCGTAGCTCGGCACGAACCAGCCGTTATTGCTGATCGCTACGACGTATTTGGGCGAGCCCTCGTAAAGCTCCGCGCGCGTAGCCTCGTAGCAAACAGCGCTTCTTACGCTCTTGCCGCCAAGCTCGTAGTCGCTAAAACCGCTAGCCGTCGAAAAATCGGTCGCGCCGCCTAACAGCACGCGGTTGATGAAATTTCGCGCAAATTCCGGCAGCGGCACCATTTCGCCAAACGGCACCAAAATGTGCTTATCGAAGCGGCTCATTTCCCCGTTTGCAAAAAGATAGGCGCTGTTGTAAAATTTCCCGTTCTCATACGCTTCCGCGCCTGCTACGATCGTAATTGTGCGCGATTTTTCCTTTAGAGCTTCAACAAGCACGCTTTCTAAATTTAGCGGCATCGCAAAGGCGCTCTCGGGCAAAATTATCGCATCCTGCCCCGCTGCGATCGCATCATCGATGCGGGCTAAATTTGCCAACGCGGCGGATAAAATTTTATCCTTTGCCCAGATGTCATATTGCGAAATATCGGTGTTTGCGAGTAAAATTTTAATCGGCAGTGGCTCGGGGTCTTTTTGGCTAAATTGCAGCGCGCAGATCAAAAATATCGCGAAAATTAGGGCGTTAAGCTTAGCCCGGGCGCCGTGTCCGCGTAGATACAAAATCGCGCAAAGCCCCGCTAAAATCAGAGCCAGCGCGCTAAGATCGGCTCTGAAAATTCCATGGCTTAGCAGCAATTCAAAATTTAGCCAATCAAAGCCGAAGGGATGGATAAATTTTAGAATTAAAAGGCAGGCAGCGCGCAAAACCGGCGCGTCAAAGATCGCAAAGATGCGGAAAATAAAAGCATAAACGAGACAAATTCCAAGAATTTCAAGCGGGATTAAAAACGCAAGATTGAAATAGATCAGGCTGAAGCTGATCCAGTGCATCCACAGCGCGCCGATAAAAAATCCGCACCAAAACCACTCCGCCTTGCTTGCTTTTAGTAGATAAAAAAGTGCTGCTATCGCAATTAGAGGCGAGAAAAATTCCGCCGCCAAAGCAACCAAGCCGTCAAATTTAGAGCTTAAAATTTCTACAAAAATAAAATTTGAAAGCGCAAGGGCAAGAACAAAGCCTTTATTTATGTAACTTAATGTAAAATAGCTACTTTTTAAATTTCTAATGAAGGAAACACATGGAACAAGGAAACTTCTTTGCATCAATCCTGCCTATAGTCGTAATCTTTGCGATTATGTATTTTTTGATTATCAGACCGCAGCAAAAGCAGGCCAAGGATCATAAAGCGATGGTCGATGCGCTCGGCAAAGGCGATAAGATCATAACTAGCGGTGGCATAAAATGCACGGTCGTGAAAACAAACAATGATTTTATCACAGTTAAGCTTAACGATGAGGTCATGGTCGAGCTAGATAAACAATTTGTGGCAAGAAAATTAGATGAGCAGTAAAATTTCATACCGCCTGCTGATCTTTTTGGCTGCGGTTATTTTTTCGGCGATTTTTGCCGCGCCTTCGATCTTTCAGACCGAAAAGGGAAGCAAGATAAACTTGGGTCTGGATCTGCAAGGCGGGCTTCACATGCTGCTTGAGGTTCAAAGCGACGAGGCGGTCGTTTCAAAGATCAAATCGATCGCCGCTAGCGTTAATTACGCCGCCAAGCGCGATGATCTGCTGATGGACGGGCTAAAATTGGAGGGCGATTCGTTCGAGTTTGAAATTTTAGACGCGGACGAGGCTTCTAAATTTGATGCAATTTTGCATAGCGCCGCAAGCGGATTAGACATTCAAAAATCTGGCGAAAAATATCGCGTCACACTAACGCCTGAGGAGGTCGAAGCGACTAAAAAATACGCGATTGAACAGGCCGTAGAAACTATCCGAAACCGCTTGGATCAATTCGGACTTGCGGAGCCTACGGTAGCAAAGCAGGGCGAGAGTTATATTTTGGTTGAGCTTCCGGGCGTCAAAAGTGCAGCGGATGAGCAGCGCGCCAAGGATCTGATCGCCAAAGCGGCCCACTTGCAGCTTATGGCGGTGGACGACGTGCGCCAAGATCGCGCGCAGACTATTAGCGCAGCGGATGCCAGAGCTTACGGCGACGTGATCTACCCGGACGTTAAGAATCCGAATTACAAGTATCTCATAAACGAAATTCCTGTCCTTGATGGCGCGATGCTAGTTGATGCGAAGGTAGCTTTCGATCAACACACCAACCAGCCGATCATAAATTTTACGCTGAATTCTCAAGGCGCTCAAATTTTTGGTGATTTTACCGGCAAAAACGTCGGTAAGCGCCTTGCGATCGTACTTGATGGCAAGGTTTACTCCGCGCCGCGCATAAACGAGCGTATCGGCGGCGGCAGCGGTCAGATCAGCGGCGGATTTAGCGTCGAGGAGGCGCACGACGTAGCGATTGCGCTTAGAAGCGGCGCGCTTTTGGCTCCCGTCAAAGTATCCGAAACGCGCAGCATCGGCCCTAGCCTAGGGCAAGATAGCATTGATAAGAGTATGGCGGCGCTTAGCCTTGCGGCAGTTGCGATTTTGATCTTTATGATTTTCTACTATGGCGTGGCGGGGCTTTTTGCCGACATCGCGCTTGTAGTCAATATTTTATTTCTGATCGCTTGTATGGCACTATTCGGCGCTACTTTGACGCTTCCTGGAATGGCTGGAATCGTACTAACTATCGGAATGGCGGTAGATGCGAACGTCATCATTAATGAGCGCGTTAGAGAGGTGCTAAGGACGGGAGTTTCAATCCGCCAAAGTATAAATAAAGGCTATGAAAATGCGATGAGCGCGATCGTGGATTCAAATATCACTACGCTAATTACTTCTGCTGCGCTTTATGCTTACGGCACGGGTCCAGTGAAGGGCTTTGCCGTCACGATGAGCATCGGTATCGTAGCGTCGATGATAACGGCTATTTTAGGCACTCACGGAATGTTTGAGTTAGTAATGGATAAGATGGAAAGGAGTAAAAATACCGCGCTTTGGCTCGGTTATAAAGTAAGAGGAGGCGCAAATGCAAGTGTTTGATAAGGGCAAAATTTATGATTTTATGAAATTTAGATATTTTACCTTTGCGCTTTCTGCTGTTTTGATAATAGGCTCCATTGCGCTATTTTTCATTAAGGGCATTAATTACGGCATCGATTTTAGCGGCGGTACACTCATTCAGGTTAAATACGACGCTAAAGCACCGCTTGATGAGATCAGAAAACGCTTCGAGGCGGCAAATTTAGGCAATATCAACGTTACGGAATTCGGTAGCGATCAAGAAGTTACGATTAGATATTCAGGCGCTGCGAGTGAACTGGGCGATAATCCCGCCTTAGCGGCGCAAAAAATTTTGCAAGGTAGTGGAAACTTTGACATTCGCAAGGTCGATATCGTAGGTCCTAAAGTCGGCGAGGAGCTTCGCACAAACGGAATTTTAGCGGTATGTGTGTCGTTTGCGCTCATTTTGGTTTATATCACCCTGCGGTTTGAGTGGAGATTTGCAGTCGCCGCAGTGCTATCGGATCTGCACGACGTCGTAGTTGCCGTAGGTGCGATGATTTTAGCCGGTGTGGATTTCAACCTTGAAATTCTAGCTGCACTACTAACCATAATGGGCTACTCGCTAAACGACACCATCGTTGTTTTCGATAGAATTCGAGAAGGCGTAAAAGATAGTAAATCGATTAAGCTTGACGAGGTTATAAACGAATCGATCTCTCACACGCTATCGCGCACGCTGCTTACTTCGCTTACGACTCTCATCGTCATTGTGATTTTATTCGTCTGGGGCGGAGAGATGATCCACGGCTTTAGCTTAGTGATGCTAATAGGCGTCATAGCAGGAACTTTCAGCTCTGTATTTGTAGCTGCTCCGATGCTGATTTTGTTTAAATTTAACGTTGAAAAGTACCGCGCGTTTTTAGCTGAAAAACAGCGCCGTATCAAAGAGAAAGAAAAGAATCGCGCCATGTATGAAAAAGGCACGGTGTAAGGATGAAAGATGAACTGGGGAAGGGTAATTTACATATTTTTTGCGCTGATGAGTATGACTACAATAGGCGGGTTTTTGTATGAGAAGAATGAAATTTTACTTTTCATAGCAACCAGCGTGAATGCAGTCTCGACGCTTTTGAAGGTAGGCGTGCGAAATATGCTAGCAGCCGAGCTTTTTGCAAGCTCGCTCGTAGCGGATCTGCATCTCATACCGGCGTTCGTTTTGATTGTAGTAGCGCCGGGAGATCTGTCGATCGTGACCTCGCTTGCGATCGGCGCGCTACTTGCAAACTTTTTCTCGCTAATTTTAATAGCGATTGAGTCGGCAAAAACTAAAGACGAATTCTAGGAGCGCAAAATGCCTTACGATAGTAAAAGTATTGAGCTTAAATGGCAGAAAATTTGGGATGAAGAGGGAGTTTTCGAGCCTAAGGACGATTATAGCCTGCCTAAAAAATATATCCTTTCGATGTTTCCCTACCCAAGCGGCCGCATCCACATGGGGCACGTGCGAAACTACAGCATCGGCGACGCGCTGAGTCGCTATTATAGGCTACGCGGATACAACGTGCTTCAGCCGATCGGCTTTGACAGCTTCGGTATGCCTGCGGAAAATGCGGCGATCAAACACGGCATTCACCCTAAAACTTGGACTTACGAAAATATTGATTATATGAAAAATGAGCTGCACCGCTTGGGCTTTAGCTTTTCGGCTCGTCGCATGCTCGCTACCTCCGACCCGCTTTATACGCGCTGGGAGCAGGAATTTTTCATAAAACTTTTTGAAAAAGGGCTTATCTATAGAAAAAGCGCCGTGGTAAATTGGTGCGAACACGATCAGACGGTGCTTGCCAACGAGCAGGTCGAGGAGGGCAGGTGCTGGCGCTGCGGCAACGAGGTCGTGCAAAAGCAGATGCCTGGATATTATCTAAAAATCACCGCTTACGCGCAGGAGCTTTTGGATTGCCTAAAGCAGCTTGAGGGCAAGTGGCCCGCTCAGGTGCTTACGATGCAAGAAAACTGGATCGGGCGCAGCGAAGGTTTGGAATTTAGTTTTAAATTTGACGAGCAAAGCAGCGCCAAGCTTGGCGGCATCGAGGGCTTTAAGGTCTTTACGACGCGCCCCGATACGATCTACGGCATGAGCTACGCGGCGGTCGCGCCGGAGCACGAGGTCGTAAAGAGACTTTTGGATAATAATTTACTTGACGCCAAAGCTGCGGCGAAGGTGAGAGAAATTTTAAATCAAAGCCCGCGCGAGCGCCAAGCAAGCGATAAAGACGGCGTGAGCCTCGGAATCAGCGTGCTTCATCCGCTAAGCGGCAAAAAAATCCCTGTTTGGACTGCAAATTTCGTCCTAGCAGAATACGGCGGCGGTGCGGTTATGGCGGTGCCTGCGCACGATGAGAGAGACTTTGAGTTTGCGAAGAAATTTAACCTGCCGATCATTCAAAGCATCGCTCCTAAAAGCGGCGATTACGACGCTAGCAAAGCCTACGTAGAGAGCGGAGTTTTGGTAAATTCCGAAGAGTTTAGCGGCATGAATAGCGAGAAGGCAAAAAGCGCCGTCATCTCAAAATTTGAGGAGCTAAAGCTCGGACGCCGCGTGGTAAATTTTAAACTGCGCGATTGGGGAGTGAGCCGCCAGCGCTACTGGGGCGCGCCGATCCCGATGATCCACTGCCCAAAATGCGGGCTGGTAAGCGAGGAAATTTCAAATCTGCCCGTAGAGCTTCCGCAGGATATTAAGATCACCGGCAAAGGCAATCCGCTGGATACGCATCCTAGCTGGAAGTTTTGCAAATGCCCTAAATGCGGCGGCGACGGGGTGCGCGAGACCGACACGCTCGATACATTTTTTGAAAGCTCGTGGTATTTCGCGCGCTACGCAAGCGACGAGCGGACATGGCAGCAGCGGGCGTTTGATGAGCAAAGCGTGAATTACTGGATGAATGTCGATCAATATATCGGTGGCATTGAGCACGCGATTTTGCACCTTTTATACGCAAGATTTTTCCAAAAGGCTCTTCGCGACATAGGCTATCTGCGCGATAGCGAGCCGTTTGAGCGGCTGCTA
>NZ_CALHII010000120.1 GCF_938030815.1 uncultured Campylobacter sp.
ACCAACGCATAGATAACCTGCGCTTCGATCATCGCAAGCGAAATATACATCGTAGTCGATAGTTTGCTAGCTACGCTTGGGTTTCTAGCGATACCGTTAAGCGTCGCGCTAGCGGCATTTCCCATACCTAACGCGCCACCCAAAGCGGCTAAACCTAAAACGACTGCAACGGTAATTGCAGAAAAAGAAACAATCTGAGTGTAAGCACTTAGCTGCTCGCTAGCGAAAGCCGCGCCGCAAAGCGCAAATAATAATACAAGAACTTTTTTCATAAAAGTCTCCATAAATAAATTTTAAAACGAGTTTCGGCTCAATACCCCCTACTCCAACGTTTTAAGTGTGAAATATTATTAAAATTTTGCTTTTGATTTGTTTAATCTGGCGGAATTTGCGTTAAATTTAACAAATCCCACCGAGCACGCCGACATCTTAGCGCTTAGCGTCCAGATATGTATTTAGCGCCGCAACGTAGGCCTTCGCAGACGCCAGCATCGTATCTACGTCAAGTCCTCTGCCGATAATGGCGCCCTCGCCCGCAAATTCCACCTTAACGGTTACTTTCGCCAGCGCGTCTTTGCCCTGTGAGACCGCTTTTACTTGGTATTCTTTCAAGCTACCACTGATGCCGCTGATACGATCTATCGCCTTAAATATCGCATCCACGCCGCCGTTTCCAAGCGCGCTATCGCTTAAAATTTTATCTTTATACCTTAGCGTAAGAGCGGTGCTAGCGTGTCCTTTGTTGCAGCTATTGGAGCTTAAAACCAACACTTCGTAGGTCTTCTCAGCCCCCACGAACTCATCGTTTACGAGCTCTCTAATATCCTCGTCGAAAACATCCTTTTTGCTATCTGCGAGCGCTTTAAATTTATTAAACGCGATCTCAATCTGCTCGTTACTAAGTTCATAGCCCAAAGATACCAGCTTGTCTTTGAAGGCGTGGCGGCCGCTGTGTTTGCCCAGCACGAGCGAGTTTTTATCAAGCCCGATATCCTCGGCGTGCATGATCTCGTAAGTTTCTTTGTGTTTTAGCACGCCGTCTTGGTGGATGCCGCTTTCATGCGCGAAGGCGTTTTTGCCCACGATCGCTTTATTAGGCTGCGGCTCGATGCCGGTAATGCTCGCAACCAAGCGGCTGGATGGGTAAATTTCTTTCAAATTTATATCGGTATAAAGCGGCGCAAATTTATCCCTGCGCGTCTTTATCGCCATTACGATCTCCTCTAGCGCCGCGTTGCCCGCGCGCTCGCCGATACCGTTTATCGTGCACTCGACCTGTCTGGCTCCTGCCAAGATAGCGGCTAAGGAATTTACGGTAGCCATTCCCAAGTCGTTGTGATTGTGCACCGAAACTACGGCGCGCTCGCCGATAAGCTTAACGATTTCACCTATGCGCGCGGTGATCTCGTCAGGATAGAGATAACCCACCGTATCGGGGATATTTATGGTG
>NZ_CALHII010000121.1 GCF_938030815.1 uncultured Campylobacter sp.
GGATTAAAATTTAAATTTACGCGGGCTGTTTGAAGGCGAAATTTTAGAATTTAAAGGCGTGCTCTTGCAGCGTCCGTCGCGTAGTCTAGCCGCGCTGAAATTTTAAATAATATCCCTTAGCTTACGCGCTTCATACATCCACGCTTCAAGCTCATCCCAGAGCTCATCACGAATCATCTGCACGCAAATTTCAAGCTCATTTTTAAAAGCGTCGATCGCGCCTAGTAGGTTCGTGCGGTTTTGCTTGAAAATATCGACCCACATCTGCGGCGAGCTTTTGGCGATACGGCTCATGCCCGAGAAGCTGCCGCCGGCTAAATTTATGATATTGCGGCGATTTTCCTCTTTTAGTACGCTGTTTACGAGCGAGTAGCTGATCGCATGCGGTAGGTGCGAGATGAGCGCTACGTGGTGATCGTGGCTTTTTGCGTCCATAAATACGATCTTCATCCCCGCGAACGAAAAAATTTCGACCGCTCGTTTGATATGCACTTCATCTGCGCCGTGATCGTCGCAGATGACGACGACCGCGCCGTTTAAAAGCTCTTTAAACGCCGCTTGCGGACCGGAATTTTCAGTGCCCGCCATCGGGTGAGCCGCGATGAAATTTCGTCTGATCTGTGGAGGACAGTTTTGCAAAATTTTAAATTTCGTGCTTCCCAGATCGATGATTGTCGTTTCACTTCTGCAGTCGCTTAGTTTTTGCAACGTCTCAATAATTGCCTCCACGGGGATTGCAAGAAAGATCGCGTCGCAGCTTTGCTTCATCTGCTCTAGACTTAAAATTTCATGCACGAGCCCAAGTCTCAGAGCTTCTTTTTCGTTTTCGCGGTTGATGTCGCAGCCATAGACGGCGCTGATGATTTTGGTGCTTTTTAGACATAGCCCAAGAGAGCCGCCGATGAGACCCAGGCCGATAATTCCTATCTTCATAAAATTCCTTTTTGATATATGCAAGTTTTAATTTTAATGTGGTATTATACGCAAATTATTTTCGTTTTTAGGTAAAATTTTATGAAAAAAAGCGTTTTTTTACTCTTAGTAGGCGGGATTTCCGTGGCATGCGCCGCGCAGATAAAATCCATTAAATTTGAAGGGCTAAGGCATCTTTCTCCACAGGTCGCACAGCAAATTTCAGGACTTAAGGTAGGCGATGAGCTTAACGGCGAAAACACCAATGCTGCGATCTCGAAGCTATTTGAGCAGGGCTATTTCAGCGACGTTTATATCAGCGAACAAGGCGGCGCGGTCACTATCAACGTAACCGAAAAACCGACCATCGCTAAGGTAGAGATCAAAAACGTAGTTACCAATGATCGCGATAAGATAAATGAGCTCATCGGCTTGCGTCCGGGTCAGGTTTACGATGAGGTGGCTGCTAAAAAAGCGGAGACCCGCATCAAGCAATACTACGAAGTCAAGGGCTTTTTTGACACCGTGGTGGAATTTTATCCAAAGCCGATAAACGACGATAAATCGGTCATCTTGCTAACGATCGAGGTAAATCGCGGCGAAAATATCATCATCGATAAGGTAAATTTAGTAGGCGCAGACAAGCTCGACTATGACGATATAGAGCCATCCGTTGCCAATAAAGAACGCGAGATGCTGGGCTGGATGTGGGGCTTTAACGACGGCAAGGTAAAAACCGCCGAGCTTCCTAACGACGCAAATAGAATTCAAGAAGAATATTATAAAAAAGGCTACTTAGATGCGCAGGTTTCTGCGCCGCTACTTAATGCCGATATGGATAATTACACTGCTGATTTGACTTATTATATAAAAGAGGGCGAGCAATACACCGTAAGCTCCGTAGATATCGAATATCCTGCAGATATAATCAAGCTTGATAAAGAAAAGGTTTTGGATGATTTCAAGCTTCAAAAGGGCGATACAATGAATTCAGAGCGTTTGCGCCGCGATATGAATACGCTAGAGACTTTAGTCGCGGATCAGGGATATGCCTATGTGCGCATCGTGCCTAAGACTAAGCAGGACAAAGAAGCTCGCACGGTCGCTATCACGTATCAAGTCATCCCTGAGGATAAAGTCTATATTAGAAACGTAACGATCTCGGGTAACGATAAGACCGAGGATAAGGTCATTCGCCGCGAGATGTATCTGACCGAGGGAAATTTATATAGCAAAACCGATTACAACGATTCGTTAAATTCTTTAAAACGCACGGGATATTTCGATGAGGTGGAGATTAAAGAAAACCGCGTTTCTAACGATCAGATCGATCTTGAAGTCGCAGTCAAAGAAGCTCCTACAGGCTCTATCACGGGTGGTATCGGATATGGCAGCGAGGATGGAATTTTGCTTAGTGGCGGTATCAGTGATCGTAACGTATTCGGCACCGGTCTTCACGGCGCATTCTCGGTCGAAAAAAGCGACGATCAGTTAAGCGGACGCTTGAGCTTAACCAATCCTAGAGTATTTGATTCTGAGTATAGCTTGGGCGGATCGATCTTTGCCAATGACTATGACTGGGACGACTACGATGAGAAATCTTACGGATTTTCAATCACGGGCGGTCGCAAGATCGGGCGCAATACCGATGTAAGCCTTACGTATTATCTCGAAAAGAGCGAAATCAAGGGCTTAAACGAATATTACGCCAAAGCGGGCTATCTAGATGGCAAGAATTTAAAAAGCTCGATCATCCCGTCTATTACATACAACAGCACCGATGATTATTACTTACCAAGAAGCGGTATGATCGCAAGTGCTAGCTTAGAATACGCGGGTCTTGGTGGCGATATGGACTACACCAAGGCGCGAGGATCGTTTAACTACTATTTTGGCTTGCGAGATTATATCGATCACGACATTATCTTTAGATACAAAGCTGCAACGGGCTATATGTGGGAAGGTAATAAAAAGATCCCGATCAATGAAAAGCTATTCCTGGGCGGAATGAAAAGCATTAGAGGCTACGAAGGTCGCAGTATCCCGAAAAAAGAGATCTGCTTAAATGCAAATAATTGCCGCTATATCGAAACAGGCGGCATGCAGAGCTTCAATAACTCCTTTGAGCTGAGCTTTCCGGTAGTTGATAGGCTTAAAATGCGCTTTGTAACGTTTTTTGACTACGGAATGATCGGCGATCATGACTGGAATGAGGAGGAGCGCTACAGCACGGGTGCTGGTATCGAGTGGATGACGCCGATGGGGCCTTTGCAGCTATACTTCGTTAAACCGCTTAATAAAAAACCGCACGACGACACAAATAGCTTCGAATTTAGCATCGGCGCTAGATTTAATTAAACGCGGCGACTTGCGAACGCTGTGGCGTGCGTAGAATTTTCTACCGCACGCCTTAAAATTTAGTAACGCTGCAATTTTGACTTTTCTTGTCGCGCTAATTTGCAGCCGAATTATTGTAGGCGGGTTGAGCTAAATTTTAATTGGAATTTCGCTCGGCTTAGGATAAAATTTAAACGCATAGCTTACTTGGGACTTTTTAAAGTTTTAGTTATCAAGATAGTTTAAAATTCCATTCGTATGGCAAAATTTTAAGTACAAGAGTTCTAAAAAAAATCAATGCAAGCAATTAGCATAATTTAAAGAAATTCTAATATTGAAATTTTAAAGATTACGATCTAGACGATAAACGCCGCTTTGTCGCGCGTGGAATTTCACTGCATAGGATTTAGCGCGCCACCAAATTTTAAAGCTCATAAATTTTGAGATTCTAAAATCGCGAGAATTTAAAATTTTAAATCGCCTCGTAAATCGCTAAACATTTGCGTTAAATTTTGCCTCGCTTTACCGATAATTTAAGTTAAGCTTGTAAAATCGCGCTCTAAAATCATATCAAAGGCTCTTTTATGCGTAGAAATGGCAATGGAACGAAGCTTAAAATTTTAATATTTCTTATTATAATATGCGCTTTGGTTTATGGAATTTTTAGAATTTTCACCTCGCCGAAATTTGAAAAAAATCCTCCGCAAATTGCGCTGGAAAATGAAATTTATTGGAATTTAACCTCGCCTTTAAAGATTAAAATTTCAGACGATACCGGCATTAAGCTCGTTCGCGTTAACTTAAATGACGGAGCCAGCACGATACCGCTACTAAATGAGGAGCTGAACGTTCCGCAAACGACGCTAGAGCTTGCCGTGCAATTTCCTAAAAATTTGATGCTTAATAAAGATAAAAACTACAAGCTCGAGGTTTTTGCAAACGACATTAGCTCGTGGAATTTTGCGCAAGGAAATAAGAGCGTAAAAACGGCAAATATAATAATAGATGACAAAAAACCCGTCATAAATATCATCAATCAATCCTATAAAATCACCAAAGGTGGTAGCGCTGTAGTCGTATTCTCAGCTAGAGACGAGCGCCTAAACGAAGTCTATGTCAAAACCAACTATGGCAAAATTTTTAAAGCGATTCCTTTTGTAAAAGAGGGCTATTATGCGTCTCTCGTAGCGTGGCCTGCAAATTTGGAGGAATTTCGCGCAGAAGCGGTCGCCACCGATCATGCAGGCAATGAAAGCATTTCGCAGATCAAGTATTTTTATCAGGACAAAAAATATAAAGTCTCTACTATCAAGCTAAATCCGGGCTTCATTAACGGCAAAGTAAGTGATCTGGCTAGCCAATACGCGCAGAATTTTAACTCGATGAGCGATTTGGAGAAATTTAAATTCGTAAATGAAACTCTGCGTAAGAAAAACGGAGATGATCTGCACGCTGCTACTAGCGCGGTGCACGAGGATAAAATAAATGGATTTGAGCTAAAGCCTTTTTATCCGCTTGCTAAAGGCGCAGCGGTAGCAAGCTTTGCCGATCATCGGATATTTTTTATGAACGACGAACAAGTAAGCGAGTCATGGCATATGGGGCTCGATCTAGCAAGCGTCGCAAACGCCGATATCAAAGAGAGCAACTACGGCAAGGTAGTTTTTGCGCAGGAAAACGGAATTTTCGGATTAAATTTAGGAATTTACTACGGCTTCGGCTTATACGGCATATACGGACATTGCTCGGCGACGCAGTTAAGTGTGGGCAGCGACGTAAAGCCGGGCGACATTCTAGCGCAAACGGGTTCAAGCGGTTTTGCTTTCGGAGATCATCTGCATTTTGGCATCGTAGTTCAGGGTGTGGACGTAAGACCAGAGGAGTGGATGGATCCTAAGTGGATGAAAGATAACATTACCGATGTCTTAGAATCGTCCAAAAAAGTAATAGAAAAAGGTAAGTAAATTTTAAAATTTTCGCTATAATGCGCGGGTTAATGAAAACGAGGATAGAAATGAGACAGACAACGATAGCTAAGAAAGTCCATAACGTCGGCATCGGGCTACACAAAGGTGAGCCTATCAGACTTACGTTAGAGCCTTTAGAGGCGGGCAGTGGAATCGTATTTTATAGAAGTGATCTCGGTATTAGTTTTAAAGCCGAGCCGAAAAACGTCATAAATACGCAGATGGCGACCGTCGTAGGAAATGAGAAGGGCTATATATCAACAATAGAGCATCTAATGAGCGCCATTAATGCCTATAGTATCGATAATATCCGTATCATCGTCGATGCTAATGAAATTCCTGTAATGGACGGAAGTTCGGCGAGCTTTTGTATGCTTTTGGACGAAGCGGGCGTAAGAGAGCTCGACGCAAATAAAAAAGCTCTCATCATCAAGCGAGCTGTGGAGATTCGCGAGGGAGATAAGCTCGTGCGCTTAAGCCCTAGCAAGAGTCCGAAATTTGATTATACGATTAAATTTAGCCATCCGCTCATCGGCACTCAGCACCATGTTTTTGAATTTAGCAAGAAATCTTATCTTAAAGAAATTTCGCGAGCGCGCACGTTTGGATTTTTAAAAGATGTGCAAGCGCTGCGCTCTATGGGGCTAGCTCTAGGCGGCAGCTTGGAAAATGCCGTCGTAATCGATGAAAATAAAATTTTAAACCCCGAGGGCTTGCGTTTTGAAAACGAGTTCGTCCGCCATAAAATTTTAGACGCAATCGGCGATCTTGCGCTCGTAGGTGCTCCTATTTTGGGCGATTATACGGCATTTGCGGGAAGCCACGATCTAAATCATAAACTAACTTTGGCAGTCCTTGCCGACGCTAAAAATTTCGAGCTTGTAGATCTTACCGCCGAGGTTGTGCGCGAATATCAAAAAGTCTTTGCTTAAGGCTGCAAAATCAAAGAGGTTGAAATTCTAATTGCCGCTCTTAGCGCTCCATGCCTACTCGGTGTGTATGAAAACGGCGCTAAGATAGCGGAATTTTCAAGCGCTGAAGGCGAAAAAGCCGATAAATTTCTGGTTGCTAAATTTAGCGAAATTCTAAAAACTTATAAAATCAAAGAGCTCATCTACGCAAATACTCCCGGCAGCTTTATGGGCATGAAGGTAAGTTACGTGATTTTGCGCACGCTTAGCATCGCCCTTGATGTGCCGCTGTACGCGATCAGCGGCTTTGAGCTAAGCGGCTTCGGGCCGATCAGGGCGAATAAAAACTTCAGCTACGTTTACGATCGCGGCGAAATCAAAATGAAAAAATGCACCCCCGCCCCGCTATCTTTGCCGCAGGATTTATCGGTTTTAAATAAAAGCGATGATATACTTCCAAATTACATCATAGAAGCGGTTTAGGAGAAAATTTGATTATAAGAATTCCTGCGACGAGCGCAAATTTAGGCCCCGGTTTCGACGCGCTCGGCCTTAGCCTAGGGCTATTTAACGAAGTAGAGATTACCGAGCAGAAGTTTTTTTGCGTATCGCTTAGCGGCGAGGGCAGCGACAGAGCGTGGCTTAAGAAGGGCAACGCTTTTTTGAATATTTTTAATGAAATTTACAGAAAACTAGGCGGCGGACAAGAGTTAAATTTTAAATTCGCCTTTCACAACAACATCCCGTTTTCGCGCGGGCTGGGCAGCAGCTCGGCTGTGATCGTAGGCGCTATCGCAAGCGCTTATAAAGTTTGCGGCTTTGAGATCGATCGCGCTAAAATTTTAAACACGGCGCTGGAATATGAAAATCACCCTGATAATATCGCGCCCGCAACGCTCGGCGGCTTTGTCAGCAGCGTCGTGGACGGCAAGACGGTTCGCGCGCAAAAATGCGAAATTTCGCAAGATCTGCAAGCGGTCGTCGTCATCCCCGATACTCCGATGCCTACGAACGAATCTCGCGGCAAGCTGCCTAAGAGCTTTTCGATCAAAGATTGCGTTAGCAACCTCTCGCATGCGGCGTTTCTGACCGCTTGCTTTATGCGACGCGATTACGACAGCTTGCGTTACGCCTGTATCGATAAGATGCACGAGCAGATGCGCATGGGCGTGCTCCCGCAGCTTTTTGGGGTGCGCGAGATTGCCTATGATAACGGTGCGCTTATGAGCTCGCTCTCGGGAAGCGGCTCAAGCTTTTTAAATTTAGCCTACAGATCCGACGCCGCAAAGCTTAAAGCCTGCCTTAGCGAAAATTTTAAAAACTTCCGCGTCGAAATTTTAGAGATCGACAACGGCGGCTTTAATATTGACTAAGAAAAATAAAGATATAATCGCATGAGCGAACCGATTAGGATGTGCGTTATTTGCAAGGGGCGCTTCGCCAAGCGCGAACTCCACGCCTTTTTGCAAAATTTTAAAAATATAAGCTCAAACAGACAATTTTATATTTGCAACGGTTGCATAAATCAAAAAGAGAAAATTTCAAAATATCTATCTAAATTTGCGTCTAGTGCAGATTTGGGACATATCAAGGAGAGGGTTTTAAATGGGTGTTCTGATTAAAGATATCGCGGACGAGCTTGGATACGCAAGCAAAGAGATAATCGAAAAAGCGCAGGAGATGGGCTTTAAAAAGGTAAAAACCGCGTCGAATAAAGTAAGCGAAGAGGAAGCTGCCGCTATTTACGATTATATCCAGACGGGAATTTTGCCGGGGAAAAAGTCAAAGCCCACAAAGAAAAGCTCCGAAAAAGCGCAAGAGGACGAGAATAAGCCCGCTAAAAAACAGAGCGAAACTAAAAGAACCGCTAAAAAAGAGAGTCCTAAAAAGGCGGAAAGCTTAAAAGCTTCCGAATCCAAAGAGCCCGCGCAGAGCGCCAAAGAGCCTAGCGACGAAAAAACGCGTACGCAAGAGCCTGAGGTAAAAACCGAAAAATCTCAAAATCAAAAAGAAGAAATTTCCTCCGCCCCGCAGGAGAAAGAGGAGAAGCAAAACGCCGCCTCAAAGCCTGCGCCGGTGCAGATAAACAGCGGCGATAGTATCGCTAGCGAGAGCTTGCAAAAGCGTCGCGGCTTAGTCATCGTAAAAAAGAAAAAGGAGGTTCAAACCCCGGCGGCACAAGATAGAACCGAGCCTAGGCGCGAAAAGATAAGTGCGAGCCTAGAGGCGATCTTCTCAAATGCCGAACTAAATTTGAAAAAGAAAAAGATCGAAAAGAAAAAAGCTCCCGCGGCTAAAAAAGAGGACGCCCTTAAAATCGACATCATTCCTGATCACGAGATGGCGGATATCGTCATTGAGGACGAGGATGTCGTGGTAATGCCCGATTTCACCGTCAAACCGATCCAGACCGAAAACCGCACCAAAAGTAAAAACCAACCCAATATTTATCGCGCCTCGCAGAATCAAATTTTCAGCAGTGAGGGCGGTATAAGTCGCGGCGGTCGCAAAAAGCATAAAAAAGCCCCTCGCGAGCGTGATAGCGAAATTGTAAGCTCGGTAAATATTCCAAAAGAGATCCGCGTCTATGAGTTTGCCGATAAGATCAAAAAGCAGCCTAGCGAGATCATTGGCAAGTTATTTGCGCTTGGAATGATGACGACGAAAAACGACTTTTTGGATGAGGACGCGATAGAAATTTTAGCAAGCGAATTTGGCATTGAAGTAAACATCATCGATGAGGCGCAGGAGTTTGATTACATCAAGGCCTACGAGGACAGCGAAGGCGAAGAAAATTTAATCGCTAGAGCGCCTGTCATTACCATCATGGGGCACGTCGATCACGGTAAAACGAGCCTGCTCGATTATATCCGAAACTCGCGCGTCGCAAGCGGCGAAGCGGGCGGCATCACGCAGCACGTAGGCGCGTATATGGTCGAGAAAAACGGCAGAAAGATTACCTTCATCGACACCCCTGGCCACGAGGCCTTTACTTCGATGAGAGCGCGTGGAGCCGAGGTTACCGATATCGTAATTATCGTAGTGGCCGCAGACGACGGCGTCAAGCCTCAGACCAAGGAGGCTATAGCGCACGCCAAGGCCGCAAACGTGCCGATCATCATCGCGATAAACAAGATGGATAAGCCTAACGCCAATCCCGATCTCGTAAAAACGGGGCTTGCAGAGCTTGACATCATGCCTACCGAGTGGGGCGGTAGCTACGAGTTCGTGCCGATCTCCGCAAAAACGGGCGACGGAATCGAAAATTTATTAGAGATCGTGCTTTTACAAGCCGATCTTTTAGAGCTCAAAGCAGATCCTAGCAAGCAGGCTAAAGCAACCATCATCGAAAGCTCCCTTCAAAAAGGGCGCGGCGCCGTTGCCACAGTCATCGTGCAAAACGGCACTCTACGCGTCGGCGATACCGTCGTAGCAGGCATTGCATACGGCAAGGTGCGCGCTCTTAGCGACGATAAGGGCAGGGCGCTAAAGCAAATTTTACCGGGCGAATGCGGCGTCATCATAGGCCTTAGCGAGGTTCCGGGCGCGGGCGAGACGCTAATCGGTGTTTCAAGCGATAAGGAAGCGCGCGAGTATGCGAGCAAAATTTACGAGCATCAGCGCCAAAAGGAGCTTAGCAAATCCACCAAGGTTACCATCGACGAGCTAAGCGCCAAGATCGCCGAAGGCTCGCTAAAGAGCCTTCCGGTGATTGTCAAGGCCGACGTCGCGGGCTCGCTGGAAGCTATCAAAGCAAGCCTTGAGAAGCTCCGCAACGACGAAGTCAAGGTCGATATCATCCATAGCGGCATCGGCGGTATCACGCAAAACGACATCGCCCTAGCAAGCGCCAGCGAAAACTGCGTGATCTTGGGCTTCAACGTCCGTCCTACGGGCGAGATCAAAGAGCTTGCCAAGGAGCGCGGCGCGCAGATTAAGACCTACAACGTCATCTATAATCTCATCGACGATATAAAGGCGCTTTTGAGCGGCCTTATGAGCCCGATCATCAGCGAGGAGGCCTTGGGTCAAGCCGAGATCCGCCAGGTCATCAACGTGCCTAAGATCGGGCAGATCGCGGGCTGCATGGTTACCGACGGGCTCATTGCTCGCGGCGCGAAGATCCGCGTCATCAGAGAGGGCGTCATCGTTTTCGAGGGCAACGTCAGCTCGCTCAAGCGCTTCAAAGACGACGCCAAGGAAGTCGCCAAGGGCTTCGAGTGCGGCGTAGGCATCGAGGGCTATGACGATATGCGCGTGGGCGATTTTATCGAAAGCTACAAGCAAAAAGAGGAGCAGGCTACGATCGACTAATGCTCGCGGAATTCCGCGCGGGCATTCGCTTTGTTTGCATGGCTTGCGGCTAAATTTTAAGCCTTGATCGCGCCTTGAAATTTTATGCTCGCAGAATTTGGGCGCGAAATTTCGTCTTTTAAATTTAATGATTAACGCGTGAGCAAAGCTTTAAATTTTGTCGGTTTCTGCGCGAAGTTCTGCCGCGTAGCGCTAGTTTTGAAATTTTAATGTTTTAGATTTTTCTTGCAGCGGGCTTTGCGATAAATTTTAAATTTACGCCGTTTGCTGATCGCAGATTTTCCGCGCGACTTAAATTTTAAATTTAATCGCAAAGTTGAAATTTTAAAGCGGTAAATTTAGATTTAGCGCGGTATCGAAGCGTTTTTAAAATTTAAGATAAATTTCGAATTGGTGCAGTGTGGCAAAACAGTGACGCGGAGAACGGCACGGTGCAAGCGGTGTAAAATGAGACCGCAACGGCGCTAAGAAGGCAGCGCGGCAGCAATATAGCGCCGTGGTGAGCAGAATACGGCGTAGAATAGAACTGCGCCTTACGCGGAAATATTTCTGCGGTAGCGGTGCGGCTATGCGACGAACGTTAGGGTGCGAGCCATGAAATTCTACGCAGCCTGCGTTTTAAATTTAAGCGCGAAGCGCGCGGGCTAAAATTTAAAAGCAAAATTTCAAAGCAGGGCTTGCGCCTTTTAAAATTTAAGAGCGAAATTTTGAAAGGCGAGGCGCTGTTCGCAATTCCGGCGGGCAGCAAACCGCTTAGAATTTAAATGGACGCTCCGGCGCATCGTAAGCCGCGTCAAATTTAAACAGACCGCGTCGCTGCAGGACGGATATTTCGCAACGCCGAAGTGGAATAGAATTCCGCATCGCCATAGGATGGACGCGAAATAAGATTCAGTGCCGTCGCGAGACGGACGCTCCGCTGCGACAAAGCAATAAAATTCCGTCATCGCAAGACGTAAAATAAAATTCCATCGCCGTATAATCTGCGGCGATTTAAGATAGCGAGGTAAAGATGAATCCGACCGAACTCAGAAGACTGCGCACGCAAAGCGTGCTAAAGCAGCTCATCCCCGAAGCGCTCGCGAGCCTTGAGGACGAGCTTTTGCGCGGGCTGTGCGTCACCGACGTGGAGTGCAAGCGCGGGCGCTACGACGCGTTCGTGTATCTGGATAAAAACGCCTTCGACGAGCGCGAGCAGGAATTTGTGCTCGAAAAGCTCGGCCGCGTGGCGAGATATTTGCAAAACTTCTGCGCCGAGGCGGAGGGCTGGTACCGCTGCCCCGCGTTTCACTTCAAATTTGACGATCGCTTGGAGTATCAAAACAAAATGGACGATCTTTTCGACAAAATAGAGGAGGAGCTGCGCAAAAATGGTTGATTTAGAGGCTTTGGCGCGCGAGTGCGGCGTGCAGCTTTACGACGTGGAGACGGTGAGTGAAAACGGCAGAACGATCTACCGCATCAGTATCACGAAAGCGGGCGGCGTGGGCCTAGACGACTGTGAGCGGCTATCGCGGCTGCTTTCGCCGATTTTCGACGTAGAGCCGCCGCTTGAGGGCGAGTGGACGCTGGAGGTCGGCTCGCCCGGGCTTGAGCGCAAGCTAAGCAAGCCGCAGCATTTCGCAAACTCCGTGGGCGAGCTGGTGCGCCTAAGCCGCACGGACGGGCAGAAGCTAAGCGGAGAGGTGCTTGGCTGCGAAGACGGCGTGCTTAGACTGCGCACGGACGGCGGCGAGGTAAGCGTGCGACTTGACGAGATCAAAAAGGCGCGAACCTACGTGCAGTGGTAGCGGTGGAGATTTTTAAAATTTTGTATGTAGGGCTTTGGTGTGCGGTGCTTGAGAAGTGTGGGCTTAAATTTTAAGTTAAAGTGGCGAGGCTAATTTGGATTTGCCTTGCTTTTTGCGCGCTTTTAAGTATTGCGTCTATCGCGAGCGATGCACGGCTCGCGGCATCTTGCCTCGCTTTTTAATTTGGCGCGCGATATTCGGTGCGGCTTTCAAAAACACATACCGCGCGCAAACCTTTCGCGTTGAGCTTGATCGTATCGCACGAAAGCATTTCTGCGTTGCAATTGTTCGCATGCGCACCGCGGCGAAACGCCGTTTCGCCAAGCTTTCAGCGGAGCTTGCGCCCGCGATTATCGGCATGTGATACGAGCGCGCGTACTGCGGGCAGAGCGAAAATTTCGATAAATATGAGCCTCTCGCGCGGACGTGCCCGCAGCACCGCCTTGTTGCGTCGCATGGGCACGCGAGCATGTTAAATTTTGGATTTTTTAAAAATTTGCCGCTGTCGGTCGCTTTTGATCTCTCGCGGCGCTCGGCGCAAAATTTTAAAATTCCAGCACCGCTTGTTTGTTTTGAAATTTCAGATCGCGCCGACAAAAGATAATTTTTACGCCACTGGGCGGCGCTTTGAAATTTCAGATCGTACCGCTAAAAAGCAAGCTTCGCGGCGATTTCTGCTGCGTAAATTTTAATTCCCATGCCGCGCGTACCGTTTTGAAATTTCACGCTGCGTCGTTAAAAGATAAGTTTTGCGTGACGCTTACGCGTTGCTTTAGAATTTTACGTCGCGCCTGAAAGCGGCTAAATTTAAAATTTACGCGCTGTTTTGACGCGGTAAAATTTCAAACCTTTTGCTGCAAAGCAGAATTTTAAATTTTACGCTTTGCCATAAATTTAGATTTTACCGTCCGCACCAGAATATTGCGCCTGCGAGCTTTGCGGCGTCCGTATCGTGATCGTGCCCCTAGTAACTATTTGCAAGTGTGGCTTGATTGCAAAATTTCATCGATAAAGCTTTTTATAAAATTTCGGCGGTTTTGCTTTGGCAATAAAATTTCGGCGAGAACGCGAAAATCAAAATCGAATAAGGCGCGCCGCAAAATTTTACGCAAAGCGGTGCGGAAAATTCCGTGTCGCGAGACATAGACGGCACGCAAAACTCGCAAGGCAAAATCCATAGCAAAGCGGGAAATTCCGCGATAAATTTACGTTTTAAAACTCTGCGGACGGAGGTTTGCGCGCCGCTCATCTGATAATTGAAATTTCGCCAAGCGGCGCGGATGTTTGCGACTATGAAGCGGAGATGCCGATCGTGGCTAGCAGTACGGGCGAGGTCATGAGCCCTACGATCGTAAGGATCCACGCTAATATCGCTATTACGAGCGAGGCTTGCTTTTTGACGGCTTGATAGGTCGCGGCGATCGCGCACAAAAACGCAAGCGGAACAAAGACGATCCCTAGAAAAAATATCCCTAAAATCGCAAAGACTATGGAGAGTATCCCAAGCACATTTGATTGGGCTTGAACGGTCGGTTGTTCAGACATTTTAATCCTTTGAAAAAAATTATGTAATTCTACCCCCCCCCTCCCTGAATTTGAGCTGAAATTAAGCCGTGCCTTTTGGGGCCGTATATTCACGCTCGATTGCGATTTTGCCATGGCGCCTATTAAAATTTTACTTCGCAGAGCCGGCCTCTCCGCGCTATCGGCAAACGCTCTTTTGCACGATAAGCGTAAAATTTTGTGTCGTCCGCGCGCGAAACGGACGCCGCAAAATTTACGATTTAGGATAAAATTCTAAAACCTATGGTAAGATTTCTCAGTTTCGTTCCTGCGCGGAATCTTGCTCCTACACATACGGCGCGCGGCTTGCACTTTGATAAATTTTGCGCTTAAAGCAAGCTCAATGCCTTACAGATAGGCTAAAGCGCGAGGTCGGCGTCATCCAGCGCAGCGAGGAAGGGCGTAGGCGGGCAAGCGGGTTGCGTCCGAGGCGTAATCTGTTGCGGGCAGAGAAGGTTGCCGACTAGCCGCAATTCGGCTAAGCGATCGCGGCGGAGCGGGACAATTTAAATTTTGGATTTTGTATGAACGACGAATTTTATATGGATTTGGCGCTGCGTGCGGCGTGGCGCTATCAGGTCTTGACGCTACCCAACCCCGCCGTGGGCTGCGTGCTTCTGGATAAGGGCGGCAGAGTTCTTGGTATAGGTGCGCACAAAAAGGCGGGCTTTTTACATGCCGAGGTAAACGCCGTTTTCGCCACGCTGTGCGATCTGGATGCAAATTTCGCGCAGGATTTCGCCCGCGAATACGCCCGCAAATTCGGCGTTAAATTTCAAAACCTAGAAGCTCTAAAAAGCGCGCTTTTGCAGCCGGGCTTCACTTACGATTTTATCCTAAACCGCCACGGCGGGCTTTTGCGCGGCGCTTGCGCCTACGTCACGCTCGAGCCCTGCGCGCATCGCGGCAAGACTCCATCTTGTGCCGAGCTTTTGGCGCAGCTCGGACTGTCGCGCGTGGTAATCGGCACGCGCGATACGAACGCACAGGCTGCGGGCGGCGCGGAAATTTTACGCCGCGGGGGCATAGAGGTGAAATTTGACGTTTGCTCTGCCGCGGCAGAGGAGCTTGCGGAACCGTTTTATATGGCGCGCGAGAGCGGCTTTTGCTTCATCAAAATCAACGTCACGCTAAACGGCGCGGTACATGGGCGAATCGGCAGCGAGAAGCAGCGCGCATTCGTGCACGAGCTGCGCAGCGTGTGTGATTACATAGGCGTGGGCGGGCAGACTGTGCGCTCCGACAGACCGACGTTGGACGTGCGTGCGGCTAAATTTGATGAAATTAGCGCTTTGGCAAGTAGCGCCGATAAGCGAGTGTTAGACGCTTGTGCAGTGCCGCAAAATCTAAAGCTGCGCGCACCCGACGTTTGGATATACTCGCGCCGCGCGCTTTCGGATTTTGATGCGAGCATTCCGCTTTTCGGCGTCGCAGATCGCAAGGTAGAGGTCTCGCGCTCGCTGCCTGCGGACGCAAAAATCACGATGATAGAGGCGGGGGCGAGTTCGTTTGACGAGTTCGCGCAGTTTGCGAGCCACGCGCTTATTTTTTACAGCGCGCAGATGAGGGACGCGGGAAATTTTAGAGCAAATGCCGCGCTACAGCCGCTTTTTATCTCTAGCGCGGGCGATCCGCACCTAGAAGCGAACGAATTCTACGGCTGGTTTAAAATTTTAAAGTAGAGCAAGACAGTACTGTAGCTGCAGAAATAGTATTTTAATCAAAATCTTGTGTTTGCCTGGTAAAAAGCAGTAGCGACTTTAAATATCTAAACATAGTATCGGTATAATCACAAAGAACGCGATTATAAGCAGTACGATCAATAGTGCTTTGTCAATTTTGTAGTGTCTTTTGCTACTGCAATTTTGCAAAAATTTCCCCAACTCATATTCGCTGCTCTTGAATAGCCAAGCTGTCCAAATTATCCCTAAAAATAGACACATTGCTGAAAATGCCGCATTTGACTTTTGCCATACGATCGTACCGAAAATCATAAATAAAGATAGTATGTTTACGATGAATATACCTATCGTCGCAAAGGCGATGAAAAATATGAAATTTAGCTTGCGATCGACCCTTTTGACGTAAAAATCGCTCAAACTACTGCTGACGTAAAAGGCGAATAGCTCAAGAATCGCCGTCGTAAAAGGCAGGCGAATATCGCCCGGGAATAAAAAATAGCCCTTCAAAAAACCTATTACATCGAGGTCCGAGAGCATTGTAAGGTGCCACGAAGCAACGTAAAATGAAATCAAAAAGACTGCTAAAAAGACGTTGCCTAAAAGGAACTTGTAAATTAGATATTTTATGTTTTTGCGCACCTTGGCTCCCTGAAATTTCGCGAGATTATACGTCA
>NZ_CALHII010000122.1 GCF_938030815.1 uncultured Campylobacter sp.
AGTTTGCGCCCATCAAAACGACTTTGATCGTAGTGCTGCCGCAATCCACGCCCAAATACGCATCTCCGCTGTAGGTGTGGATATCCACCTTAGGCACGCTTGCGCGGGCGTGGCGAGCGGTGAACTCGTCAAATTCCGCTCTGTCTTTGAAAAGCGGCGGCTCGGCTTCCAGCGCGGTCCTGTCGGGCTCCTTTTTTAAAAGCGCGATCGTCTCCTCTAAATTTAACGTCTCGCCCGTATCTTTTGCATACAGCGCGCTGCCGTAAGCCACAAAATAAGGCGCAATGTCGGGAAAGGTCGCGGTTTCGTCGGTGAGCTTTAGCACCTCTTTAAAGCGCGCCTGAAGACCTTTTAGGAAAAACAACGGACCGCCCAAGAATAGGATATTGCCCTTGACTTCGCGACCCTGCGCAAGCCCCGAGATCGTCTGCTCGACGACCGCGGCGTAGATACTAGCGCAAATATCCTCTTTTCTAACGCCCTGATTTAGTAGCGGCTGAATGTCGCTTTTGGCGAACACACCGCAGCGTGAGGCGATCGGATAAATTTTATTTGCCGCAAAGCTTAGGCGGTCGAGCTCCGTGATATCTAGATGCAAAAGGTTGGTCATCTGATCGATAAATGCACCGGTGCCGCCCGCGCACGAGCCGTTCATCCGCTCCTCAAGTCCGCCCGTGAGAAATAAAATTTTAGCATCCTCGCCGCCCAGCTCGATGACGACATCGGTCTTTGGAAACATCCGTTTGACGCCGAGCGAGGTAGCAAAAACCTCCTGGACGAACGGAATTTTACAATTTTTGGCGATACCCATGCCCGCCGAACCCGCTATGGCGACGCTGAATTGCTCGCCTGCATAGGTTTTTTGGATTTGCAAAATTTTATCCAGCACCAGCTCTTTGGGCTTTGCTAGATGCCGCTCGTAGCTCTTGCTTAAAATTTCATATTTTTCGTTTAAAACTACCGTTTTAACAGTGGTTGATCCTACGTCAATGCCTAAAAAAATCACATCTCGCTCTTTACTGAATAAATTTTACTCGGCCGAATTCTCAAATTTAGCGCGAGCTTTCTAAATTAAAATTTGCATTTTATAGTAATATTTTTAAACGCAAATAAAATCAGGATATATTTTATCTTTTTCTATAGAAAAAGTCGATTTTTAGGCAGTTTAAAATTAAAAATTTTAATGGAAAAGTTGTAAAATTTTAGATTTAATGCGAGTAGATTTTGCGCGAAATTTTTTAAAATCTCGCGCATTATAAAAAGAGCTTCCTTTTGAATTGGGAAGCATAAATTTAAAGGATTATTTTCGAAGCTCTTTGATTTTAGCCGCTTTACCGCGTCTGTCGCGTAGGTAAAATAGCTTCGCGCGGCGAACGCGTCCTTTTCTTAGAACCTCGATGCTTTCTATGCTTTCGCTGTAGATCGGGAAAATTCTCTCTACGCCGACGCTATTTGCGCCTATCTTGCGAATGATGAAGGTCTCGCTGACGCCATTTCCACGCCGCGCAATGCAGGTACCTTCAAAATTTTGAATTCTGCTCTTATCACCCTCTTTGATCCTGATGGCTACCTTTAAGGTGTCGCCGGCACGGAAATCAGGCACACTTTTGCTTGTGATCTGAGCGTCCTCAAACGCTTGGATATACTTGTTTTTCATAAATTTCCTTTATTTCTGGCGATCTTTCGGTACATATCCGGGCGGAAGAACCTCGTTTTGCATAGCGCCATTTGATTTTTTAAGCTGCGCATTTTAGCGTGATTACCCTTTAAAAACTCTGAAACTATAGGTAAATTTTCAAAAACATCAGGCTTTGTAAATGCGGGCGCCTCTAAAATTCCGCCTTCAAAGCTTTCTTCGACAAGCGAGCTTTCGTTGCCCAAAACGCCCTTTATGTTGCGACTTATCGCATCGCACATACAAAGCGCGCCGAGCTCGCCTCCGGTAAGAACGAAATCGCCGATACAAAAAATTTCATCTACATACCTTTCGACTATGCGCTCATCGATCCCCTCGTAGCGCCCGCAGATAAAGCATAGGCTCTCTTCGCCGCTTAGACGCTTGGCATCGTTTTGGTTAAATTTTTTACCGGCGGGCGAGAGGTAGATAAACTTGGCGTTTTTAAATTTAGCTCTTACGCGTTCGATCGTTCCGGCAAGCGGCTCCGTGCCGATCAAAAGCCCCGCGCCGCCGCCGATCATATAATCATCTACCTTTTTATACCGATTTGTCGTGAAATTTCGCGGGTTAAAAAAATGCGTCGAGATTATTTTCTTATCGACCGCGCGCTTTAAAATCGAGTCCTCAAAATACGGCGCGATAAGATTTTCAAACAGCGAAACGAAGATAAAATTCATGAGTTTTCCAAAATCGCGCGGGCGTTTTGCGTAAAAATTTTACGCTCGCTAAGCGAAATTTCTTTCACATAGGCGTCCACGTAGGGGATAAAAAATTCTTTCGGCAAAGCCTGCGAGATTAAGCTTTCATCCGTTTCTACCTCAAAAAGATAGCCGCTTCCGATCTGCGATATGTCCTTTACGCGCCCCAAAACCGCGCCGTCTTCATAAATTTCAAGCCCGATAATATCGAAGTAAAAGAACTCTCCCTTTTGTAATTTGCAAAATTTCCGCGTATCCTCTTCGCTACGGTAAAGGATCTGGTTGGTTAAATTTGCCGCTGCCTCTACGCTTTCGTAATTTTTAAAAATAGCGCTAGAATTTGCGCCGCTAAAGGATAGAATTTCTAAAATTTCGCCGTTTCGCAGATAAAATTTGGCGCCTTTTTTAAACTGAGAGGGGAAATCGCTGCGATCGAAAATTTTAACCGCGCCCTTTAGACCGATAGTCCGACCGAGCTTTGCGACCTCTAAAAGATCATCAGGCATCTTTGGCTTTGACGGTAATTTTATAATTGATCGGATCTTTTGCTTTGTAGCCGATGATGACGGTCTTTATGGCGTTTATCATTTTGCCGTCCTTGCCGATGAGTTTGCCGGTATCGGCCTTGTCGGCATAGACGATGATCTCGGTAAAGTTCTCACCGACCCGCTTTTGCGTAGAAACGGACTGCGGGTAGTCGGCGATCAACTTTGCGTATTCTTTTATAAAATTTTCTACCATTTTATTTGCTTGTGATTTGAGCGACCCTATCGCTTAACTTCGCGCCTACGCTCTTCCAGTATGCCAAACGCTCCGCGTCGAATTTGATATTATCGCTATCTTTTAGCGGATTGTAAAAGCCGATCGTCTCGATGAAGCCGCCGTCGCGTCTTTTCCTGCTATCCGTTACCACGATGCGGTAAAAAGGCTGCTTCTTTCTTCCGATTCTTGTAAGCCTAACAACTGTTGCCATTTTTTCTCCTTAAATTTTTGTAAGTTTTAGAACTTGCAGATGGCTAAAACTTAAACATCTGCAAACTCTACCGAGAGGCTATCTCGGTAAATTTTGCCTTTGAGCGATCGAGGCAAGCCCCTGCATGCCGCCCTTGCCCGAAAATTTTTTCGCAAGCTTCGAAGCGCCCGCGAACTGCTTTAAAAAGCGGTTTACTTCCACCTGCGAAAGCCCTGCGCCAGCAGCAAGTCTGCGCTTGCGCGAATTATTTAGCAGATCGGGATTTTCGCGCTCTTTCGGCGTCATAGAATTGATCATCGCTTTGATATGAAGTATCTCTTTTGAGTTTTCCAAATCGATATCTTTTATCTTATTTGCCATGCCGGAAAGCCCGGGGATCATGCCGATTAAATTTTTCATATTGCCGAGCTTTTTCACGCTTTCGAGCTGATTTACGAAATCATTAAAATTAAACTCGCCTTTTTTGATCTTTTTGTTTAGAGCCTTGGCTTCTCTTTCGTCGAAGACGGCGCTTGTTTTCTCGGCTAACGTCGCTAAATCGCCCTCACCCATAATGCGACCTGTAATTCTATCGGGTATAAAGCCCTCCAAATCGGCCACTTTCTCGCCGGTTCCGATAAAGCGAAGCGGGATGCCAAGCTGCTGCGCGATACCAAGAGCTACGCCGCCTTTGGTATCTGCGTCAAATTTGCTTAAGATCACGCCCGTAAGGCCTAAAATTTCATCAAATTTAGCGGCCGTTTTAATGCCGTCTTGACCGCTCATAGCGTCCGCTACGTAAAAAATTTCATGCGGATTTAGAGCTTTTTTCATCTCCGCAAGCTGTGCCATAAGCGCCTCATCGATCGCAAGACGTCCTGCCGTATCTACGAGCAGTACGTCATAAAGCCCGCTCTTAGCCTTGCTTAGCGCTTTTTCCGCAACCCTTAACGGATCGCTCTCGCCCTCGATGAAAAACAGCTCGATCTCATTCGCCTCGCACAGCTGGCGGAGCTGCTCGACCGCAGCTAGGCGCTGCAAGTCGCATGCTGCGACCAAGACCTTTTTTTTACGAAGTTTCAGATAGTTTGCAAGTTTTATCGTGCTTGTGGATTTTCCGCTTCCTTGAAGTCCCGTCATCAAAGCTACCGTAGGAGGCGTGCCGGCAAATACAAACCCCTGACTGCTGCCCCTAGGCGCCGTTAAAATTTTAGTCAAATTTGTCTTGATGGACTGCAAAAACGGCTTCTGCCCTATCGTACCGATACGAAGATCAGCTTCGACGAGCGCCAAAAAATCCTTTACGACTTTGTGGTGCACGTCGGCCTTTAAAAGCGCCTTTTTTAGCGTCTCCAAGGCGTTTTTTAAAGCTTTTTCGTCATCGATTGTTTTTAATTTATTGACCGCGTTTTTAAACGACTCGCTTATGATCTCAAACACTTTGATCCCTTATAAAATTTTTAAACTTGCGATGTTACCTAAAATTAACTTAAAAGCCATTGAATATCAGAGCTCTTTAGGAATTTCAAAGCCGAATTCGTTGAAGCTTTTACCTAGCGGAGCTTTAAATTTTAGCCCCAAAATTTCGGTCTCGTACGAGTGCAAAAACATCCGCTTCGCGCGACTTTTAGCGTATTTTTCATCGCCTATTACGCCGAATCCTGCATTTGCTAGATGCACGCGGATCTGATGCGTCCTGCCCGTCTCGATCCGCACCTTCACGAGCGATTTTTTGCCGCTTACCATAAGCGGATAAACCTCGCTAAATGCGCTCTTGCCGTTTGGCGAAATTTTAGAAAACGCGCCGCTTCTAGTTTTTATCGTCAAAATGGGCTCGTCAAATTTCATCTCTTCGCTCACGATCCCCTTCACGATCGCGATGTAGCTTTTCTTCACACGCAAATTTTTAAACTCCGCAATCGCCGCCTCACGAAATTCCTCGTTCTTATATAGCAGCACGACGCCGCTAGTCTCCTTATCCAGACGGTTTAGAAGCCCAAATTTATAGATTTTTTCCAAATTTTCGCTGCTCATAAAGGGCGGCTTATTGACCGCCAAAACGTTCTCATCCTCGTAAATGATCGCGGGTTTTGCGGGCTTCATCACGCTAAATTTAACATTTTCGCCGAGCATCTCGCGCGCTAGAGCGATCTTTGCGCCGCGCGCGCTCACAAGCCCCGCGTCGATGAGGGCTTTAGCTTCATTGTGCGAGATATTTTCCTGCGCCGCCAGTAGTTTGTAGGCTTTTTCTTGCATTAAATTCTTTCCTTGATTAAATTTTCTATCTCTTGCAGATCGCAAATTTTATCTATCCGCGTGCCCTTTAGCGGCTCTTTTAAAGCGTTTGAAATTTCATTCGCGTCGCACAGAGCGATATTTTGCACGAGCGCGTACAGCGCCTTTTGATTATGAAAAAATCGCCCGCTGATGATCGGTACGCCGAAGCTCGCCGCCTCAATCGGGCTATGTCCGCCGATATTGCGCAAAAAGCTACCGCCCAAGATCACGACGTTTGAAATTTTATAAAAATTCGCTAGCTCGCCAAAGGCATCGAGCAAGATAAAATCACTTTCAAGTCCTGCGCTGTCGCTAAATCGCTCAAAGCTAAGCCCGTGCTCGCGCGCCCAAGCCTTGCAAATTTCACATACCTTTTCGAAGCGCTCCGGGTGCCTCGGCGCCAGGATGATTTTTAGCTTTTGCGGCGTAGTTATTGAAGCTGCCGCGTTCCGTGCGGTAGAATTTAAAGACGTGCCGTTTAAAGGCGCCGTATTCGGCACGGCGGACGAAGCGTCGCTTAAGCTCGCCGCATCCAAAGAAGTTACGTTTAAATTTACCGGCTCGGTCGAGCCCTGCTTGTCGCGAAGCTCAGCCACAGACAAGCTCCTATCGCCATGAGAGCCCATTGTGCGCGGGTATTTTTCGAGAACACTCTGCGAGCTGCGAAATTTTATAAAATCGTTTAAATTCGATAAAATGAGCTCCTCTTCACCCTCGTGGGTGTTTGAGATCGTAAGCACGAAGTTATTTGCGGACGCGGCAGAATAGTCCTTCGTCGCAACGGCGATATTTGCGCTTTTCACGTTGCCCGCGACCTTTATATTTTTTGCGCCGAGCTCCCGCAGCCGCGCCGCATCAAGCTCGCTTTGCGCAAGCACCAGATCGATATTTTCAAACGCTTTGCGATAATAAAGCTTAAAACGCAGATAACTCGCATACGATCGGTCGCTAATGCGCGCATTTAGCAGGATCACGTAGCTTCCGCGCGCCTTGGCGGAACGGATCAAATTTAGCCACAGCTCCGCTTCAAAAATCACCAGCACGCGGCTGCCCGCAAGCCAAAACGGAAGCCAGTTCTCAAACGGCAGGTAGCGAGAGTTCGGCGTAAGCGCGCACGCCGCACCGAAGCCCGTCTGCGTGGTCGTGCTAAGCGCGACACTCTCAAATTTAGAAATTAACGGCGCAAGAGCGTTTACTTCGCCCAGGCTGCAGGCGTGAAAGTGTACCGCGGCGGGGCTAAATTTAGGGTTTTTGTATAGAAAAAATCGCGCCTTCAGGCTCGTGCGGTATTTTTTTTTAAAGCTTAGGATAAAAATAAAAGGCGCAGCGACGAGCCACGCCAAAAACGCCAAGGCGGTGTAGATCACTCGGCTTCTTTATATAAAATTCTGCCGCAATACGGGCAGGTTACGATGTCGTCGCTTTTGATGACCGCAGAATAGGTCTTGTCGCTTATGCGCATAAAGCAGCCGTAGCAGGCCTGTTTACGCACCGGCGAGACCGCCGTATTGCCCGCCCACTTGCGGATCTTTTCGTAGAATGAGACGGTTTTTGGATTCATCGCCTGCATTAGTTTATCGCGCTTGGCGTAGATCGCGCCGCGAGCGACCTCGACCTCGCCCATCTCGGCGCTTACCTGCTCCTGTAAGCTTTTTAGCTCGGCTTCAAATGCCTCTTGCTTCTCGCTCTGCTCTTTTACGAGCGCTTCCTTTGCGGCCACGATCTTTTCTAGCCTTTCGATCTCCTCGTTTGTGGCTTCGAGCTGCTCTTTTGCGATATCCTCTTCGACGCTAAGGGCTTTGATCTCTTTTTCAGTCTTTGCCGCGCCGCTTTTTTTACCCGTGCTTTTTAGCTTGGACGAAAAGGCGCTCAGCTGCGCGTTTGCTTGTAAAATTTGAGATTTTAGCTCGGCGATCTCCGAATTTAGAGTTTCGATCTGTTCCTTCGCGCCGTTTATTTCAGTGCTTTTTTTACTCAGCTTCTCCTGTGCGGCCTCGATTTTAGGCTTAAATCCGTCCAGCTGCTTATCGAATTCGCAAAGCTCTACCAATTGGCTTAAATATTTGTTCATCTTCTTCCTTTAATAATACGTAAATGGATTTTTTTGCTCGCTTATTATAACTTCAATTTCGCTTTTTTGCAAGAAAGGTGTGAGCGCGCGCCCAAAATAGCGCTCACTTTCAAAATGATTTATGTCGATCAAACTCACGCCGTTTTCTAAATTTTGAAGCGCGGCGTGATATTTTATATCGCCCGTGATAAAGCAATCCACACCTAAGCTTTGATTTAGTTCGCTTCCGCTGCCGGTGCAAAGCGCGATATTTCGGATAAAATTTTTCGTCTTTACGGCGCGCAGATGCTCGATGCCAAGCTTGCGCTTTATCTGTGCGCACAGCTGCTCAAAGCTCAAATCCGCGCGCATGAAAACCAAAAAATCCCGCTCGCCCGTAATTTCAAATTTTAAAATTTCGTGCGCTACGAACCCGTTTAAAACGTGCTTGTCAAAGTTCGTATGCATCGCGATGAGAGAGATGTTTTTGCGGATCATCTCATAGATCAAATTTGCAGGATATAGCCGCGGATCGAGCGATTTTAGCGGGCTAAAAATCAGCGGGTGGTGCACCACGAAAAGCGAGCCTGCCTCCGCCTCGCGTACCAGCTCGCTAGTAACGTCGAGGCTTAGATAGATTTTTGAAATTTCATCATCCAAGTTTCCGAGCATTAGCCCGCTATTATCCCACGCCTCAGCGTCGCAAAAGGGCGCGGCGGCGTTTAAAATTTCATAAATTTCGCCCGTTTTCATAAATCCTACTTTGCGCTTTCATCCGCTTTGTCTGCGGCGTTTTGCTTGCCGTGAGCGTTTTGCTTGCCGTGAGCGTTTTTTAAATTTGCGCCCGCCGTGCCGCAAAGCTCGGCGACATATTTTTGCGGATCTGCGTAGCAAAGCGCGCAGTTTTTGGCAAGATCGCGGATCTTTAAAATATAATCCTGCCTCTGCGTGACCGAGATCGCGCCGCGCGCGTCAAGGACGTTGAACGTGTGCGCCGCGAGCATGCAGTAGTCATACGCAGGAAGCGCCAGACCGTACTTTAGGATACTTTTGCACTCGCCGAAACAGTTTTCAAACTGATTAAAAAGCATCGCGGTGTCCGCAAGCTCAAAGTTGTATTTGCTAAACTCGAACTCGCCCCTTTTATGCACATCGCCGTAGGTTACTAGCCCCGCTTTATCGTCCCAGACAATGTCGTAAACGTCGCCTTTGTTTTGCAGATACATCGCCAAGCGCTCAAGCCCGTAGGTGATCTCGCCGCTAATTAGCTCGCACGTGATACCGCCTACCTGCTGAAAATAGGTAAACTGCGTCACCTCCATGCCGTCCAGCCAAACCTCCCAGCCAAGCCCCCAGGCTCCTAGCGTCGGGCTCTCCCAGTTGTCTTCTACGAAGCGGATATCGTGGCTTTTAAGATCTAGCCCGAGCTTTTCCAAACTTTTTAGATAGAGCTCTTGGATATTATCCGGGCTCGGTTTTAAGATCACCTGAAACTGATAATACGCGCCGAGGCGGTTTGGGTTTTCGCCGTAGCGCCCGTCTGTTGGGCGACGCGAGGGCGCGACGTATGCAGCGCGCCACGGCTTACTTCCTAAGCTGCGCAAAAAGGTAGCCTGATGATAGGTGCCTGCGCCTGCGGGCATATCGTAGGGCTGAACGAGCAAGCAGCCCTGCTCGTGCCAGTAGTTTTGAAGCGTCAAAATAATCTGTGAAAACGTCATTTTTATCCTTTTATCGATATGTAAATTTAAATTTTATCTTCCAAGCGCTTTTCAAAGTCCGTTTTAAAGGCTCTTTGAAGTTTTGAGCTTTCAAAAAATTTCCAAATTCCGGTCCAGTATTCACCAGCTCTCGTAGGCTCGTTCGCAAAATCAAAAACCGCGTAATCGCCCGCTTCGATACATAATTTTTCGCAGGTTTCATCGTGCTCATTTTTGCGGCACTGATTTATGGATTTGCAAGCTTCGTCGTGGCTTTCTTTATAGCGCCTCTCCTGCGAGCAAGTGCCTATTAGCATGGAGTATTCGCCCTGTGCGCCGTTTTCATAGTCGTAATACGCAGCATAAATTTCGTTTTTCTCGGCGCTGCTTCTGCTAGCGTTAAATTTTAAAAACTCGCCCCACAAATTTGCGATCACCCCTCGCCCGCTAATCTCATCTGCGTTATTCGTGCGAGCCTTTAGCCCACAAATTTCAAAGCCTTCGCTCAATTTTAAAATTTTCATAGATTAATCTTCAAGCAGCACTTCGATCTGCTCGGAGTCCTTTTTCAGCGCCTCCGCTTTTGCCGCGCGATCCGCCTTTAGCTTCGAGCTTAGCACCTCGTCGCTTAAAGCTAAAATTTGCACCGCTAGATACGCCGCGTTTTTTGCGCCCGCCTTGCCGATCGCAAGCGTCGCGACGGGGATACCCGCAGGCATCTGCACGGTCGAATACAGCGCATCTACGCCGCTAAGCGCGCTACCGCCGAGCGGGACGCCAAGCACCGGCTTGGTCGTATTCGCAGCGACCGCGCCCGCAAGATGCGCCGCCATGCCCGCCGCGCAGATGAAAACCTGCGCGCCCTTTTTCTCGGCGTCCGCGACGTATTTGGCCGTACGGGCGGGGCTTCGGTGCGCCGAAGATACGATCATCTCGTACGCCGCGCCAAATTCATTTAAAATTTTAGCCGCCTCGTAAACGACCTCGTAATCGCTCTTTGAGCCCATTATTATAGAAACAAATTTCATCCTATCTCCTTTCTTAAAAAGCAAAAATCCGCGAGCTTCGCAGGCAGCTTAATCTCATTTAGATTGCCGCTGTGAATCTCGCTAAATTCCTTACCGCTGCGGCTTTGCAGCTTCTTAAATTTTAAATATGGCTTGCCGTCAAGCTCAAAAATTTCGCCAATTTCATTATCGCAAGGGCAAATTTCAAAGCCGCGCGGAGCGAAAATTTCATACGAAACGCCTGGCAAAATTTTATCTTTGACGCTTATAAACTCGCCGTCCTGCGAAATCGCGCAGACCTGATGAGTGCCAAGCTCGATGCTGCGGTCTAAATTTTGCGTATCGGCGCGCTCGTACGGGCGCTTTATCAAATATCCGTCGCTAAAGCCGCGGTTTTTAAGCGTCGCAATCTCGCGCTCGTAAACACGGGCCTCAAATTTATCGCTCGCGGCATCGTCGATCGCCGCGCGGTAGGCGTTCGTGGCGCATGCGACGTAGTATTCGCTCTTGGTGCGCCCTTCGATTTTGAAGCTGTCGATCGCACCCGTTTGCATGATCTTTTGCACATGCGAAATGAGGCTAAGATCCTTCGCGTTCATTACGAAAGTGCCCTCTCCTTCGCGCTCTTGCAAGCGGAAAAGCGCGCTGGTTTCGGGATTTTTCGCATAAAGCTCATAGTTAAATCTACAGTCGTTCGCGCAGCTTCCGCGGTTGCTGAAGCGTCCGCTTTGCACCGCGCTTACGAGACAGCGCCCGCTGTATGCGAAACACATCGAGCCGTGCACGAAAATTTCGATCTCTAAGTTTGGAATTTTATCTTTGATCTCTATAGCGTCTTTGAGCGTCATTTCGCGCGCTGCGACGATGCGAACGGCGCCGAGCTCCGCCCAAACCTGCGCATCCAGATAATTTAGCACGTTGGCTTGGGTAGAGACGTGAATCGGAATCTCAGGCGCTACGGCTCGAGCGAGGCTCGCAACGCCCAAAGTGGCGATTAAAATTCCATCCACGCGCAGATCGCGAAGAAATTCCAAATGCCTTTCGATGTTTCCTAGCTGGCCGTTGGTCGCAAAGCCGTTTACGGTCGCGTAGAGCTTCTTGCCGCGCTCGTGCGCGTATGCGACGCCCTGCGCGAAGCTTTCCTTGCTAAATTCCTTCGCGCTTCGTTGGCGTAGCGAAAATGAGCCCGTGCTTGCATACACGGCGTCCGCGCCGTAAGCCAGGGCGATTTTTAGTTTCGTTAAATTCCCAGCAGGAGCTAAGAGTTCGGGTTTTTTCAAATACATTCCTAGTGATTTTTTAAGCGCGATTTTACTACAATTTAGCCAAAATTTTATTTAAGGAGCAGTTGATGCGAGCCGATCTGCACAACCACACCTATCTTTGCAACCACGCTAGCGGCGAGCCGCGACAGTATTTGGAAGCGGCGGTCGCACGAGGCATAGAAATTTTCGGCTTTGCGGATCACGCGCCGATGAACTTCGATCAAAAATACCGAATGAGCTTCGAGCAGATGGAGCTTTACGAGCGGATGATTAGGGATCTGCGAGATGAGTTTAGCGGGCGGATCGACGTGCGGCTGGGATACGAGGTCGATTTTATGACGAAAAAAGAGCTAATGGATGAGCGGATTTTCGCGCGCAAGCTCGATTATCTCATCGGTTCGGTACATTTTTTAAACAACTGGGGCTTTGATAACGAGGAATTTTTAGATCAGTGGAGCGGGCGCGAAATAGACGACGTTTATCGCGAATACTTTGCGCTGATCTGCGCGCTGTGCAAAAGCGGAAAATTTGACATTTTAGGGCATATGGATCTGATTAAAATTTTTAAATTTACTCCGAAAAAAGATATCAGAGTTTTAGCAGGCGGCGCGATAAATGCGATCAAAAAAAGCGGCATCGTCGTGGAGCTAAACTCCGCGGGGCTTCGCAAGCCCGCGAATGAAATTTATCCAAGCGACGCGCTTTTGCAGATGCTAGCGGATGCAGACGTGCCGATCACGCTTAGCTCGGACGCGCACTCGGTAGCTCAAGTAGCGCTAAATTACGATAAAATTTACGCCAAAGCGTGCGAGTTTGGCTACGATAAGATCGCCGTTTTCAAAAATCGCGAGCGGCAGTTTGTAAAGCTGGCGTAAATTTTAACGGCAGCCGCTCTATGCTAAATTTAAAAGGCACGGACGGCGAGAAATTTTAAAATTTCAAAATCTTCGGCGGCGTAAAATTTTAAAAATCGCGGCGCGCAAAACGGCGCAGATAAAGTCGAATTTCAACTAAATAATGTTAAAATCCGCCGTTAAATTTAGCTCGAATACGGGCGGAAAAAAGGAAAAAATATGGGAAAATTTGTTAATGACGTGAAGGAATTTTTTAAATTTTGCGATGAAAATGAGGTCGAGTTCGTGGATTTTAGATTTACCGATCTAAAAGGTACCTGGCACCACGTCGCTTACAACTACAAGCGCTTGCCGAAGGACTTCGCCGACGGAATTCCATTTGACGCGAGCTCGGTAGCGGCGTGGCAGCCGATCGATAAATCCGATATGATGCTAAAGCCCGACGTGCAAACGGCGTTTTTGGATCCATTCACCGCTGACGTGACGATCATCGTCATCTGCGACGTTTACGACATCTACAAAAACGAGCTTTACGAAAAATGCCCGCGCTCGATCGCCAAAAAAGCCGAGCAATTTCTGCAAACCACGGGTCTTGGAGATACCTGCTACTTCGGACCGGAGAATGAGTTTTTCGTTTTCGACGACGTAAAGATCATCGACGATATGAACTGCGCGATGTTTAAGGTAGATACCGAAGAGGGGCATTGGAACAGCGGCAAAAACTACAAAGACGGCTTTAATAGCGGCCACCGCCCGGGCGTAAAGGGCGGCTACTTCCCCGTCCAGCCCGTCGATTCGATGGTCGATCTGCGCGCCGAGATGCTAAAGGTGCTTGAACAGATCGGGCTTGAGACCTTCATCTGTCACCACGAAGTAGCGCAAGGCCAGGGCGAGATCGGCGTCAAATACGGCACTCTCGTCGAGGCTGCCGACAACGTGCAAAAATACAAATACGTCGTAAAGATGGTCGCGCACCTAAACGGCAAGACCGCGACCTTTATGCCGAAGCCGCTCTACGGCGATAACGGCAGCGGAATGCACGTGCACCAATCGATCTGGAAAAAGGGCAAAAACACCTTCTATAAAAAGGGCAACTACGCAAATTTAAGCGACGCGGCGAGATGGTATATCGGCGGCGTGCTAAAGCATGCGCGTAGCGTCGCGGCGTTTACGAACCCGAGCACCAACAGCTACAAGCGCCTGATACCCGGCTTTGAGGCGCCGTCCATTCTAACTTATTCGAGCCAAAACCGCTCCGCTTCGATCCGCATCCCTTATGGCAGCGGCGAGCACTCGGTGCGCGCGGAGATGCGCTTTCCTGATAGCACCGCGTGCCCGTATTTAGCGTTTGCGGCGATGCTGATGGCGGGCATCGACGGTATCAAAAACAAAACCGAGCCGGTGGGGCCGATGGATGAAAATTTATTCAAGCTGCACCTGGATGAAATCCGCGAGCGCGGCATCGAGCAGCTTCCGCACACGCTTCGCGGCAGCCTAGAGGCGGTGATCCGCGACAACGAGTATCTGCGCCCGATAATGAGCGAGCTTTTTATCGAGACCTATCAGCATTTCAAATTTGAAACGCAGGTTTGGCCTTACGAGGCGCGCCCTACGCCGTTTGAGTTTGCGACGAACTATTCGTGCTAAGACGGGCTTATCTTATGCCGCAATGCCGAAAAATTTGACTGGGCAGTGCGGCATAAGGCCTTGGAATTTTAAAATTTCGCCGCACAAAAGTTTTTAAAATTCTACCGCATGCGCGAACTTAAATGCCGTCCGTGAAGCTTCAACTCTTTTACCGCAAACGTGAAATTTTATACTTTCTGCTCATTTTGCTTGGAATTTTATCGATAAACTTAGGCGTGAAATTTTATGAATTCAAAGAATTTCGCGCGAAAAACTACGCCTTTTACGACGCGCAAATTTTAAACGCCTACGCCAAAACGAACGAGCGCGGCCGCACCTACACGGTGCTAAAGCTCAAAACGGCGGATTTCACCCTCTACACGACTGCCGGGCTCGGGCGGGAATTTCACCGCTTCGCGCGCATAAATATCGGCATCGTAACGAAAAACGTAAAATTTTTAGATTTTTTAAAGCAGCGCTTTTACGCGCCAAATTTTAAAATTTCAGCCGAGACCGCGCCCTCCGGAGCAAAATGGCGCGCGATAAGCTTCGTTCGCGCTCAGCACGAAGATGAGATGACGGCGGATCTTTACTCCGCGCTGTATTTTGCGACCGAAATTTCAAAACCGCTGCGCGCCAGCGTGACGAACTGGGGCATAGCGCATATCATCTCGATCAGCGGCTTTCATCTGGGCATTATCTTTAGCACGGTCTTTCTGCTCGCAATGCCGATCTACCGCTATTTTCAGGATCGCTACTTTCCGTATCGCAGCGCCAAGCGCGATCTTAGCGTCTTTGTGATCGTGCTGATGAGCGGGTATCTCTTCGTGCTTGATTTTACGCCGAGCTTTCTGCGCTCGCTTGCGATGTGCTGCGTGGGGTTTTACCTTGCGATGCGAAATTTCTACGTACTTAAATTTACGAACCTCTTTCTCACCATCGCGCTTCTGCTTGCGTTTTTCCCACACCTGGCCTTTTCGATCGGATTTTATTTCTCCTGCCTCGGCGTGCTGTATATCTTCCTCTACCTGCACCACTTCGCGCCTAAATTTAAGCTCTGGCAGAACGTCATACTTTTCAACCTCTACGTTTGGCTCAGCATGAACGCGGCGGTCTATTTTTTCTTCCCGACCGCTTCGCTACAGCAGCTTAGCGTAATGCCGCTAGGATACGTGTTTGTGATCTTTTATCCGCTAAGTATCTTTTTGCATCTATTCGGGCTCGGCGGCGCGCTCGATACGCCGCTGCTTGCGTTTTTAAACTTTGCTCTACCGAGCTTTCAGGCGCAAATTCCGCCGCTTCTTTTCGCGCTCGCAAACATCTGCGCGCTTGCTGCGATTAAGCTTCAATACGCGGCACTTGCATGCGCGATAATCGGAATTTCGCCGATATTTTTTATAACGTAGCGCGCGAAAATTCCAGTGGGAATTTTATCCGTTGGAATTTTATGCTAAAATCGCGCTTCAAATCTCACAAAGGATCAAAATGTTTATTGCAAACCTCACCTACGTTAAAGAAATTAGCGAAATCGATCGCTTCATCAACGAGCACAACGCGTTTTTAGACCGATTTTATGCGGCAAATAAATTTATCTGCTCGGGGCGCAAAGTCCCTCGCACCGGCGGCATCATCTTAATCAACGCCAAAGACCGCGCGGAGCTTGATGAGATCATCGCGCAAGATCCGTTCTTTCAAAACGGCGTCGCAAAATATGAGATCATAGAATTCGCGCCGACGAAATTTGCGCCCGAGTTTTGGCGGCTTTTCGGCGAATAGAAGCTTGCGCGGGTTAAATTTTAAAATTTACGCGCTCAAAATACGCCTCTGAAATTTAGCCGTTTTGCGCGAGATAAAATTCCCGCTAAATTTAAAAGCCGGTCGCAGCGGTAAATTTAGATAAGCTTAAAACCGAAATTATACAAAACGGCGAAATTTAAAGGAGATTTTATGCGGATAAAACTGCGGCTCGCAACGCCGCAAGATGCGGAGGCACTGCTTGAAATTTACGCGCCTTACGTAAAGCAAACGGCGATCAGCTTCGAATACGACGTGCCCGGCGCCACGGAATTTGCGGGGCGAATCGAACAGACGCTGCAAAGATACCCCTATCTGC
>NZ_CALHII010000123.1 GCF_938030815.1 uncultured Campylobacter sp.
AAAACTAAAAATAATAAATTTCCTAAATTTATACTAAAAAAGCGATAAAAATTATAAATTTATCGCCTTACGATATTTGTTTTCTTATCTCGTCTACTATCAGTCGCCGTCTTTATCTAAAAATTCAAACTGCTTCATAAAGGCATCGGCGCTCTCTACGATCCTCATGGTGGCGCGAATGCCGCAGCGCTCGCACGGCAATGTTTCAAGCGCTTTTGTCAAACCGCTACTTTTTATGATGAAAATCGTACCCGGCTTAAAAGTGGCAAGCTGAGTGGACGTCTCAAATTTGCTTCTTACAAGACAACCGACCCAATCGGAAACTTTTTTGGGCGGCGCTATAACGCGACCGCTGGCTTTAAATTCGAGTTCCGGTTTTTGAGTCCTTGTTCTTCCGGCTATTATTGTTTCCTTGTCTATCATTTTTTATCCCCTTTTTTAACTTTGATTTGGTTGCCCCCTATGCGCAGGTCTTTTTCCTCGTTCAGTTCATTAAAACACCCTCTACACAAGTGATCGTATTCATCTATGCCTGTGTATTCTTTGACATCTTTTCCTAATTCATAAATTTTGACGTCATCCTCGCTACGTGCGCCGCAGCTATCGCATACGTATATGATGCTCATTTTTCACCCTTTTAAAAATATCTCTTCGCATAAATTCTTGATTTCTTGCTCCGCCTTGTTGCCGTCGTTCATCTCGACTACGCCGTAGCCTAGCTGCGTGGCTATTTTGTAGCGCTCGCGCTCAAATATGATCGTATTGGCCAGCCTTATATAATCTTCTTGGAGCTCCTCGATAAATGCTTTTAAGCTGTCTATCTTCTTGTATAAAAACGGGTTGGTCGAGGCTCGGTTGATCACGATATAGGCTTGCAGCCTTTCGTTTTGCTCTTTGGCCATTTTAACGATATTGACCATTTTATCTAGGACGCTTACGTCAAACTGGCTTGGAATGGTCGGAATTATTAAGATATCGCTAAGTGCGATGGCTATTCGCATTTCTCTGCTATCCCGGCCGCCGGTGTCTATGACTATGTCTTTGCTGCGATCTATGCTTTGCAAAAATTCTTTTAAATTTTCGCCGTATTTGTAGGCGAAATCAAATGCTTTCGGATGCCCTTCTTCGTTTCTTATATTTAGAAACGTAGCAATCGACTTTTGCGGGTCGGTATCTAATAGCAAAAGCGGTTCGCCTTTTACTATGCCTTGATTTATGACTATATTCGTGGCAAGCGTGCTTTTTCCGCTGCCGCCTTTCTCGTTACAAATCGATACGATCATAACTTTTCCTTTGCGTAAAAATTTAAAATGATTATATCGCCTTAAACTTAATAAATAATAAAATACAAAATAATA
>NZ_CALHII010000124.1 GCF_938030815.1 uncultured Campylobacter sp.
TAAACTGCGCCGCAAGGGGGCTTTCGTGCGGCTTCAGATCGAAAAGGACGCCGATGCCGAGCTTTTAGAATTTCTAAATTCTCATCTTAAAATTTTTTACAAAGATATATATGAATGCGCCGTGCCACTTACGCTGGACGGGCTTTGGGAGATCGCCTCCAATAAGGATTTTTCCTTTCTAGCCCATCCTCAGTATCTGCCAAAGACGCTGCCCCCCTTTAACGAAAACACCTCCGTTATGAGCGCGATGGAGAAGGAGGATATCCTGCTAATCCATCCTTACGAAAGCTTCGATCCTGTCCAAAAACTCATCAAAGAAGCCGCCAAGGATCCGAAAGTCATCTCGATCCGTATGACGCTATATCGCGTGGAGAAAAACTCCCCGATCGTCCAGAGCCTGATCGAGGCCGCAAGCGACGGCAAGCAGGTAACGGTGATGGTCGAGCTTAAGGCGAGATTTGATGAGGAAAACAACCTGCACTGGGCGAAGGCGCTCGAAGACGCCGGCGCGCACGTCATCTACGGCATCACGGGCTTTAAAGTCCATGCCAAGGTAACTCAGATCATCAAAAAAGAGGACGGCAAGCTAAAATTTTATATCCACCTAGGCACGGGCAACTACAACGGCTCGAGCGCTAAAATTTACACCGACGTGAGCTTTTTTACCTGCGGCGACCGCTTTGATAAGGACACGACGAATTTCTTCCACATCCTCTCGGGCTACAATAAAAACCGCAAGCTTGACAACCTCTCTATGTCGCCGATGCAGATCAAAGAGCGACTCCTTGCGATGATAAAAAACGAGGAGAAAAAAGGCTCTGCCGGCAGGATCATCGCTAAGATGAACGCTCTTGTCGACGGCGATATGATCAAGGCGCTGTATAAAGCAAGCGCCGCGGGCGTAAAGATCGATCTCATCGTGCGCGGCATCTGCTGCTTGCGCCCGGCGCTTAAGGGCGTTAGCGAAAATATCCGCGTGATCTCGATCGTCGGCAAATACCTGGAGCACGCTAGAATTTTTTACTTCGCGCACGCGCAGCCCAGCCTATACATCGCGAGCGCGGATTGGATGCCGCGAAATTTAGAGCGCAGGCTGGAGCTGATGAGCCCGATTTACAACGAAAATTTGCAAAACAAGCTCAAAGAAATTTTAAAACTTCAGCTAAGCGACAATGAGCTCGCATTCGAGCTGCAAAGCGGCGGCGAGTACCGAAAAATCGCGCCGAAAAAGGGCGAAGATAAGATCGACGATCAGGAATTTTTAGAAGCTTATTTTAGTAAAATTTATAAAAACATCCGCAAACACGACGAAAGCGGCACGGCGCTAACTAAGCTTTTGAAAGAGAGCTAGGCGCGGTCTCAGTTCTGCTAGGGCTAGCCGCGCGCAAAACCCACGCGTAGACCGAGATTATAAAATATTAGATGCAGAATTTTGCGCCGTGAATGCGCGAGTAAATTTACAAAAAT
>NZ_CALHII010000125.1 GCF_938030815.1 uncultured Campylobacter sp.
CGGAATTTTCATCCGCTTTGGAGATTGAGTTTGTTTGAGCGCCCGGAATTTCATCTGTTTGAGCGGCGGAAATTTCACCCATTTGAGTACTTAAAATTTTGTTTTCGCCGTCGTTTGAAATTTCATCCACATCTCTGCTTTCGGGTGTGCTTGAAATTTTATCCGCCTCTTTGTCTTCGCAAGCGCGCAAATCCGCGCCGTCGCCGCGACTTTCGGCCTGATCGCCTCTGATGCCGTATCCTTCGCCCGCGCGATCTTTTAAATTTACCCCAACCGCCTCGCTTATGTTATTGAAGCCGTCTGCGCGCAAAAGCTCCGCTAGCCCCTCGTTGATCGATTTTGCGACGAACGGGCCTTTGAAGATAAAGGCGGTAAAAATTTGAACCAGGCTCGCGCCCGATTTGATGCGCTCATAGGCCTCCTGCGCGCTGTCTATGCCGCCGCAGCTGATTAGGACCGTGCGGCCGAAGAGCTCGTGAGCGACCTGTGCGAAAAGCTTTCGCGATTTTTCTGTGATCAGCCTACCGCTTATGCCGCCGAAGTCCCTAGCGTTGGGGCTTAGAGAATAATCGACGCTGGTGTTGTTTATGATGATGCCGCTTGCGCCGCTTTGCACCGCGCACTCGCACAGTGCGATCGCCTGATCCGCGCTCATATCGGGCGCCAGCTTTAAGACGAGCGGTCTGTTTGTGATTTTTTTCATCGCTCCGATCAGCTCGCTTATGAAGCTGTTTTCTTGCAAAGCGCGCAGATTTGGAGTGTTCGGCGAGCTTACGTTGATGATGAAAAAATCGCATAGCCCGTTAAATTTACGGCCCAAGGCTTCGTAATCGCTTAGCGCGTCCTCGTTCGAGGTGGCCTTATTTTTGCCGATATTTGCGGCGATCGGGATTTTAAAAGGATAAATTTTTCGCACGCGACGCTCGATAATATCGGCGCCTTCGTTGTTAAAGCCCATCGCGTTTTGAATACTTTCCTCTGCTACGAGGCGAAAAAGTCGCGGCTTTTCGTTGCCGCTTTGAGGGCGCGGCGTGAAGGTGCCAAAATCGATGTGCCCGAAGCCAAGAGCAGCCAGCGGCGCGATCATCGTGGCGTTTTTGTCGAAGCCGCCCGCGATACCTACGGGGTTATCGAAGCTGAGATTCCATATATTTTGAGTTAAAATTTCATCTTTATAAACGCCAAATTTTGCCAAAGCCTCAAGCCCGCCCGGAGTCGCATAAAGTGCGCGAAGTCCGAATTCTGCGATCTTGTGGGCGGTTTCTGGATCAAATCGAAAAAAGATCTTTTTCAGGGTATCATAATTCATAATTTTTCCTCAAATTTTGCGTAATGGTAGCTAAAATTTAATTAAATATAGATAAGGATTTCGCGCTGTATTTGCAATCTGCGGCGGTTAAATTTAATTTTAAAATTACGCGCTTAAATGCTGCGTAGAATTTCTACGGCTCGTCGCGACGATCTGAATTTACGCAGAAGTTTAAAGATGCGCGCCGCAAATTTTATAAATTTAGCCCGCCCGGGTACGTGCCGAAACGCGCGGTGTCCGTGGCACGGCTCGCGATGACGGGCATCGTACGC
>NZ_CALHII010000126.1 GCF_938030815.1 uncultured Campylobacter sp.
GCCAAGACGGGCGTAAGCGCGTATGAGCGCAATATGACGATCGAGCTGATGTCGCGCGTGGGCGCTCGCGCAGATGATTTCGTCCGCCCGGGGCATATCTTCCCGCTTATCGCCAAAAGCGGCGGCGTGCTCGCTCGCACGGGGCACACTGAGGGCTCAACGGATCTATGCCGCTTGGCGGGGCTTTCGCAAAGCGCAGTGATCTGCGAGATCGTTAAAGACGACGGCGATATGGCGCGCAGGGACGATCTGGAAAAATTCTGCGCGCAGCACGGCATCAATATGATCTCGGTCGCGCAGATCGTGCAGTATCGCCTAAAACACGAAACTCTCGTTAAATTTAGCGAGCCCAAAAGCGCTCTGCTGTGCGGTGAGGCGGCGAAATTTTACGACGTGAGCGATCACGAGGGCAACGAGCACCGCGCCTATATTTTCGGCGAGCCAGAAAAGGGCGCGCAGACGAACGTGAAATTTCATAAAATTTCAAGCGATCTGGAATTTTTAAGCGATGCGAAATTTAACGATTTCATGCGCGATCTGGACGTTTTGCGCAAAGAGGGCGGCGTGCTTTTGATGCTAAAATCCGCGCAAAATCGCGCTGATTTTAAGAGCTTCGGCATCGGAGCGCAAATTTTAGCGCATCTGGGCGTGAAAAAAATCAAAATTTTAAGCAAGAGCGGGCCGAAAGACTACGCGGGGCTTAGCGGATTCGGGATCGACATAGTTTGATAGCTCATATCGATTTGGACAGCTTCTTCGTCTCTGTAGCGAGGCTTGCGGATCCCGCGCTTGCGGGCAAAAAGATCGCAGTCGTCGGAGGCGGCGACGAGGAGATTTTCGGCGGAAAGAGCGAGCTTGGCAGCGTGATTTTAAGCGCGAGCTACGAAGCCAGAGCCTACGGCGTGCACTCGGCGCAGCCCGTTAAAATCGCGCTCGGACTCTGTCCGCAGCTGATTTTGGTGCGCGCCAGACATGGCGAATACCGAAAAATTTCACGCGAAATTTATGAGTTTTTACTAAGCTTTACGCCCGAGATCGAAAAATTTAGCATCGACGAGTTTTTTCTAAATTTACGCGGCACGGCTTACGACGCGGACGCGCTGAGCTTTGCCGCGTTTTTGCAAAGCGAGATTATGCGCCGCTTTAGTCTTCCGTGTAGCGTCGGGCTTAGCGAAGCAAAACTGATCGCAAAGCTCGCCACGAGTCTTGCCAAGCCCTTCGGCGTACGTCAAATTTTAAAATCGCAGATCGCGCGCGAGCTATCCGCCGTGCCGGTAGCAAAATTTTTTGGCATCGGTAAAGCGGCGCAAAAAACGCTCGGCAAATACGGCATCATAAGCTTCGGCGACGCGCTAGGGCACAGAGAAATTTTTGAAAAGATGGGCGCAAACGGCAGGAAAATTTTCGCAGCCCTTAGCGGCGAGGATGAGGGCGAGGTCGTCTCAAAGCGCGAGCGCAAAAGCATCGGCTTTGGGCGCAGCTTCGCGCCGTGCGCCGATCGGGACGAGCTGCGGCGTAAAATTTTAATTTTGGCGCGCCATTTGGCAGGCGAAGTGCTTGCAAGGGGGCTAAAGCCCGCGACGTATGATCTAAAGATCCGCTACAAATCGCGCGAGGAGTTTTCGCACCAGATCAGCCAGGATAGGGCGTTTAGCTTAAGCTTGCTGAGCGAGACCGCGCTTGAGCTGTTTAGGCTCTGCGACGTGAAAAAAGGCGCGCAGATAATCCATATGGCGCTAAATCTTTCAAATTTTAGCGGCAAATCGGGCAGCTCGCTGCTCTTTGGCGAGATCGATAAAAAGCAGCAGAGCTTAGATCGATCTTTAAGCAGGATTTGGGAAAAATTCGGCATCGAAAAGCTAAAAAAAGCGAGCGAAATTTGATTAAATTTAAAGGAAAAAGATGAAATTAGGCGAGCTATACTCGGTGATCTGCATAATCTTTGCGACGAATTTTAAAGGCGTGATAGATGAGCAGAAGTTGCGCAGCTTGGGCAAAAACTGGATCATCGTAAATAAAAATATCGAGAACAAAAACGGCCATGAGCTTTGGCAAAAGGTGCAGAGTGAGGACTACGCGGCGCTAGGGCGCGATTTTGAGGCACTAAAAGGGGCGTTTGAGATGGACTTTTTCAAGCTCATAAGCGAAAGCGAAGTGGAGCTGTTTTATGAAAAATGCCGCTTCAAAAAACCTTTTGCAGAGCTTAAAAGCGCTCACGCAGCCAATATGCTAGCGCTGCTTGCCATGATTTTTAAGCAAAACACGGACGCGAAATCGCATAAAATTTTGACGCTATATCTGGCGCAATTTATCATTCCGAGCTTTTCCGCGCTTGCTACGCACGTGCAGATAAACGCCAAAAGCAGCTACTATAAGGCGCTTGGGTGGTTTTTGGCGGATTTTTGCCGCGTGGTGAAAGAGACGCTGGGGCTTGGAATTTAGAATTTAGAACGCGCGCTCGGTATTTTTGCGCGTTCGGCACAGAAAAGCGCTATGTAGAGATAAGTCTGGAGCTTGCTTTCGGGATTTCTTGCGCTGTAGTCGGTACAGCTCCTGCGGGTGCGACAAGCTGCTAAGCGAAGCAGGTGAATTTTATCTGCACG
>NZ_CALHII010000127.1 GCF_938030815.1 uncultured Campylobacter sp.
CGCAAATCGAAGTGAAACCCTCCTACGGCCTCGACGAACGAATGACGAAGAAAGAACGAAGGAAAAGTGGGGGTAAGTTAAAGCTAAGATAGAGATAATTAAAGCTAAGATAGAGATAAAAAGAGGGTGATTAGTAGATTTCAACTTTGGCAAATTTTGAAACTTTGGGAAAGTTTGTTTTGGAAAGAGGGAGTAAACCGCACGAGCAAATAAAGAATAAGGGTAGGAAAGTTGGTTTTGAAAGGATAAAGAAAGGGTGATTAGAGATTTGTAAAAAGGGATATATATTACTGAAAATCAATAGATATTATATATGAGTAAAAAAGATTTTCGATATTAGTGAATTTATACATTATTTTTTCTTATTTTTGCCGTTCTAAACAAACTCATCATTATGATAGACGCACACAAATTATCTATTGGTTTACTACTACCTATTGAAGCATACGAAGGGGCTATTCCTAAAATGGAAAACCAAGTACAACTCATTCAGCGAGCTGAAATGTTAGGCTTTAATGCTGTGTGGGTGCGTGACATTCCTCTATACACTCCTGATTTTAACGAAGTAGGACAAATGTTTGACCCGTGGATATATTTGGCACACATTGCTACTCTTACGCAAAGTATTAAGTTTGGCTTTGCGAGTGTAATACTACCACTGCGTCACCCTTTACACGTAGCGAAGGCTTCGGCGAGTCTTGACGTGCTATTTCCGAAGCGTTTTATGATGGGAGTTGCTTCTGGTGACCGACCTGTAGAATATCCTGCTTTTAATGAACTTTATGAATCACGGAGTACTCGTGTATTGGAGCATATGGCTATGTTACGCGACTTGTGGAGCAAAGAGTTCCCCACCTACAACAATGAGTATGGTACCCTAATGGAAAAAATGGGTGATGTAGTGCCTAAGCCTTTGAATAAAAATATACCAATGTATGCCACAGGGCACATAGGAGGAGTGAATTTGGAATGGATTGCGAAAAACTCGGACGGGTGGATTTACTACCCAAGAGATTTTGCTCTCACTAAGAAGATAATACAAGACTGGCGCAAAGCTCTTAAACAAGAAGGAGAACCTCCTAAACCTTATATTCAACCTGTGTATATCGACCTAAAAGATAACCCTGATTTTGAACCACAGAAAATGGACTTAGGGTTTCGTTTAGGACGTAACTATTTATTGGATATGTTCTTAGAACTCGGAAAAATAGGGGTTAACCATATTATGCTCGTACTAAAATACTGCTCTCGTCCTGCAAGTGAAGTGCTTGAAGAAATAGGAAAAGAAGTATTGCCACACTTGAAATAAACGCAAATTATGACCATTACTCAATACCAATATGTGTTGGCTGTAGCGAAGTACAAGAACTTTACTACCGCTGCTGAACACAGTTTTGTTACCCAGCCTACCTTGAGTATGCAAGTGCAGAAATTGGAGGAAGAATTGGGGGTTACTATTTTTGACAGGAGCAAAAAGCCTTTACAGGTTACTGAAATAGGAGAACAAATCGTTAAACAAGCCCAAGTAATTGTAAATGAAGCGGGGAGAATGAACGATATAGTAGCGCAACAAAAGGGGTATATAGGAGGTGAGTTTCGCGTGGGGATTATCCCTACCGTCTCCCCTACTCTACTACCTATGTTTCTCGCTAATTTCATCAATAAATACCCTAAGGTATGCCTAAAAATCGAGGAGCAAACTACTGAAAACATCTTGAAAAAGATAGAGGACGGGAGTTATGATGCAGGGATTTTGGCAACCCCTCTGCACAATCCGTCGATAGTAGAAAGACCGTTATACTATGAGCCTTTTGTGGCTTATATTCCACAAAATCACCGTTTGCAAAACTCTAAGACTATCTATTCTGAGGATTTGGATATCAACGATATATTGATGCTTGAAGACGGACATTGTTTTAAGGATAGTGTACTGAATATCTGCAACCAAGATGTGATAGACTCAAAAGAGCACTTCCAACTAAAAAGTGGTAGTTTTGAAACCTTGGTACGCTTGGCTAACGAAGGCTTAGGAATGACTTTGTTACCATATTTACACTCTTTGGAACTGAAAGAGGAAGAAAAGAAACGGATTCACTATTTTGCTGAGCCTTACCCTGCGCGCGAAATCAGCTTGGTATATCACAAAAATGAACTAAAAATGCAAATCATCAAAGCCTTACACGACACTATTGCAGGGGTTATACGAGGGGCTATTGTTTTCCAAAATGTAAAAATTATCAGCCCAACAAGAGAAAGGCACAGAATTTGATAAAGCTAAGAGCTAAGAATTGAAAGTTAGCTAAATTATTAAAAAACAATTTTAGAATGAAAAATATTTCAGCAGTATTATTTTTATTATTTATTTCATTTGCGTCTTGTAGTTTTACAAGTAAGAAATTTGACAATCCAGATAAAGACAAGGATAGAGTGCTTTTGGACATTGTACAACACGTACTGGAAAACGCGCATTTTAGTCCGATAAAAATGGACGATGCTTTCTCTAAGAAAGTATTTGACAGTTATTTGAATAATATTGATGGGCAGAAGCGTTATTTTCTACAATCGGATATCAACGAGTTTAAAAAGTACGAAAACCGTTTGGACGACGATTTGAAAAACGGAGAAATTGCATTCTTCAACCTTTCTTACGAACGCCTCAAACAACGTATGAAAGAAGCAGAAGCAATTACCAAAGCTATCTTTGCTAAACCAATCAACCTGAATACCAATGAAACGATTAATACCGACTATGAGAAGTTGCCTTTTGTAAAGAACAAAGCTGAGTTACAAAACCGCTGGAAACAAGTGATTATTTTCACTACGCTTTCCACTTATATCACTAAACAAAAGGAAGAAGCGAGCAAGAAAGAAAAGGACGCTAAATATCAGCCTAAAACCAATGAGGTACTCAAAAAAGAATCGATAGAAGCTACTCAAAAAACATTGGCTGATATGTTCAGTATGTACAACGATATCACTCGCGAAGAGTGGTTCAGTATGTTTGTGAACGCTATTACTGAGACTTTCGACCCCCACTCCAACTATATGGCACCAGACATCAAAGAAGGTTTCGACCGAGATATGTCGGGTAAGTTTGAAGGTATAGGGGCACAATTACAAAAGAAGACTGATGGAATTGCTATTACCAATGTGATTTTGGGAGGACCAGTATGGAAAGGTAAACTCCTTGAAGTAGGCGACCAAATCCTAAAAGTAGCACAAGGAGCCGGTGAGCCCGTAGATGTAGTAGGAATGCGTTTAGACGATGCGGTAAAACTTATTAAAGGGCCTAAGGGCACTGAAGTACGTCTTACTGTAAAACGCGTAGACGGCACAATAGAAGTAGTGTCTATCATTCGCGATGTGGTAGAGATTGAAGAAACTTATGCCAAATCGGCAGTGATAACTGCTAATGGTAAACGCTATGGACTTATCAACTTACCTAAATTCTATATTGATTTTGAAGATGTAAACCAACGCAATGCTGCAACTGATGTGGCTCTTGAAATAGAAAAACTCAAAAAAGAAAATATAGACGGGCTTATTGTAGATTTACGTACCAATGGGGGAGGCTCCTTAAAAACAGTAGTGGATATAGGAGGTTTATTTATTCCTAAGGGGCCTATCGTACAGGTAAAATCGTCGCGCGGAAGTCGTGATGTACTCTCTGACAACGACCCTAAGACACAATGGGACGGTTCGCTGGTAATCCTTACCAATGAGCTTTCGGCTTCAGCCTCAGAGATTTTGGCGGCGGCTATGCAAGACTACAAACGCGCTATCATCATAGGTGGTAAACAAACCTTTGGTAAAGGTACCGTACAAAGTTTTGTAGACCTTAATAGTTTCTTGCGCCAAAACAATTACGGCGACCTTGGTGCTATAAAAATTACTATTCAGAAGTTCTATCGTATCAACGGAGGGTCTACTCAGCTAAAAGGTGTAGAAAGCGATATTGTAGTGCCTGATAAATACAAATATATTGACATAGGCGAACGCGATATGCCCAACGCTATGCCTTGGGATAAAATAGAGCCTGCTAAGTACACTCCTTGGACTAACAATGCTAACTTTGATAAGGCAATAGAAAACAGCAAAAAACGCATCAGTGAAAATCAATACTTAAAGCTGATTGACGAAAATGCTCAATGGATAAAACAACAACAGAAAGACAACATTTTTCCTCTCAACTACGAGGCTTACAAAAAAGTAATTGAGAAAAACGAAGAGCAATCTAAAAAGTTCAAAGCAATTAACGATTACAAATCTAACTTGAAATTCACTTCAGTAGCTTCTGATGAGGCTAAAATAAAAAACAGTGAAGACTTGAAATTGCGTCGTGATCGCTGGCACGAAAGTCTTGAAAAAGATGTGTATATAGATGAAGCTGTGAAAGTATTGGAAGATTTGAACAAATAAGACAATAAGTAATACATTATAAAAACATTGGCAGAGCGAGGTGCTTTGCCAATGTTTTTATTTTGGGTATATGGGAAATTTGTTATACCTTTGCACTAGGTTTTGTCTGTTACCTAAAATAGAAATGCGTTTTAAGATACTTAGTTATATGTAGGAATAAAAACCACCGCCACTACAAGAAAAAAATAGACCTTAGATAATAGACTATAAAAATATAATGAAACAACGACTGATATTTATCGATGTAATACGCGCTTATGCCATCTGTATGATGTTACAAGGGCATTTTATTACCGCTTTACTTGCTGAACCATACTGTGACGAAAGTAACCCTTACTATCATATTTGGCATTATTTCACAGGTATTACCGCACCTGTATTCCTTACCATTTCAGGCTTTATCTTTACCTATTTGCTCATTCGAGAAGGCGAACGCAGTGGTGTAGGACTCAAGAACTCACGTGTGAAGAAAGGAGCAAAACGCGGATTAATGCTTATAGCAGTGGCGTGTATTTTGCGGAAAAGCATCTATTTTGTAGATATTTTGCATTGTATAGGGTTAGCTCTCATCATAATGGTGGGACTCTACTTATTAGCTCGAAATCACGTGAGGCATTTCCTTCCTACAATGCTCATCGGCATTACTTTACTACTTTTCACTTTCAACGAGACCTATAACCAGTATGAATACTCTTGGTTACCTCAAGTAGTAGCCAATTACTTCACTCCAAAATACGGTACTTTCTTTACTATTTTTCCTTGGTTAGGCTTTGTGACCTTAGGAGGCTTTATGGGATCGCTATTTTACTATTACAGAAACACCAAACACTTATATACAGTATATACACGGCTACTTATTGGCATCGGAGCCATTTTTCACTTCCAATATCACACATTTCACTTCTTATACAGCATTACAGGGTGGGGACACTTTGAAAGTTTAGCACGCAATGGCTTTCTTTTTTTGAGAATGGGTGACACTCTTTGGACATTTGCTGTATTTGTAATCTTACGAAATGTACTTACTGCCCAATTTTTACAACGTATAGGGCAAAACACCCTTTCTATTTACATCATTCATAGTATTGCGCTCTATCACTTTATTCCATATTTCAACTTAGACCATTATCTTCATAAAAGCTTAAATCCTATCGAAGCTGTGATAGGTGCTATTGCCTTTGTGATAGGTATTTTAATTCTTTCATTCTATTATCACAAAGTCAGCAAATATATAAAAGAAAAATATTTAAACAAGAAAACCATTGAGAAATAAAATGGTAGCCATAGAAATCTTTACCAGCAAAAAGAAAAACATTTTTCTACTATTCTTAACCATTATTTTCTTAGCAATAGGCTTATTCTGTTTTCTAAATGCCAATGTATTATCTAAAAATGGCAAAAGAAGCATTGTTTTTATAGAAGCTATAGGTATTATTGTTATACATTTAAAAACCTTACGTAAAACGAACTTTAACGTCTTCATCGCTATCCTTTCAATCTAAAGAGCTTAAGCGGAATTCCGCCTGCGAATCCGCGAATTAAAATTCCGCCTGCGAATCCGCGGATTAAAATTCCGCGCAGGATTTCGCTTATGAAATTTCGCGCCTTTTCGGACTACGGCGGAATTTTAAGACAGAATTCCGTGGCGAAATTTTACGACTGAATTATAAAACAAAATTCCGCCCATGAAATTTTACCTAGAACCACGCCTATAAAATTCTATGACGAAATTAGGAGATGAAATTTTATGGGCGGAATTCTATAGTTAAAATTTCACGGCAGAGCTCTTAAATTCTTTCCCGCGGCAAAATTCCGCGTCTTAAAATTTTAAGAAAGTATGAAATTTTTTATCTGATCGCAGATCGCTTCTTCGGACTGCGCGGCGTCGATTTTTAGGGTCTCAACGCCGCACGCCCTGCATGCCTGCGCCATAAGATCTTGCACGCGCATTAGGTATTTTAACCCGCGAGCCTCGATTATATCGCTGCTAGCACGCGTTTTGAGCCGCCGCATGACGAGCTGTTCGTCCGCCGAAAATAGCACGATTTTATCTGCAAATTTACCCCCAAGCGCAAATTTATTAAGCGCGATAAGCTCGCTAAGATCCGCGTTTTTGTCGTTTGCCAGCGCATAGGCAAGCCCCGATATGAAGCCGCGATCGCTTAGCACGAGCCTGTCCGCGCCGCCCTTTATCACGCGCTCGTAGTGCTCGGCGCGGTCTGCGAGGAACAAAAGCAGCTCGGCGCGCTTTGAGATTTCGCCGCAGGCTTCGCGTAGATTTACGCTGCCGCACGGCCACTTAAAATCCTCGCCCAAAACGAGGCTTCGCACCGCCTCGCCGAGCTTCGTGCCGCCCGGCTCCTTGGTCACGATCGCCTGCGGAAAAGCCGCCGCCAGCCGTGCTATCTGCGTGCTTTTTCCCACGCCGTCGATACCTTCGAATATTACATACATTTTTCGCCTTTAAATTTGTGTGTTATTTTACAAGCTTATAGCTAAATAGCGGCTTTTTTAACAACCTGGCGTAAAATTTAGACCCTAAATCGGGCTTTTGCGCGAGCTTGTACGAGCCTCTTTTTATCTTTTGGCATAAAATTTTATCGGGCGCTTGCTCGGCTCCTGCTCTTTGCGGCGCAGCTCGCGGTTAAATTTAGCGCTCGGACGGATGCGTTGCATAACACAGCGAGCGAATAAATTTGCGCTTGCGGATATGTACCGAGCGGAGTAGGGCGCCAGCCGATAAAGACGGCGCGCCGTGCGGATAGAATGGCACGTCGGGCGAGGTAGGGCGCCATTATATACATGGTAGGATATGTGCTTTGCGAAGCGGATGGCGTTAGATGGAATGGGCGGCACTTCGGGCGGAGCAGGGCGGCGGCACCATTCGGAGTAGGGTGTGTTACTGGGCGGCGCGGGCGGGCGAGTGCTGCGCGCGATGATAAAACCGCGACGATGAAATTTTAAATTTTGCCCTATACGTTTATCGGCTCGGGATTTATCGCTATGAAATTTTTCTGCAGATCGCCAAGATCGCAATCGGTAGCCGTGATCGTAAAATCCTCCGTCATATCGAGCGCAAATTCGCCAAGATCTGCTTTAAGCTGTTTCACGCACTCCCAAATGAGCTTTTTAGCCTGCGCATATTTATCGTTTAGTTGCGTTTCCTGATTGAAAAGATCGAAAATTTTCGCCGTTTCGTAGTCTACTTCGACCTCGGCTCGAAACTCGTAATCAGGAACAAGCCAAAGAAGCCAACCGTCCTTTCGTGTAAGCCACTGCGCGCGCTGTTCTTGCGAGCCGAATCCGATGATTGGCGGCAAACTCCTATTGTCGCAAGCTAAATTTATGCAGTAGAGCTTGCAGCCGGGCGCATGCTTTTTGATCGTCTCTTTAATCGCTGGCAGCAGCCTCTGCGCGGCGAGCTCATAGAGCTTTTTGTAGCTCATATTCTTATCGGGCTTTTGATAGCGCACATAACCATTTTCGGTTATTAAGCTTAGCTCGCCCATTGCGTCAAATTCATAGTTTGTTACGTCATTCCTTCTGCCTGCGCGAGGGTGCTCTACATACTCCCGTCTTTGTGCGAGCTTGCCGCCTTCGTAAGTAAAATTTTCTATCCCATAGGCGTTGTTGTCAAAGGCTGAGTAGATGGACTTTAGCACGCCACCCTCATAGACAAATCTTTTTATATAGAAGCATTTTGAGCATTTTTTATTGTAGCAGCCGAAGTGATATTTTAAAACTTCGTCCCGCCCCCAAAAATACAAATTATCCCAGGAAGATTTTTTGTCGTCATGTTGTCTTTCAAAAACGACGCGATCTTGCGCGTCAAAGCCGTATTCGTAGGCGTTTGCGATCTTTTTTGGTTTAGCTTTTAAAATTTTGCCCTTAAAGAAGCGGTTATATTCGAAATAAAACGGCTCTAAATTGATATAACTACCCGACGCCCAGCGCCTACTTACGACCTGCGCTTCGGCTATTTTATTTAAGGCTTTGTATTCATCTCTCACGCTTTTTAAAAACGTTCGCAGTCTTTCTATCTCATCCATTGCTTCGTTCATTTTATCTCCCGTGTGGTTTGTAAATTTTAAATTTAGCTGCGCCTGCGAGCTAAATTTCAGTCGCTTAAGAGCTCATTTTTTTAAAAAATTTTAAAATTTCGCTTGGCACCAGGTGCGAAACATCACCGCCGTGGCTTAAAACGGAGCGGACGATCGAGCTTGAGATGAAGGCGTTTTTGAGCGTCGGCATCAAATACACGCTCTCAAATTCCTCCCATAGCGAGGCGTTTGCATAGCCGATCTGCAGCTCGTACTCAAAGTCGCTAACCGCGCGAAGCCCGCGGATTACGAAGCGCACGCCGCAAGATTTAGCAAAATCCACGAGCAGATTATCAAAGCTTTGCACACTTATGCCGCGAAGCCCGCGCGTCGCGGCTCGCGCCATCTCTAGTCTGGATTTTAGGCTGAAGTAGGGCTTCTTGCTCTCGTTGAGCGCGACTGCGACGATGACTTCATCAAAAAGCCCTAGCGCGCGCTTGATGACGTCTAGATGGCCGTTCGTGATAGGATCGAAAGTGCCCGGATAGATACATTTTCTTGAGTTTTGCATTATTGCCACCTTTTAAATAGCTCGTTTTGCACGCCCAGCGCGTCGCACCACTTGCCGATTATGAAATTTTTTAAATTTTGCACGCCGCAGTAGCCCGCGATCACGGGCGGAGCGATGATGACGCCGAGCGCGGCTAGCTCGCTCATCTGGCGCAGGCTGATCGCAGAAAGCGGCATCTCACGCACGCCAAGAACCAGCCGCTTGTGCTCTTTTAGCGCGACTGCGGCGGCGCGAGTGCTTAGGCTGTCGCAAAGTCCGCCGTAAATTTTAGCCAAAGAGCCGATAGAGCAGGGCGCAAAGATTGTGGCGTCAATGCCGAATGAGCCTGAAGCGAGCGGCGCGCCCAGATCGGTATTGGGATAAAATTTTACGCTCCTAAATTCCGCGGATTTTAAAGCCTCGTCCGCGTCTATGCCGCTTTCGGCGCGCAGGACGCGGCGCGCGCCCTGCGTAAGCACGGCGTGAATTTCATGCGGCGAGCTGGCAAGAAATTTAAGCAGATCAAGCCCGATCTCGCAGAAACTGGCGCCGCTTACGCAAACTAAAATTTTCATTTCAAAGCTTTCATATCGAAATTTTGTGCTTTAAAAGCGAGCGAAACGGAAAGAATTTTAAAATTTGAAGTTGAAATGGAGCGGGAAACGAGAGTCGAACTCGCGACATCAACCATGGCAAGGTTGCGCTCTACCACTGAGCTATTCCCGCATGCGGTAAAGATGAAGCGTGATTTTAACTTATAAATTTTCATTTGTCAATAATTTCTCGCTTAAATTTCATAAATTTTTACGATTTCTCCAGCGCGAACTTTGTCGCATTCGGGATCAGCCAAGAAAAAATGCGATGCCGCAGCCAGCGGTCTGATGCGCCCAGAAGGCGACGGCATAGGCGTAAAAACTCCGCCTTCGTATGCGCCTACGGTTAAATTTACTCTGCCGCTTTTTAGCTTCAGATCGCTTGCGAGCTTGGCATAGATCGCCGCTTCTGCGCTAAAAGCCCCACCTGCGCCGCTAAGCTTAAATAGGATCGGTAGTATGACTGCGCGCGTAAGCACGAAAGCAGCCATCGGATTACCTGCCATTGCAAAGACGAATTTGCCGTCTTTTGCGAAGCACTTGCTGGGGCGGCCGGGCTTGATATCAATGTGATCGAAAACCTGCAAAAATCCAAGTTCACTCATAGCGCTTTGCATAAAATCCGCCTCCCCAGCACTTGCTCCACCGCTGGTAATTAGCACGTCAAATTTACGCGTAGCAGTATCTAGCGCCTCGCACACCGCGCTAAAATCATCCTTTAAAATCCCTAAATACTCATTTTCAAAGCCGTATTTTTGCAGCAATGCAGCAATACCACTAGAGTTGGCGTTATAAATTTCGCGCTCACTTGCGCTCTGCCACGGCTCTTTTAGCTCGTTGCCGCTCGAAAATAGAGCGATTTTAGGACGCGCGTAAACGCTTGCTTCGTAAATTCCTTGCGCGGCAAGAAGCATGATTTTAGCAGGGTTTAAAATTTCGCCACGGCGCAATAAAAGCTCGCCCACGCGCACCTCCTCGCCTTTTTTACGAAAGCCGTCGTGGGCATGAACGGAAGCAGGGATTTTTAGAGTTCCACCTTGCGCGTCTACATCCTCTAGCCTCGCGACAGAGTCTGCGCCTGCAGGCATTGGCGCGCCGGTCATTATCTTTTGCGCTTGCGTAGCCTTTATTTCGTAGAATTTCTCATCTCCTGCAAAAATCGTAGGCTCTACGATCTCTAGCTCTTCGTCTTTGAATTCCGCCGCGTAGGCATAGCCGTCAAGTGCCGAATTATCGAAGCAGGGCAGGTTTTTAATCGCAGAAATATCGCTATAAAGGATGCGGTCTAGAGCGCTGGGAAGAGGCACCTTTTCACTCCGCCTGCTTGATGTGATTTTAGTCATAGCCAAATCTATAGCCTCATTTACTCCTATCATTTTAAGTCCTTTTTATCATTTTTTACATTTAAAATTCGCACAGTTAATACTTCGCGTGACCTTAAATTTTATGTTGCGCCAAAGCTTGCAAAGCAAAATTTTATCCAAATGAGTGCGCAAAATTTCACGGGCTCAAACTTGCCTTATTTTAATGCGAGCGTTGCTTAAAATTTCAAAGCATATCACTCGTAGAATTCCGCGAGCTTGCTTGCGCAAGATTTTTATTCCGAAGTCTTCATTCCTCCAGTCTCTGTATGTCCGCACCAAGCGCACCAAGCTTAGCTTCCAGTCTCTCATATCCACGATCTAGGTGGTAAATTCTATGTATTTTGCTCTCGCCGCGCGCCGCAAGGGCGGCTAAAACGAGAGCTGAGCTGGCGCGCAGATCGGTCGCCATCACGTCTGCGCCGTTTAGCTTGCCGCCGCTGATAGTCGCGATGTGTCCGTTTAAACGGATATCTGCCCCCATTCTTGAGAGTTCGCTAACGTGCATGAAGCGGTTTTCAAAAAGCCTCTCGTCGATGGTGCTGACGCCCGAGGCGATGCATGCTAGCGCCATAAACTGCGCCTGCATATCGGTAGGAAAGCCCGGATATTCGCTCGTTATAATCTCTACTGGTTTGATCTTTGAAGCGGGCAAGATCGCTATCTCGTCGCCGCCGTTTGAAATTTCAAATTTAAAGCCCATATCTTCAAATTTTGCAAGCACGGCGCCAAGATGAGCTGCGCAGGCGTGCGTTATCGTGATGCGGGAGCCCGTGATCGCACCCGCGCACAGATAGGTGCCCGCCTCGATGCGATCGGGAATGATCGAAATTTCATCCAATCCTAAAAGCTTACCGCCGCTTCCTTTGATGAGGATCTCGTTCGTACCGATGCCCTCTATGTCGATGCCTGCGCTTTTTAATGCGTTGCAAACGGCGATTACTTCGGGCTCTTTTGCCGCATTTATGATATGCGTGGTACCGCTTGCTAAAGCCGCCGCCATTACGATGTTTTCGGTGCCGGTGACGGTAATTTTGTCAAAATTTATAGTCGCGCCCTTAAGCCCTTTTTTTGCGGTACAAACGACGTAACCCTGCTCGATCTTAACCTCCGCGCCCATCTTTTCAAGCGCGCTAAGGTGTAGATCGATCGGTCTTGCGCCGATTGCACAACCCCCTGGAAGGCTTACCTCGCAGTGTCTAAATCGCGCCAAAAGCGGCCCCAGCACCAAGATCGAAGCGCGCATTTTGCGCACTATATCGTAGATCGCCTTGGTCGAGTTTATCTCGCGCGGATCGATTTTGGCGGTGTTGGCGTCAATAAACTCGCACTTTGCGCCTAAATTTGAAAGTAGCTGAATTAGCGTGTGGATATCAGAAACTGCTGGTAAATTTTTAATTACGACTTCTTTTTTTGAAAGGATAGATAGGGCTATGAGCGGCAGTGCGGCGTTTTTTGCGCCACTTATTTTGACGCTACCGCTTAGTTTTTTGCCTCCGTTAATTCGTAGATAATGCATGATTTCTCCGTGTAAAATTTCGGCGATTATACAGAATTTAGCTTTAAAGTTACCATTTTGTTACTTCGTAATAAAAATGTGCCTTCTTCACAATTTTTCTGTTTTAAGCTATAATTAACATAGTTAGCTAACTCAAAAAAATATATCTGGAGGAAATTGAGATGATTGATTATAATAAAATATTAAAAGAAAACTCTTACGGGATTTTAGCTACACTCGATGATAGCAAACCTAAAACAAGAATTTTTCAGTATCTGTTTTCTGAGAAAAACAAAGTATATCTTGCAACTACAAATAATAAAAACGTTTATAAACAGTTAAAAAAATGTCCTTACGTTTCTTTTCTCTCTCATTCAAAAGATTATTTATCATTTATATCCGTAAATGGAAATATTCATTTTACTGATGATATTGATCTTAAAACAAGAGTTTTAAATGAATATCCAGCAATAAAAGAACTTTTTAAAACTCCTGACAATCCTATTTTTGAACTTTTTTATATTGATGTAGAAGAAATCAGGACTTTTGATTTAAAAACTTATACCAATGAAAATTTTAAAATCGAAAAACCATAATTAATTTGATACAATTTCAGTTATTCGTATTTTGTTTTTTCTCGGTAATTTACACCCCATTTGTCCATACTTTCCAGTATTGGCTTTAAACTGTAACCTGTTTCAGTAAGAAAATATTCAACTTTTGGAGGAACTTCAGGATAAATCTTTCTTATAAGAAGATTGTCCTCCTCCATTTCTCTTAAATTGTATGTCAAAACTTTATTAGAAATTCCGTTTATAGATTTTCTCAACTCTCCAAATCTTTTTGTTCCATCGAGTAAATCTCTTATTATAAGTATTTTCCATTTATTAGAAATTAAAGAAAGTGTTATTTCAACAGAACACTTCGGTAATTCTTTTTTATTCATAATTATCATTCTCTATTCTTTTTAATTTTATTTTCTTATCATACTCCCTCAAAACTTTTTCCACCTCATTTTCAAGCACTTACTTATTAGGGATATACAATGTGTATTTTGAAGCAAAAATCTGACCTAGTGCATATTCAGACTGAATACCATTCTCTTTCATAAAATGCTCTTTCTTTATCATCAGATATACTCAAAATCTCACAATAATGGGACCAGCTCAGTTTTCCAGACACTGTCTGGAATTTTTGATATTTCAAATAAAATTTTCTCATATTAAATAAATTTGATTTTGAAAAGCCTTTTCCATACTCTTTTGTCAATTTTTTTGATAATTCTTTTAAAAGTTTTTTCCCGTATTCTGCTCTCTCACTATTTCCCTGCTCATCTTCTATAATAATTTTCCCAATTTTCCAATAAGTCTGCACAAGAATATTATTAATCTTTACAGACACCTGTTTTCTCGCATTTTCCATCAATTCTTTGATTTGCAAATAAACCATATTACTCTCAATTCCTTTTTCAATTTTACCCATTTTAACCCCCTATTTATATTAAATTCTAAAAATAATTTATAACTTATCAAACATATTTAACTAATAACTAATTTTTTGTTCAACATTCGGATTTTGAACGGCTTTCTCATATAATCCCTTTAATTCTTCAAAATGATTTCCATTTTTTTCTCTATATTCTTTTTCCTTTTCTGTCAATTCCCTATTATACGGATTATCCCCCAAACTGCTGTGAAGTGCAACCCCAAATTGTGTTATAATATCAAATTTCATGATTTCCTGCGACAAACTTTTATCTGTATAAAATTTATAACCATCGTAATTTGAACCTCTTCCCGCATCATAGTAAATATCGTTATTGTATTTTACTTTTACAATATTTTTTATTTCTTTTTTTGTTTTTCTTTCATAAATAACTGCTTTATTGTTTTCCACCAATTCAGCAATATAATTACGAACATAATCCAATTTTTTATCCTTATCCGAAATATTATTTTTTATATTATTTTCTTTTTTATCCCTATTTTTATTGTATAATTCCAATAGATCACTTTTTCTCACTAAAATATCATAATTTTCAGTTTTATACGTTACTATATTCTTTTTATCATTTGGCAATACATAACTCAAATTTATTTCCTTTTCAAAAATTTGACTTAATTCTATGTATCTTTTTTTCTTCGTATCATAAGTTCCTTTTACAATTGTTTCTGCTAGTCCTTGAATTGCTACTCCAAGTAACAAAATAAATAATATTTTTTTCATAATAATTCCTTCTTTCTTTTAGTTCTTAAATTTTAACTACTTCTTATTAAATATCCCCATCAATCTGGTTTTCAACACAATTTCTCCTTTTATCTTTATTATTTATTTTCAAAGTTCCTAAATAAAATCCTGCATTAACAATCAGTGCATACAAAAAATATCTCGATTTCAATGTTTTTACAATTCCAATTTTTTCAATAATTCCACCCTCAGTTTCTTTGAAATACATCAAAACTTTATAAGGAAAAGTATAAATTATTACATAATAATCTTCTTTATACCAGTTGAAACCAATAAAAATAAATATAAATGCAATTATCAAACAACCTAGTATTGTCAATTTTCTTATAATTTTTATTTCTTCAACGTTAAAATATCTTTTTATAACAAACCCAAAATAAATATTTGCAGTAATTAATGGTATTAAAACATTAATTTGATTTTCACCCCAAAAACTTCCAAAACAAATTGCAAAACTAGGAATCAAAAAATACATTGTAACAAACCACAATATAATTTTAGAAACTTTAGACAAATAACTTCTGATCTTTATTTTACTTCTAAATATTCCTAAAATGAATAATCCGTTGAAAAAACATAATTTTATAACTCCAATAATATCTATTCTAAATAACAATACTACTGATAAAATTATAAAAAATATTGGCAATTTCAAAATTTTATCATTTTCATATTCCGATTTTTTCCCCATGAAATAAAACATTACGCCAAAAATTATTCCCGTTATTATTGAAAACATTCCTCCAAAAAATAATCGAAATGGCAAATCAAAACCATAATCCCAGTCATATTTTCCTGCCAAAAAATAAAATACAAAAAATAAAATTTGAAGAATTATAAACTTTGCTATTTTTATTTTCCTTAAAGTGTTTTTAGAAATCTCTTCCACTCCTTAACTCCTCCCTTCTTCAATATCATCGTCGAAAAATAAGGAACCTCCTCTACACTCTCAATATCCCAATAAAAAACTTCATTCTCTTTTCCGCAATCTGAAACGATTACAGCATTTTCTTTATTCCCAGTTTCAATTATCGCTTTTTTTATTTTCTCAAAATCTCGGCTAATTTTCATTAACACTAAATTTTGATTATTTTCAATTTCTTTATAGTACTTTTCATCATTAAGAAAAGTTAAAACTTTCTTTCCTTCATAATTTTCAGCTGTAAGACCTAACCAATTAAATTCTCCATCTTTTTCTACTATACCAAAATTTAATTCTGATAACTTCATTTTATCTCCTATAACTCTAAATTATTTAAGAAGTTTACAATATATTCTTTTTCTTCTTCAGTCAACTCAGGATCAACTGGTATTGCAATTGTTCTCTTAGATAAGTACTCTGCATTAGATAAAGTCCCCTCTTTGTATCCTAAATTTCTATACACTTTTTGTAGATGTAAAGGTATAGGATAATAAATTCCATAAGCTATTCCTGCTTCATCTAATTTTTTTGTTAATTCATTTCTATTTTCAGTTTGGATAATATACATATGATAAACATTGTAATCATCTTCTCTTAATTGCATTTTCTTATATTTTTTATCATCTAATTTTTCAAAGGGTATATTTTGATAAACATATAGATATTCAATAAGTTCGTTAATTTTATTCAAATCACTTTCTTTTATTTACAATTGTTTTCAGAATTTAAGGCATTTTAAAAATTAGTTTAGAAAGTATGGGTTCTCTTCTTTTACTCTCTGTTTTTTATTAGGTAAGATAATTCTAATAAATCTAAATATATTGAATACTCATATATGTCTGTTTCATCATACCTATAAATTCTAACTATATCATTTATATCACTTAGATCTAAATTTTTATAATCCACTTTCCTTTGAGCATTTTTATATCTATCATAATGTATAAATTCATCAACATTTCTCATTCCTACTTTTATCTTATCGTAGTTATTATCTTTATATAAATATTCAACAAGTTGATTTAAAATATTTAATTCTTTTTCCAAATCATATTTCTTTTTTAACTCTATTTCATAATTTTTTATATTATCTAAATTAAGTAGAAAACTAAATTCATTTGTTGAATAAATAATAAAATTTGAACTATAATGGCATGATACTTTTTCTCATGGATTATAAAATCTCATTAACAAATAATCTCTTATAAAATCAATATGTAGCTTTATTTTCTTATTTATCATTTCTATTTTTTTTTTAACTTCTTCTGAATGATTAGTTATTGAATTTAAATTTATCATGTTTTTAATTTCTCTTATGAAAATTGAATAGTAGTTTTCCTCTATAGAAGTAGCTTTTATTAGAGGAGTGTTGGTACAAAAAAAATCAGAATTATAATATGCGTCTCCTACAACCTCATATACCTTAATAGAATTAATATTTTTATAATTATTCCCATTTCCATCAATCCTTCCCCTAAAACCTTCTATGTGCTCAGAAAACGTATTATTGATAATAGAATTTTTAAATTTTTTATCAGTTTCAAAAGTGTTTGAATAATTTAAACAATTAAAAAATAAAAACAAAAATAATATCATGTATTTTTTCATTAGTATACCACCCTATCTTTAAATTTTCTTTCCCATTTTTTATGGAAAATCCCTGTTTCTATTTTAGTCTTTTTAATCTTTATCTATCCGTTATTATAAATTCTTAACAAAAAACTTTTAATTTCCCACTTATAAACTCAATTGTTACATCTATATTTTCTCCTTCTTCTCCATCAATGCTTACGTCAATTTCTTCAGTAACTTTTTTTATTTTGCATTTTTTGGCTTGTAAAGTTCGGATGTAATCGTTGTTTGTTAGGTTGCTGTTCATTAAGTCTATTAGGATTTTTGGAATATCCAGCGGGTTGTCAATGTTTTTTACGATTAGAATATCCATAAATCCGTCATTCATACTGGCTTCATCAATTACATTTTCAAATCCTCCAACACTTTTCCCATTCAGAATTGCATATAAAATAGCCTTTTCCTTCACTTTCTCATTTCCATCCAACACAATATCCAAGTCAAAAGTCTTTATATTTGTAAGTTCTCCAAGTCCATTTATGTAATAGGCAATTTTTCCAAATGTTTTTTTCAACGTTTTGTCTGTATTGTAGGAAATTTTGGTAAATAGTCCGCCAGCATACGATGACAAGAACACAGTTTTTCCATTGATTAACCCAAAATCAATGTTTTTGGCAGTTTTATCTGTAATTTTTTCTATCCAGTTCTCAATGTTTTCTTCGATTTTCAATGCTTTCGCAAAGTCGTTTGATGTTCCTGTCGGAAATATTGCAACTTCTGGAAATTCAATATTTTTAGAATAAAGTTCGCTTAAACAACGGCTTAATGTTCCATCTCCACCTGATAAAATCAAAATATCATATTTTTCATTTTTTAAAATTTCTGTAAACAGGTCATAATCCTTATTTATACTATAAAGTGTCAATGTAATCCCTTTTTCCAGCAGTTTTGTCGTGATTAAATCAAAATTGCTTAAAATCATATTGGCATTTCCAGATTTTGGATTGTAAACCAAAATAGCCTTTTTTAATTTTTTCATATATTCTCCTATTTTTTATATTCTTATCACACAGATATTATCTCACATCACTTTTTTTATAATTTTTTAAAGCAAATCAAGATTTTTTGCTAATCAAATATCTGTATCATTATTTACTTTTACAAAATCTCATTAACCGAATAATCAGAATAAATCTTTTCTCCATCAGTAAACAACTTTTTCAATTTAATTTTTTCTTCAATCGGTAAATATTCTACAAAAATATTTTTTGCATTTTTTCTCTCCTTCTTCGTTGAATTTTCTAAAAATATTATATTTTCTGGCACTTCAATTTTCGTATCTATCTCTTCAATATTATTTCTGTCCAAATCATCTGTTTTTACCATAAAATCTTTAGAATTTATTATTACGCAAAATCTTTTCTCCACTTCCTGTTTTCCATCTTCACTTAACTTTTCAATATTTTCCTGCTGTTTTTCCACAATATTCTCAGAGTTTTCCACATTTTCATTATTTTTAAATTCTATTTTTTCAACTTTTTTATACTCCAGCTGTTTTTGTTCTTCATTAACTTCAAGATTTTGGCTATTTTCCTCAATTTCATAACTAATTTCGTTTTGCATTGAAAAATCTGTTTTTATAATATTTTCCAATCGTTCTATATCTTTGTAATTATAAAATAATGTAAACGGATAGTCATTTTCAGAATATTCTTCATTTATATCAAAATATGATTTTATAAAATTGTTAAAAGCTGGCTTTTTATCTGAACTTATTACAATCTGACTTTTTTTATCAGTCATTTTTTTATAATAAATTCCAACTGTTAGTAAAAAATTTTCAAAATTTGACATTTTGTATTTATATTTTTCATTTTCATCAAAAATATTTTTTATAATCAAGTTTTTATTTTGCTTAAAAAACTGTGCCAGCAATTCTTTAGTCTGTGAATTATATTCCATTTTCCCAATCAAAAATTCTTTTATCTTTTTAAAAATTCCAATTTGCGTGTGATCATAACATTTAAAATTATAATCTCTTTTTATCAGTATATTTACAATATTATGATTTGAAGTCTGCTTCACATCCTCCATTTTCACAGTAAAATTCCAGTTATAATACTGATTTAAAAGTATTAACAAGTTGGAAACACTGTAATCAAGCCGTCCAATGAACTTTCTTCCTTGAAAAAGCGAAACCTGATCAAATTCCATTTTCATTGTAATTTTCTTTTCCGTTTCCAGCTCAATATTTGTATAAAATACCGACTTCATCGGGAAAGATGTGTTAAAAAGCGAATGATAATAAGATAAAGTATCGTCCTTCAACTGTGACACTTTCACATCCTCAACATACACTTTCGTATAATATCTATCTTGAAACATTTCTGTCTTTAATTTATAAACAATGTCGTAAAACAAATTCTCGTTCAGTTCTTTAAAATACTCGCCAGAATTAAACCAGACAGCATTTTTATTAAAAAATCCCTTTTGCTTTATGTCAAACATTATATGATTTTTATTTTCTCCAATGAACTTTATATTTTCAAAAAGTACGTTATTTGTCCTGAAAGTCGGCATTGGATTTCCAAAGCCAAACGGCTTTAAAAGTTCTATTATTTGGAAAAATTCGTAGGAAACCTTTTGAATTGGGATTTGCTTATCAATTTCTATTATTTTTACAAAATCCTCTTCTTTCAGTTTTGTTTTTGCAAATTTATTTATTTTTTTCCTAAATAATTCCAAATTTTTTATTCCAATCGTAAATCCAGCTGCTCCAGAATGTCCTCCAAACTTTACAAAAAGTTCAGGCATTGACTGCAACGCCTCTAAAATATTAAAATTCCCAATGCTTCGGCACGATCCAACTGCTATTCCTTCATCTTCCTTCACTTCAATGATAATCGCAGGCTTGTAATATTTATCTACAATTTTGGAAGCCGCTATACCAATTACACCGTGATGATATTCAGGCGAATAGTCCACAATCACATAATCTTCCTTCAAATCGCTTTCTTCAATGTGTTTTTCCACTTTTTCCACTATTTCATTTTGCAATTCTTTACGCTCAAAATTCTTATTAATCAATTCCTTTACAATTATCTCAATTTCTCTATCGTTATCCGAAATTAGTAATTTTACTACCATTTTTGCATCTTTAAGCCTTCCAGCCGCATTAAAGACAGGTGCTATGATAAAGCCCACATCATACGAATTATATTCAGTTTTCTCATTAAAATCTGAATTTTGCGTACTAAACAATTTATACAGCAAAAATCTAAGCCCCTTATTTTTAGAACGGCTAAGCTGCTCCAGCCCAAACTTAGTCAAAATCCTGTTTTCTTCCACCAGCGGCACAATATCCGCAACTGTACCAATTGCCACCAAATCGAGATATTTATATGCTTTTGCCTTTTTCCCAATTCTTTCATAAAGACAAAGAATTACCATAAAAATAGTCCCTACTCCCGCTAGAAATTCAAAGGAAAATTCATTTTCAGGACGTTTCGGGTTCACAACCGTGATAGCATCTGGAACTTTGTCCCCATTTAAATTATGGTGATCAGTAATAATTATCGGCAAATTTATAGAATTTGCAAACTCCACTTCAGGAAACGCTGTAATTCCACAATCCACAGTAATTACCAAATCTGCCCCAGATTCTTTTATTTTTTTCAATGCTTCATTATTCAATCCATACCCTTCATCCCGAATTGGAATATAATAATTCACATTTTCTGCCCCAAGCTCTTTTAACGCCATATACAAAATAGATGTCGAAGTAATCCCATCCACATCATAATCCCCATATATCCAAATATTTTTCTGTTCCTTTATCGCCTTTTCAATTTCCAAAACTGTCTTTTCCATATCCTGCAGTCCATAAGGATTCTGGATATTTTCAAGTTTTGGATTCAAAAATTCCCTTATTTCCTTATCTGTCGTTATCCCACGTGAATAAAGTATTTTCAAAATATCATTATCAATTACCGAACTTAAATTCGTATTTTCAAAATTCTGTTTTTCAGTCTTACTTTTTTTCAATTTTTTTGTTTTTTCATCATTTTTTTGCTTGTTGTCTCTTTCAATATATTCCCTCTCCTGTCGTGGATTAGGAATAATTTTTGCAGCCCATTTTGTATTTCTCATAGTTTTCTCCTCTTTTATATTTTCCCCTCTTATTTTAAACTTTATTTTTATTATTGTACTCTCTTTTTAAGTATTCGAATTACTAAATTCTTTTAAAATATTCATTTTAATACTAATTTCTAACTAAAAATGGTACACAACCGATGTTTTCGCTAACTTAATTTTTTCATTTTCACAAGAGGTCAAGACCTCTTGCTTTAGAATATTTGTTTTATTAATAAAGACATATAGTTGTCGAACAGGTTTAATCAATAGCGACAATATATACTTTTTCCTAATTTATTATACATAGTTTAATCAGATATTAGTATAAGCTATTTTGATTAATATTTCTTTATTAAAGCAGCCTTCATAATTAAATTAAAAATGTCGTGATTTTTTTAGAATGAAAACGACTAAATACATTTATGTGTTTCTTTCGCTAGAACCTTCATAGCAAATATATTTTGTAGAATTGTTCTAATCTTTATCTGCGAAAGTGAGCATAGCGAGTTTCGTTTTCGTTTCAAAAAAATGCTTAGACAAGCTGGGATTAGTGCGTAGCACTTTCGCCAAAAT
>NZ_CALHII010000128.1 GCF_938030815.1 uncultured Campylobacter sp.
TAAAATTCGTTATGAAATTAAAAAATTTCAAGCGCTTTGTCGCTCGCCACCTCTTTTAAATTTAGCGTCCAAAAATACGCAGAATTTCACGCCGTATAGGTAGAAAATCCAGCTTATGTAGATCCACAGAAAGAAAAATAACGCGACCGAAAACGAGCCATAGATGCTAAGATAGGTTTTGTTATAAAAGACGTATTGCGCAAAAACCAGTCTTGAAAGCCACCATAAAATCGATGCTACGAGCGATGAGGCAAGCACTGCTTTTGCGCGGATCTCGCGGTTGATCGCCGTAGCATAAGTGATCGCAAAAATCCCCCAAACGATTAAGTAGGGTAGAATTTTAAGCAAATTTATCCAGCTCGTAAGCTCGGTTTTATTTAGTAGTTCCTGAAGCTCGCCGCTGATATAAAACGACGCTCCAAGCCCCACAGGAGCGAGCGTCATCAGCGTCCAGTAGGTGCTTAGACTCTTAAAAAAGCTCCGCTCGGGCGAATGTGAAATGCGCGCGATAATCGCTTCAAAGTCCCCGAAAAACAGCACCGACGTAACTAATACTGCGCAAAAGCCCGTTACGCCAAGGCTTAGGCCGTTAGCCATAAATTCTTCGATATAGTGTGCCATGCTCGCTTGATTTGCAGGCAGGAAGTTTGAAAAAATAAAGCCCATAATCTTGTCGTAGTAGCCTTTAAAGCTTGGTAGCTGCATAAAGACGCTAAGCGAAACCATCAGCACCGGCAGTAGCGCCAGAATCGTGTGAAAGCTAAGGCTTGATGCATGGTGCATGAGCTCGGCATCGTAGAGGCGGTGGAAGTTTTTAAGTCGGTTTTGTGCTTGCTTAAGCGCCGGTATTAGTTTTTTCATACGGGCGATTTTACATTAAAATTTTAGAATTTCATATAAATTTGCGCAATTTTTCTTTTGTATCTCAGTATATCGTCTATGAAATTTTAAACTGCAAAAATGCGACTACAAATATATAAATTTATATCTCGAATTTAGTCTAAATTTAGGAAAATTTTTCTAATATGCTAAAAAATAATATTAAATATATCCATAACGAAGGGAAAATAATGGAACGAAGGAAAACGATGAAATTTAAAATTTCATTAGCGGCATGTATGTGTCTGCTATGCAGCAGTTTGGCTGCAGTGCAAAGTGGCGGTAATTCTGCGCCTGAAAAATCGCAGAATATGGGCGTAATCGAGGTAAATTCCGTCGGCGATAATATCAGCGAGAGCGGCATCGACGAGGGCTTTTTGAGCAAAAACGTGCAGCAAGGCATGCTTGCTGGCAAGCGCGCTTTAGATCTTCCGTATCAGATCAACACGATCAGCAAGGAAATCATAAATCACCAAGGCGTCACCGGCTACGAGGAAGCGGTCAAATACTTCCCGTCCGCGCAGATTCAGATGCGCGGCGGCGCTACGGTCGGACGCCCGCAGACGCGCGGCTTTGAGGGCAGCGTCGTAGGCAACAGCTTCTGGGACGGCTTTTATACGATTTCGACGACGGCGATTCCGATGGCGATGTTTGAGAGCTTTCAAGTGCAAAACGGCGTCGCGGGCTCGCTCTACGGCGCGCAAAACCCGGTCGGGATTTTCAGCTACACGCGCAAGCGCCCCGTAAAAGATCAATACATAATTTGGGGCGATTATATGTCGCGAAGCAACCTAGGTCTTGGGCTTGATCTATCGAATAAATTTGAAAAATTCGGCTACCGCGCGGTATTTTACGGATCAAACGGCGACAGACAGCCTAAAGGCTCCAACCTTCAGCGCCGCCTAGCCAGCGTCACGATGGAATTTTATCCTACGGGCGATCTAATGTTTGAAACCGCGGCGAGCTACTATGAGCACAATACCAAGGGTTTTGCGGGGCAGTTTGCCTTAGGCGTTAAAGACGGCAAGATTACGGACGGAATTACGCTTCCAAGAGCAGTAGATTCCTCAGAACGCGGTCTTGGTCAGAGTTTCGGAGGCATGCATCTAAAAACCACTACCGCAAGCGCGAAATTTAAATTTACGCCTACCGATAAATGGTATTTAGAGGGCGGCTTTCAGTTTCAGCGCGCCGATCGCGACACTCACGGCGTCGTAAACTATTTGCTTCCCGAAGGATTTGATTGCGCGAATTATGCTGCTTTACCGAATAATAAAAAGCCTCCTATATGTGTAGCTAATCCAAACGCGAAATGGACGCAGCCGGGCGATTATTATACTCAACACAGCGGTGGTGCTATAGCAGCGTATAGATTTGATTTACCGAGCGGCTATCTTAAGGCAAACACGCAGTTTAATACGGGCGATATCGAACATGATTTCAGCGTGCAGACCAATGGCTATCACTGGACGCAGGATAGATATAAAAATGCGAGCACCAACTACACCTCGCCTACCATAGGCAATATATATGATCCTAAAATTCTAAATTACACCGGTGCTAGGCGCGGAAGCGGGCTGTATCACTACGCTGTTTTGGATATGTATAACGTCTCGGCGCTAGATGATATCACGATAAACGATAAATTTGACGTGATGCTAAGCGCATCTAAGGCGTGGATGAGACAGGAATCTTACGATGATCGCCAACAAAGACTTGTAAAAGCCTATAGCGATTCGGGCTATAGTTGGGCGGGCAGCTTGATCTTCCATCCGATAGAGGATGCCAGCATCTACTACACCTACGCAGATAGCTTGCAGCAGGGCTCTACATTTACTTATCCAACGAGCAGCCCGCACGCAGGTGAGGTTGCCTCTACGTCGCCGTATCGCTCCAAGCAGCATGAGATCGGCGCTAAGATCCGCGTAGCAGATATGATCGATTTTAGCGTAGCGTATTTCGATATACGTCGTCCGATCGCCTACTTAAATAGCTCTACCGGACGCTACGGCATAAACGGTGAGCAGCGCAACCGCGGATTTGAGTTTATGAGCGGCGGACGAATTACGCAAAATTTAAGCGTACTCGGAGGCTTTACCTACATCGATCCAAAGATGCATAACGTAAGCATCGCGGGCGCTAACCGCAAGGTCGTAAACGGCATTCCTAAACTAAACGCAAATTTAATGCTTGATTACGTGATCCCCGGCACCAATAAACTTGCGATCAGTACGAATTTCCACTACACCGGCAAGATGTATCTGGACGATCTAAATACCCAGAGCACTCCTAGCTTTTTCGTTACTGATCTTGGCATGAGATATACGAGCGAGCACCTTTTGGGCGATAAGACGACGCTGCGCTTCAACGTAAATAACGTATTTAACAAAAAATACTGGGCTGGAATGTATCCTGCTAGCGCTGACGGTGCGGGCGGACTTAACGTCGCTAGCGTGCTAGGCTCGGCAAACGGCGTAACGCTGGGTGAGAGCAGAAGCTTTATGCTCTCTGCGGAGGTGAAATTTTAAAATTTAGCGGGCTTAAAATTTCTACTTCAGCGGCGCGAATGGTTATAGCGCCGCTTTTAAATTTATGAAATTTTATCGCTCTAAGCAGCAAGACTAAATTTAACGAGGCTTGGTTTTAATATATTTTAAAATTTAAGCCTCGGATTTTGGAATTTTAAACATTGATTTTAAAATTTCGATCTTAAAATTTTAAGTCGCTGCGCCTAAGCTCGCCCGCAAAATTTATCCGCGCGCGGTTTAAAATTTAGCCGTTTTTGGTTATAATCTTTGCAAAACCACGAAACGGAGAGCAATGAAACAAGTTTTAATCATCGCAAGCGGAAAGTTTGCACGCCATTTTTTATCCAAAGTTTGTAAAATCAAAGATGTCATCAGATCATATCGCGTCATAGCTAAAAATACGGATGCCGTGCCCTCAGAGCTTGAAAACGAGTCAAATTTTTCAGTCGAGATTTTTGATCCTACTAGCATTGAGCGGCTACGCGTGGTGCTGGCAGGAGAGGAATTTGACCGCTGCATAGTGATAATGGAGGATGAATTTGACACTAAAGTAACGCTTGAAAATTTAAAGACGCTCGCTCCGGATTTAGAGCTTTACGTGGCCGATTTTTGGGGACTTTTGCGCGAAAATAAAAATGAAGCTCACGTAAAAATCGTAAATACCCTCGCGCTAAATTCCTCGCGCTTCATCGGCTTTTTGCCCGATAGCCCCGTTTTTGCTGATAACATTGGGCTTGGGCGCGGAGAGATAATGGAGGTAAAAGTGCCCGTAGGAAGCTCGTTTGCGTATAAAAAAATCAGTACGCTTTCTAATGTCAAATATCAAATTCCGATGATCTACCGTCACAATAATTACATCGTAACGACGCCCGGCTCGCGGATATATCCGAATGATACGATCTTGGTCGTTGGTGAGCCTAGCGCGCTGCGAGCGGTGTTTGCTGAAGTAAAAAAGCAAAGCGGGCAATTTCCATCTCCGTTTGGGCTAAATATTTTCGCGCTAATCGATATGAAAAAAATGAGCGGCGACGAGATAGCTAGGACGGTTAGGGCGCTTGAGTTTTTGGATTTGCATATTAGAAATCATAAAATTTATTTAAGAATTTTAAATCCTCTGCTAAACGACGCTTTTAGCCAGCTTAAAGCGCTGTGTGGGCGGGATAAATTTGAAATTCTCATCAATTACTCGGGCGAATTAAATTTAAAGCGCGACGTGAGCGAAAATAAAGCAGGCTTGGTAGTTTGCTCAAGCGGAGTTTTCGAGGCGAAAAAAGCAGCACTTAAAGCGCTTGAAATCCCCGTGCTAAGCCTTGGAGAGGGCGAGCTAAAAGATGTGCGTAAAAGTGTCGTGCTAAGTGCCGGCGAGCGGCTTCGCGAGGAATCAAGTATCGTCTTTGACATCAGCTCGCAGCTAGGGCTAGATGTGTATTTGTATCTTTTCGGCGAGAGCGAAAAGGGCGAGTTTGCGCAAAGCTACGTGAGCTTATCGAAGCTTTTTAAGCAGAGTTTATTCGTGATTCCTTGCGAGCGACAAAATCCGATTTTAGCGTTAGGCAGCGAGCGAGATCTGCTGCAGTTCGTGCCATTTAATGATAGAATTTTGGCGCGCAAGCTCACGTCGATTTTTAATCAGGATTTGGATCAAATGTATTTTAAACTCGGCAAAAATCATCAAATTTTCGTTCCGAGCGATTACGGGTATGAAAAGTAATCGAAATTTATGTTACAATTACCCAAAAATCAAAGGTAGCGTATGAAAATCGATCTTAATTTAGGTAAAAAATACAGCGTTTTTATCGACGAATTGCAAGAGATTAAACTCAAAGGCAAGGTAGCGATCATCACAAACCCCAAAGTAGGGGGGCTGTGGCTTGATTTCTTACTGCAGCGGCTAGATTGCGAGCAAAAATTTATCATCACGATCCCAGACGGCGAGGAGTATAAAAATACCGCGAGCGTGGAGCAAATCTTAGAGCAGCTTTTCAGCTCCAAGCTTGATCGCAAAAGCACGCTCATTGCTCTTGGCGGCGGCGTCATCAGCGATATAACGGGCTTTTGCGCGAGCATTTATGAGCGCGGTATCGATTTTATCAATATACCTACGACATTGCTAGCGCAAGTGGATGCAAGCGTCGGCGGCAAGACGGGCGTGAATAATCGCTTCGGCAAAAATTTAATCGGCTCCTTTTATCAGCCGCGCGCGGTTTATTGCGAGAGTAAATTTTTATCGACGCTTCCTGCGCGAGAGTTTGCCGCAGGCGTCGCAGAGGCGGTAAAGATGGCTGTATGCTTTGATGGCGAGCTGTTTAAATTTTTCGAGACGCACGATCTAAAAAGCGCCGATGAAATTTCGCATATAATCGCGCGCTGCATGGCTATCAAAGCTGACGTCGTAGCTCGCGACGAGCGCGAAAGCGGCGTGCGTGCAGTGTTAAACTACGGACACACCTTTGCTCACGCTATCGAAAAAATTACTGATTATAAAAAATTTTTGCACGGCGAGGCTGTGGCGATCGGAATGTCGATGGCAAATGCGCTAGCGCGTCGCCTCGGTAAACTAAGCGGCGAACAGGAGGAGCAGATCCGTAAAGTGCTTCAAAAATTCGCGCTTCCGATAAAATTCCACGTAGAGGATGCGGCGGAATTTTACGAGCTGTTTTTTCTCGATAAAAAAAGTGAAAACGGCAAGATAAAATTTATCCTGCCAGATGGCATCGGTAAATTTAGTATTGCCGATGATATAGACAAAGCCTCGGTAATAGCCACGTTAAGAGAGTTTGCATGAAAATAATCCTAGCCGTTTTTTTGATTTTTAGCCTTGGTTTTTGCGAGGGAAATTTTACGGCTGCAAATCCGAGCGCGCAGATCGGCTCCGGCGCGCCTCAAAACGACAAAAATCAGACGCAAAGCGCGGAGCTCGCTCCATCGCTAAAAGCTCAAATAAAAGCGATAGACGATGAGATCAAAAATAATATCTGGGTCTCGCGCTTTTCAAATTTCATCGGCTATCAAAATTTACAAAAGCAATCCAGCCAGCTCGAAGCGGAGCTAAAAAAGAGCGCCGGCACCGATAAGATCGCAGAGATTCAAAAAAGACTTCGCGCCGTAAAAGAGCAGCTCATACTGCTAAAAGAGTATGAAAAATCTCCGTTTTTAGATATCATCGCGATGCCTGAAACTCCCGAGCCTGCGCGCATTACAAATCCTTTTTCGATAATTTCAGGTTTTTCTACGATTAGAAATTTGCAAGCTCAAAAGATGGAGCAGAAAAACGCCATCGAAAATATTAAAGCTTTAATCGATAAACTTGAAGCAAAAAGGGCGCTATATGAGCGCTTGATGCAGATTGATACGGACGCAAGCGCTGCGGCGGAGCTTAAAAGCTTAGATTACGAGCTTAGCGAGTTTAGCTCCGCATATGAGATCGCGCAGACTACGTATGACGTTTACGAAAAAAAGATCAACTCCCAAATTGCCGTGCAGACCGCAGATATAAAAGCTCAAATCAAGCGCGCGGGAAATATTGCTGTATGGATACTCGTAGTCATTGCACTGTCGTTTTTATGCAAGGTAGTGGCGAAAAAATATATCAAAAACGACGAGAATTTTTATATCGTAAATAAAGCTATCAATGTTTTAAATTTCACGCTGATCGCGCTGATACTGCTCTTTTCTTACATCGAGAATATGACGCATTTCGTGACGGTTTTAGGCTTTGCCTCGGCAGGTCTTGCGATTGCGATGAAAGATATGTTTATGAGCTCCTTAGGCTGGCTTACGATTGTGCTTGGTGGCAGCTTTCGCGTGGGCGATCGCATAAGGGTGCATAAAAACGGCGAGACCTACGTAGGCGATATCATCGATATTTCAGTGCTTAGGATGACGATTTTTGAGGACGTCACTATGACTACGTGGAGAGAAAATAAACGCGCAGGCAGGGTAATTTTCATACCGAATAATTATATTTTTACCGATCTTATCTCAAACTACACCCATAGCGGACTTAAGACCGTCTGGGACGGCATCAGCATACTTTTAACATTTGATAGCAACCATAAAAAGGCGATGTATCTCATAAAAAACATCGTACGGAAGTATTCCAAAGGCTACACCGACATCGCCAAAAAGCAGATGGGCAAGCTTCGTTCGCAATACAGCATCAAAAATCCAAACGTCGAGCCTAGAATTTTTAGCTTTTTTGAGCCATACGGCATTGAAATTTCGGTTTGGTATATGACGAACTCTTACGCTACGCTCGGGCTTCGCAGCAACATCTCGGCTGAAATTTTAGACGCCCTAAGAAGCGAGCCCGACATCAAGATCGCCTATCCTGCTTATACGCTTTTTAACGGCAAAAATTATGCGGCTGCGGGCGGAAATTTTGCGGCGCAAGATCTCGGCTCCGAGCAGCAAGGCTCACAAAATTTAAACGCAGCGGCGCAGGGTGCGGGCTTTGCCGCAGGAAGCGGATCGGGGAGCGAAATTTGAAAATTTATTTTAAAACGTTTGGATGCCGCACAAATATCTACGACACGCAGCTTATCAAAAGCAATCTCAAATCGGGCGAGATCACGCACGACGAGCAGGGCGCGGACGTAGTCGTGATAAACTCCTGCACCGTTACGAACGGCGCTGACGCAGACGTGCGAAACTACGTAAATAAGATGAACCGCCTCGGTAAAAAGATATTGCTAACCGGCTGCGGCGCGGTTTCGCGCGGCGAGGAGCTGTATAAAAGCGGCGCGGTCTTCGGCGTGTTCGGGATGTCGCAAAAGGAAAAAATCGACGAGTTTTTGGGCTTGGAGTCGAAATTTTACGATATCGGCGATCTAAGTAGCGTCGAAAAAAGCTTAGTAAGCGACTACGAGGATCACACCAAAGCCTTTATTAAAATTCAAGAAGGGTGCGATTTTAACTGCAGCTACTGCATAATCCCCTCGGTGCGCGGCCGCTCGCGCAGCAGCTCTGAAGACGCGATCTTAAAAGAGGCGGCGAGCCTTGCCGCAAACGGCTTTAGCGAGATCGTGCTAACGGGCACCAATATCGGAAGCTACGGCAAAGCCATGGGCACGAGCCTGGGCGCGCTGCTTCAAAAACTGGGCGCGATACGCGGAATTCGACGCATTCGCCTAGGCAGCATCGAGCCCTCGCAGATCGATGCGAGCTTTCGCGAAATTTTATCCGAGCCCTGGCTGGAGCGGCATCTGCATATCGCGCTTCAGCACACTTCGCAAAAGATGCTTAGCATAATGCGCCGCCGAAATTCCGCGCTAAGGGATTTGGAGCTTTTTTGCGAGCTTGCGGAGCGCGGGTTTGCGCTGGGGACAGACTTTATCGTCGCGCATCCGGGCGAAAGCGAAGAGATTTGGCTCGAAGCGGTAGAAAATTTCAAAAAATTTCCGCTCACGCATCTGCATGCTTTTATCTTTTCGCCGCGGCAAGGGACCGCCTCGGCATCGCTAAAAGGCCGCATAGACGGCAAAACGGCGAAGGCGCGGCTGAAGATGCTGCAAAACATAACGGCGCTGAATAATTATAAATTTCGCCTCTCGCACAAGGTGCCGCTAAATGTGCTGATCGAGCGGAAAAACGGAGAGTTTTATGAAGGATATGATCAATTTTATGATAAAATTTGGATCAAAAGCGATGAGGATTTGTCGAAAAAATGGATGGAGATAAGAGATTATGAGGTTAAATTTGATGGAAATTTTGCATAAAATCAAAAAAAGCAAGCTAAATATAATTTTGATTTTTTTAGTGCTGCTTATCGTTTTGCTCTCGATCGTTTATTTTAAAGATGATTCGCGATACATCACCGAGCGCGAATTTAGCGAGCTAGTCCGCGCAGATCAGATCAAGCGCGCGCATATCGAGGACGGCAATTTAAATTTTACCTACGACGGCAAACGCTATAAAATTTTAGTCGATCTCGTAGATCTTAAGGAGCTATCAAATCACGCTCTAATCAGCAAAGAAAAGGATGATGGCACGAGCGGTATTAGCGCGATTTTGGTAATTTTTACATTCGCATTTTTTCTCTTCGTATATTATTTTGAAACCGTTTTGGCTAGACGCCGCAAGATGGACGGCGCCGCGCGTCAGAGCGCTAGCGCAAGCGGCGATCTCGGCGATCTTTCGCCAAGCGTTAGCGACGTGAGATTTAGCGACGTCGCGGGCATCAGCGAGGTTAAGGACGAACTCATAGAGATCGTAGATTTTTTAAAAAATCCCGCAAAATACCGAAATTTCGGCATCAAGCTGCCGAAAGGAATTTTAATGATCGGCGAACCCGGCGTCGGTAAAACGCTTATCGCAAAAGCCGTGGCCGGCGAGGCGGACGTGCCGTTTTTTTACCAAAGCGGCGCAAGCTTTGCCGAGGTCTTTGTAGGCGTCGGCGCTAGGCGGGTTCGCGAGCTGTTTGCGAAGGCTAAATCCTGTGCGCCCGCGATTATTTTTATCGACGAGATCGACGCGGTCGGCGGCAAGCGCGGTATCGGGCGCAACGACGAGCGAGAAGCGACGCTAAATCAGCTGCTGACCGAGATGGACGGGTTTGAGGAAAACAGCGGCGTGATGGTAATCGGCGCAACCAACAAAATAAATTTGATCGACGACGCGCTTCTGCGCTCGGGGCGCTTTGATAGGCGCGTTTTTATCGGGCTTCCGAACTACAAAGACCGCATCGAAATTTTAAAAATTTACCTCGAGGGCAAAAGGTGTAGCGCAAATATCAACAAAGTAAGCCGCCTGTGCGTGGGCTTTAGCGGCGCTGGAGTAGCGACGCTGGTAAATGAAGCGGCGATCAACGCTCTTAAGCGCGGCAGCGATACGATCGAGCTTAGCGATTTTGAAAACGTGCGAATGAGGGTCTTTTACGGCGTGCAAAAAAGTAGAATTCTAACTGAATACGAAAAGGAGATCCAGGCGTTCTATCAGGGCGCAAAGGCGCTTAGCGCGTATTGGTATTCGTTTGATTTCGAAAAGATCGAGCTTTTAAACGATAAATTTTTAAACGAGGATTTCGAGATCGAATCCAAAACGCAAATTTTAAATCAAATCAAAGTGCTTTTAAGCGGCATGGCGGCGCTACAGATCCATAAAAACGACGCTTTTTCAAATTCCGCTAGTGACGTAAAGCAGGCTATCGCGCTGGCGCAAAAGATGGTTTTTGAGCTCGCGATGGGCGATAGTTTCACTCCTAGCGCGCAGAGCGTGAATAAAATTTTGCAAGATTGCTACGACGAGGTAAGCGAGATAATCCGTACGATGCAGGATAAGCTAAATCAAATTTCAAAGCAAATTTTCGTCTATGAGTTCATAACTTTCGAGGATGTTCAAAAGATCTGCGAATCTGATGGTGTGGAGCAAGAGGGCGCTTCTGCGCAGGAGCAAAATTTGCAAAAGCTGGAAAAAGATAGCGAAAGCTCTGAAGAAAAGCCGCAAGACGGCACGCTAAATTTTGATTAAATTTTAAAATTCCAATAAAGGAGAGGAAAATGGTAAAAATAGGTGTTTTAACGATAAGTGATCGCGCTAGTGGTGGCGTTTACGAGGATTTAGGAGGCAAAGAAATAATTGCCGTGATGGATGATTGGCTAACTTGCGAGAAGCAGTATTTTTATGAAATAGTTCCAGATGAGCTAGAGCTGATCAAAGATAAGCTGATTTATCTTTGCGATGAAGCAGGTTGTGATTTGGTGCTAACCACGGGCGGTACGGGTCCTGCTCCGCGCGATGTAACGCCTGAAGCGACCGAAGCGGTAAGTGAGAAATTAATGCCAGGCTTTGGCGAATTAATGCGCGCAGAGAGCCAAAAGATCGTGCCTACGGCAATTTTATCTCGCCAGATAGCAGCGATCCGCAAAAAATCTCTGATTATAAACTTACCAGGCAATCCAAAAGCGATTAAAGAATGCCTTTTGCCGGTATTTCCTGCCGTGCCGTATTGTATTGATTTAACGGAAGGAAATTACATAACAGCGGATGAAAATAAGATAAAAATATTTCGCCCTAAACGCAAATAATTCGCAAAATTTAGCAGGAATTAAATGATTTATGATATTATTTGGATGCAAATTTAAGGAAAAATATGAAAATAAATCACAACGATATTTTGGAATTTCATAAATATTTTAGCAAAATCAGCCACAGCAAAGGTCGTATTCGTATCCGCGTAAGTCCCAAAATTAGGGAGTTGCGAGATAGCGTGAGCGAGGAGAACCTGAAGGCTAAAATAGCTGCAATTCGCGGGATAAAAGAGTATAAATTTAACTCTCTAATCGGCTCGCTGACGATTCATTACGACGAAAGCGTTTTTCCGATGCACCTTTGGGAGCAGTTTTTAAGCGGCATCAGTTCGCCTGAGCTAGTAGCGCTTGTAAATTCCAATATAGAGGCGATTTCTTGAGCGAAGAAGCATTACGTAGTACTAAAAAATCGCGCAAAATTTTTAATAAATCTCGGAATTTAAATGAGGCACAAATTGCAGATATCGCTCTTTTGCTTGAAAAAGAGGCGCAAATTTTTCAGTTTTATTCGCTGGGTGCAGTTAAATTTCAAGATAAAAAGTTAGGAGAAATTCTATCTTTACGAGCCGAATTACTTGAGCGGATGCTAGATTTTGCAAATTCTTGTGGGCTTGGTGCTACGCCTCCTGAAAATAGCAGTGAGGCACTGGTTGCAAAAGGTATGAATGAGTTTTTGGCTTCGGCACTTTTGATAGAAAAAAGCTCTATGATGTTTTATGACGATCTAATTAATTCGTGCAATAACGCGGAATTTAAAGAGCTGCTATATAAGGCGCAGGCGGTTTCGTATAATGAAATTTTGCCGATTTTAAAGAAACTGAATTTTAAATACGAGGCTGATTTAAATTCTTTGAATTTCGCTGATTTATTAAATGAAATTTTAAAAAATCCGCAGGGATTAGAGCGGATATTTCAAAAATACGATTTGCAAAATATCTTAAATAGTGCATTTTCCAATTTAATTAAAGGAATTTTGCAGAAAAATTAAATTAGGATTGCAAAAATCTAAAAAAGTCGCTATAATATCAAAATCTATGTAAAGTTGATAAAATGGCTTTATAATCTTAACACAAGGAGAATGAAATGCCGATCCCATTTCTAGCAGGTTTTGCGCTTGGTTGCGCGGCGGTTTACGCTTATAACAATCGAGATAAAATCAAAGAAGGTGCGAATAAAATCGTAAGTAGCAAAAGCGTCGAGGAGCTAAAAAATAGCGTCAAAGGCGGAGCGGAAAAATTAAGCAAAAAATCAAAAGAAATTTTTGCGGAAGCCAAAGAAGGTCTAGACGATGTCGCTGAGGCGGTAAAAAGTAAAAGAAAGTCTGGCGGTAAAAAAGCTGCGACAAGTAGCGATAGCACTGCAAAAAAAACCAGAAAAAAGCCGGGACCAAAACCTGGATTTAAAAGAACTAAAAAATCCACCGCGAGCGCTAAGACTGGCGAAACACCGGCAGGTGAGACATCTGCAGCATCTACTACTCCACTTAATATCCCGCAGATCGTAAAAATGGACGATAATTCTTCGGCTAAATTTACGTCCGCAGACGATAAATCAGAAAAATAGAGGCCTAAATGAATAGATCACTTACGACACAGCGTTCTCCGCTGGATCACGTTTTAAGCGGCGCTATAGCGGGGGCGATCGGCGGTTGCGCCGTAGAGCTTGTTAAAGCAAAAGAAGGCAAAAGCAAATCTAAAGCGATTCGCGATGCGCTAGATATTGCGCTAAGCGGCGGTATCATCGGCGGCGGCGCGATTTACAGTGCAAATAAGCTCGTACAAGGCGAGTATCTACGCGCAGCGGCAGGCGTCGCAGTATGCGTAGGCGCGCTCATTGCGGGACCGGTATGCCTGAATGAGCTGCGGGTAGAAATTTTATTCTTAAGGTAGGCGATGAGTAATCCGTATATCACAAAAAAAGATTTGAAAGAAATTCTAGACGATTACGATTTTGGTGGCAATAAATATGCTAGCGGCTCTACGGGTAGCTTTGCCGGCGATGATAAGCTTGGCGGTTGGGCTAAATGGATAAATGAGCGGGTAAATTCTGCACCTTTTAACAGCTCTGCTTCCAGCAATAATTCGGACAATAAAGATTCTGCCACTCAAAGTTCAAGCGATGTAAATTCTACTCAGGGCTCCGCTTTCGGTGGAATTTTTAATTCCTTGGGTGGCAGGCAAAACGCGAACGGCTTATTTGGTAGCAACTCATTTATCACAGGCATCGTTCTGGGGGCCGCAGCGACCTATTTTCTCACTGACGAAAACGCGCAAAAAAAGCTTTTTAAGCTCATTGCAAAGGGTACCGAGATGTTTCAGATGGGCGTTGAAGAGATGAAGGAGCGATTCGAAGACGCCAAGGCAGAGATGCAAGAGTAGTCGATGCAAAATTTTAAAATTTTACATGAGACCAAAACTAGACTACGCATAAAGGTCGCGGGCTTTAAAGGGCTCGATACGAGCGCGCTGCAAAAAGCTGCTGCGAGGCTTGAAGGCGTAACGGAAGCTAGATTTAACGCTAAAATCGGCTCTTTGATCCTTAAGCTTGACGCGGGTGCGAATAGGGCAGGAATTCTAAAGCAGCTTGCGGCTTTAAATTTAAGCGAGCTAAAATCAATTATCCCCACTAGCCATAAAAATTTACCGAGCAAAAACGAATTTATTTTAGCGCTTCTTGCGTTGGGCGGAAATTTAATCTTTCGCACTTCGCCTTTAGCGCGCGCATTTAGCATCGTGGCGTGCATGCCTATCTTAAAAGAGGGTATTAAAGAAAGCTTCCGTCACGGGCTTACTTCAAAGGGCTTGGAAGCTGCTGCTGTTGGGATTTCGCTCGCGCGCGGAGATATCTTTGCTGCAAACAGCACCAATACGATGCTTGCTCTTGGCGAATATATGGAGGAGAGCACCGTTTATAAAAGCGACGATCTGATCCGCGAGCTCGCTCGCCCGGACATCGCCGAGGCGTGGGTCGAGATAGATCAAAACGGCAAAAAGACTGAGGTCAAAATCGCAACTTCTAAGCTAAAAGTAGGCGACATCGTGGTCGTGGGCGCAGGCGACGTCATAGCTGTGGACGGGCACGTCGTAAGCGGCGAAGCGATGATAAATCAAGCCAATATGACGGGTGAATCGGTCGCTGTGAAAAAATCTCGCGGCGATAGCGTGCTAAGCGGCACGATCGTAGAGGAGGGCAGGATCCGTATCTGGGCGGAAAATGTCGGCGAAAACACCTCCACGCAGCGCATCAAGCACTACATTACGGCGTCGCTGAATGAGCGCTCCAGCATTGGCATGCATACGACACACCTGGCCGACAAGCTCGTGCCGGTGACCTTCGGGCTTGCGGGCGTCTCCTATCTGATAAATCGAAATTTTATGACCGTAGCTTCGGTGCTGCAAGCGGACTACTCGTGCGCGCTTAAGCTGCCTACGCCGGTTGCTTTTAAGTCGAGCATTTCAAAGGCAGGCAAGAACGGGATTTTGATCAAAGGCGCCAAGGCTCTTGAGTCGCTTGCGGCTGCCGACACCTTTGTATTCGATAAGACGGGCACGCTTACGTACGGTAACCTGGAGGTCGCCGAGATCATATCATTTGACGAGCGCTTTAGCAAAAACGATATTTTAAATTTAACCGCGAGCGCCGAGGAGCATTACTTTCACCCCGTAGCCGAGGCGATCGTGGATGCGGCTAAAAAGCACGGTTTTATACACAAACACCACGACGAGGTGGAATTCGTCGTCGCCCACGGCGTCAAAACCAGCATCGAGGGCAAAAAGCTCATCATCGGCTCGCGCCACTTCCTGGAGGATGACGAGATGATCTCGTTCGCGGCGCATGAGCAGACCATCGATCTTGCGATGCAAAAGGGGCTCGCGCTGCTTTACATCGCATTTGACGGCAGACTTTTGGGGCTCATCGGACTTAGAGACGAAGTGCGCGCAAACGCCCGCGCCGTCATCGCTAGGCTCCGCGAGTTGGGCGCTAAACAGATCGTCATGCTAAGCGGCGACGTGAAATCAAAAGCCCGCGCCGTAGCCAAAAAGCTCGGCGTAGATCGCTATTACGGTGAGCTGCTGCCGACGCAAAAGACAGAAATCTTAGAGCAACTCAAAGCCGAGGGGCGGAAGGTAGTCTTCGTGGGCGACGGCATAAACGATGCGCCGAGCCTGATGAAGGCGGACATCGGCATCAGCATGCTAAACGGCGCCGAGATCGCCAAGGCTTCCGCGCAGATCGGGCTTTTGAAAAACGACATCGAGGGCGTCGCGCAGGTAAAGGCGCTGGCCAACGACACGCTGCGGCTCGTAAATCGAAATTTTAACGCCACCGTAGGGATAAATTCGATCATTTTATTTTTGGCGACTTTCGGCGCGCTAAGTCCCGTAGCTACGGCGCTGCTGCATAACGGCACGACGATAGGACTACTACTGAATTCCATCAAAGGGGTAAAATTTGAGTATTGAAGATAAAATTTTGGATCTAAATTTTCAGCGCAAAGCGGCTAAAGTGACGCTGGGATTGAGTATGGGTATCACGGCTCTAACCGCGCTGAATATGAACTCGCGTATGTCGCAGCTGCATAAAGTTTCGGGTGCAGTGATGCTGGCAAGCGCGATTTGGCACGCTAGCCTTTACGGCTCGCCATACAGCGAGTTTTTGCAAAATAGAAAAGCAAAGAGTAGGGGCAGAAAGAGATCCGTAGCAAATTTAGCCTTGGAAAATCTTCCGGACGGCAAAAGTACGTCAGTAAAAAGCGCTCCCGCAAAAAGAAAGCCTCGCGCGCGCAAAAGCGCCTAGCGGCATAGCGCGTCGCGGCTTTTGAAAGTGAAAGGATAGAAAACTCTAAAGCCGCTAAATTTCTTTAGACGCAGCCGCCTAATAAGATTCCGTAAGCGGTCAAATTTGCACCGTTTGCGGCTAAATTTACTATCAATAAATCTCACTCGTAAATTTAATCGAATTTGTATTTTTAAATTTTGCAGTCATAGCTCCGCTTGTAAATTCTACGTTTCGCAGTTGCGGCGGCTCCGCTACTTAAATTTTAATCCGCAAACGCTTCATAATATCCTCAAATTTGCCAGCCTTTACCTGCCGCAAATTTAAATTTCGCTACAATCGCTTTTTAAAATTTTGCGCCGAATGTGCGTAAAGAGGCTAAAAAGCCAAAAAAGCTAAATTTAAAGGATCAAGATGGATTTTCAAATAGACGCCGCGGACGGCGCGGCGCGCGCCTGCACGATCCGCACGGCGCATAGCACGATCCACACCCCCGTTTTTATGCCGGTCGGCACCGTGGGCGCGGTCAAGGCGCTCGATGCGACGGACGTAGAGCAGCTTTTAGGCGCGCAGATCATCCTTGCCAACACCTATCATATGTATCTGCGCCCGGGCTCGCGGGTAGTGGCGGAGTTCGGCGGGCTGCACGGATTTACGAAATTTCCTCGCAGCTTTCTGACCGACAGCGGCGGCTTTCAGGCTTTTAGCCTGCGCGCAAACACCAAAAACGACGAGGGTGGCATAAAATTTAAAAGCCACATCGACGGCAGCATGCATTATTTCACGCCGCGCTCGGTGCTGGATACGCAGTATGAGCTAAACTCCGATATTATGATGATTTTAGACGATTTGGTGGAGCTGCCGCGCGAGCCGGGCGCATTGAGCTGCGATGATAGATCGCGGCTTAAAAAGCGGATCGATCTAAGCGTCGCGCGCACGATAAAATGGGCTCGCGAGGCGATAGATTATCGCGAGACCATGAAATCTCGCGGCCTGCACACGCATCAAAACATCTTCGGTATCATCCAGGGCGGCACCGACCCGCAGGCGCGCAAATTTTGCGCCGAAGCGCTGTGCGAGATGAGCTTTGACGGGCTTGCGATCGGAGGGCTCAGCGTGGGCGAGAAAAACGAGCTGATGTACGAAACCGTCGAGGCTATGATGCCATACGTCGATGCGGCGCGCCCGCGATATTTGATGGGGGTCGGCACGCCCGAAGATCTCGTCGAAAACGTCGCTCGCGGCGTGGATATGTTCGACTGCGTGATGCCTACGCGCAATGCCCGCAACGGCACACTATTTACAAGCTTCGGCAAGATCAGCATCAAAAACGCGGGCTTTATCAGCGATCACGATCCGATCGATCCGCACTGCGACTGCTACACGTGCAAACGCTTCAGCCGCGGCTACCTAAATCATCTATTTCGCGCGCGCGAGCTTAGCTTTTACCGCCTCGCTAGCATTCACAATCTACACTTCTACCTGCGCCTTGCCGCAGATATGAGAGAGGCGATAATGTGCGGGCGGTTTGCTGAGTTTAGGCGGGAATTCTACGCCGCACGAAACGGGGCGCGAGATTAAATTTCAGCAGTCGAGGGCACGGAATTTAGCGCGGTAGTTAAATTTAGCTGCGGTGACTGATGAAATTTTATACGGCGCGCGGACGGCTAAATTTAAACGTGACAAAATTTGGGCAGTGAAATTTTAAGAGCTGCGTAGCGTGGAGCTTGTAGTTTTAAATTTCGCACTTAAGCTTTGGCATCAATTAGAATTTTATTTCGGCAAAATTTTATTATGATAGAGTTATGTCTTGGAATTTCGCCGTAGAATGCGATGTGAAATTTAGCTTTGAATTTCGCGCCGAATTGCGTGGATAAAATTCTGCTTTGATATGCGTTGAGCGCGCGAGATTTAAAGATGGAATTTAGCGGTGGGATTTTACAGACGCGATGTAAAATTACTATGGCTTTTATCAAATAAAAGAGAACATTGCATCGAAATTCGCAGTATTGGTGTATTTTTGTAAGCGTGCATTAACGCGTATAAAAGACATATATTGCTTTAGGGCGTGCGATCTGCGCCTACAATTGCGGAATTTTATTGCGATAAAATTTTAATGCGGTAGAATTTTACTTTGATAAAGTTCAAATCCCCGTTAAATTCTGTTGTCGTGCTAAATTTTGCGATGAAATTTTGAGTGGAATTCTATCGTAGTAAAATTTCATCATAGCGAGATTTGCAGTAAAATTTTGTAAAATTATTTTTTGATTCGTCTTAGCATACAAAATCCAAGGAAATAAAGTGGCGACATAACGATAAAAATTATGATGTATCTCCACGCTGTGCTCGCAAAAAATAGCCCCGTAAGCTCCATAAATTTCATCGACGCGCCAGTATAGCGGTCGCCGATGCCGATGAAAATAATCGCCGCGAGCTCCACAAACAGCGCAGGAGCAAATAGGATCGAGCCTGCGGTTTTGAAAAACATAAATGCAAAAGCCTTGAACTTATAATAAAACGAAATGAGCCCAAATCCGATCACACCGCAGATGAAAATCTGCTCTAACTCATCCAGCCCTAGGCTCTTATCCTGCAGGATTGTAGAGATGACGCACAGGATGATAAAGACGTTGTAATTCGCCATTTGACGCATTGGGTATTGATCGTGCGTCGCTATGGAGAGTAGGTTCATCGCGCGGTTAAGCGGCAGCAGATAAAATAGCGCAAAACTAAGGAAAATCAGCAGATCCATTACCATATAAACCGTGTCTTGATTGACGTAGTCTTGGATCTGTGAAAAAGATAGAAATATGCTTGCGATTTGCGAGCGGAATATCAAAATAATGACTATCGGCACTATGGGCAGGATTATGGATTTAAGCCCTTCCTTGCGGATAGATGAAGTATAAATTTTACTCTCGACACTTTGCGTAGTGCGCAGATCGTCCGTTTGGACGAACTCAAATCCAAAGAATTTCGGTTTTTTTGCACTCGTAGGCTTGGCTTTGCGGTTAAATTTAAATTTATTAAATTTTTTTGCGACCTTCGTTTCTTTTACGGCAGATATATCGTTTGCGATATTTTCGGTAGAGCTTTGAAAGGAAGGTGCTTCGGATATATTATTTTCTGTAAAATCCTTATCGCCAAAAATTTCATTGTTTTGCTTTGCAGATTCTTTTGGCTGTGGGGCTACTTTTTGCGCTACGCGGTCTTTGGATTTAGAGCCCTCGACGCGCTTTATATTTATCGCGCTGGATGCTAGCGTGTCGAAGCTTACCTCATCGCCGTCGGTTAGGCTAGGATCGCGCTCGCCTAGCATTTCGTAGCTATACTCGACCCCGCCCGTGGCGACTATGACATTTTCACCTCTAATAAATCCGATAAGTCTCATATACTAACATTCCCCGATTTTTTAATGAGAAATATTAGTCAAAATGAACTTAAAAAACGATTATTCTACGGTCACACTTTTGGCTAAATTCCGCGGCATATCTACGTCGTTGCCAAGTCTGACGGAGATTTCAAGAGCTAGAATTTGTAAAATTATCATCATCTCAAAAAACTCGCTCATCGCGTGACTCTGCTCGCTCGTTTTGATAAAATCATCCGCGACCTCGGGCTCTTCGGGGCTGATCGCCAAGATATACGCATCGCGTGCGGCAAGCTCTTCGACATTGCTTTTCGTTTTTTCGTAGAGCAAATGCTTTGGCATCAGCGCAACCGTAAAGAGATTAGAATCGGCAAGCGCGATCGGTCCGTGCTTCATCTCGCCGCTTGGATAGCCTTCCGCGTGCAGATAGGAGATCTCTTTGAGCTTGAGCGCGCCCTCAAGAGCGAGCGGATAGAAAATATCGCGCCCGATAAAGAAAAAGCCGTGTCCGTGCAGATAGTGCTTACTCATGCGGTAAATTTTATCCTGCAAGCCGTCTTTGATCTTTAAAATTTGCGGGATATGAAGCATCGCTGAAATTTCAGCGGAATTTATGCGCGCCGAGATGACTTCGCGCAGATTTGCAAGATACACGACGAACATCCATAGCACCATAACCTGTGTCGCAAAGGCCTTCGTAGATGCCACACCCTTTTCGATGCCTGCGCGGGTGAGGATCACGCTGCCCGCCATGCGCACGATCGAGCTATTATCGACGTTGCAGATCGCAAGCGTTCTAAGACTGGCTTTTTTAGCGATATGCAGCGCCTCTAAGGTGTCAGCGGTCTCGCCACTTTGCGAGATCACGATAAATAAGGAATTCTTGTTTAAAAAGGGTTCTTTATAGCGGAATTCGCTGGCGACTTCCACTTTCGTGCGGATTTTAGCGATGCGCTCAAAAAGATACGAACTTACGAGTGCGGCGTGATAGCTTGTGCCGCAGGCGCATAGCACGACCTCGTTGATACCCTCAAACATCGCCGCATCAAGTTCGTCAAATTTTATCTTGCCGCCCTTGATCACGCGTCCCATCATCGCTTCGGTTACGACTTGCGCTTGCTCGTAAATTTCTTTTTCCATAAAAAATCTAAAACCCTCTTTTTGCGCATAGCCTTTATCTTTCGGAAGCTCACTAAAGGCGCAATTATGCGGTTTAGAGTTTTTAAAAACGTCGATTTGTCCAAGCTTGGCAACGCCGTAAATTTGATCGTCCAGATACGCAGCCGTATTCGCAAGCCCGATGAGCGGAGCGTCCGAGGAGCTAAAGAAAATTTCGTTTTTATCGTTTTTTGCGACGATGAGCGGAGCTGCGTTTTTAGCAAAGAAAATTTCGCCGGGTGCTGCCTTGGTGATTAAAAGCGTAGCGTATGCGCCTTTTAGTCGTTTAATTGTAGCTTCATATGCCTTAAATGCGTCGTTACTAGCCTTGAAATTTTTTTCAAAAAGATGCACGATTACTTCGGTATCGGTCTGGCTTAAAAATTTCACGCCATCCGCTTCGAGCTCATCTTTTAGCTCGATGTAGTTTTCGATGATACCGTTATGCACGACGAAGCTAAAATCCCCAAAATGCGGATGCGCGTTAAGCTCGGTAGGCTTTCCGTGCGTCGCCCAGCGAGTATGCCCGATCGCAACGCCAAAGCCTTGCGAAGTGAAATCTTTCATCTTTTCTTCGAGATTATTTAGCTTGCCGACCGCTTTGAAATATTTGATATTGGCGCTCTCGTCCATAACGGCAAGGCCCGCGCTGTCGTATCCTCGATATTCGAGTTCTTTCAGTCCGTTTATTATGATTTTTTTCTTTTCGGCGTTTCCTATGTAGCCCACGATTCCACACATTTTGCTTTCCTTATTTAAAATTTGGCGCCCATTTTACTACGCTATTTTAAATTAACGAAATTCGGCTCTAAATTTAGTCCGCTTATCCGTTTTGTAAGCAAAAAATTATATAATTAGCACAAAATTTGGCTTGGGAAATCGATGGAAATTTTAGAAAAACTACAAAGCGGCGAGAGATTAAATTACGAAGACGGCGTGAAGTTATGGGATTTGGACCTTTTCGATCTGGGCAAATTCGCCCTTGCTATTCGCAAAGAAAAAAACGGCAAAAACGTCTATTTCAACGCAAATCGCCATATCAATCCTTCAAATTTATGTGCAGATACCTGTAAATTTTGCGCATTTTCGGCGCACCGCAAAAACGAGAACGCCTATACGATGAGCGATGATGAGATCATGCGTATCGTGGACGAGACGGTGGCGCGCGGTACGAAGGAGATTCATAT
>NZ_CALHII010000129.1 GCF_938030815.1 uncultured Campylobacter sp.
CCGCGCCCTGACGTGCTGTTTTTGGACGAACCGACGAACAACCTCGATATCGACGCCATTTCGTGGCTCGAGTTTGAGCTAAATCGCCACACGGGCACGCTCGTGGTCATCAGCCACGACCGCCACTTTTTAAACCGCGTCTGCACGGACATCCTCGACGTTGATTTTAGGCGGGTGCGCGAATTTAGCGGCAATTACGACGACTGGTTTATCGCGTCCAATCTCACCCTCAAACAGGCGCAGTTCGAACGCGAGAAAAAGCTCAAAGAAAAGGCGGAGCTTGAAAAATTTATCGCTCGTTTCAGCGCCAACGCAAGCAAAGCAAAGCAGGCCACGAGCCGCCAAAAACAGCTCGACAAGCTCGATCTTAGCGAGCTTGCGACCTCTTCGCGCAGGGAGCCTAGCATTTTATTCAAGCCCGCGCGCGAGATCGGTAATGAAATTTTGGAGCTAAGCGGCGTGGATATGAGCTTCGGCGAGATTCAAATTTTGAAAAATTTTAATCTCAAGCTCGCTCACGGCGATAAGATCGGCATCATCGGGCGAAACGGCGTGGGCAAAAGCACGCTTTGCAAGATCATCATGGGCGAGCTCGCGCCTCTTAGCGGCAAGGTGCACATGGGCGCCACGATCGAGCCCGGGTACTTCGCGCAGGATACGAATAATAAAATTTCAGGCGAGCTCAAGCTCTACGAATATCTGCAAAGCCCGCAAAATAGGGATCTGGATGAAATTCGCAAATGCCTTGGACGTATGCTTTTTAGCGGCGCGGAGCAGGAGAAAAGCGTGGGCAGCCTAAGCGGCGGCGAGAAACACCGCGTGATGCTAAGCAAGCTAATGCTGCAACGCCCGAACCTGCTAGTGCTCGACGAGCCCAACAACCACCTTGATCTCGAGGCGATCATCGCGCTTGGCGAGGCGCTGTATAACTTCGCGGGCTGCGCGATCTGCGTGAGCCACGATCGCGAGCTCATCGACGCGTTTGCAAATAGAATTTTGCACCTCAAAGGAGGCGGCGAAATCGTCGATTTTAGGGGCACTTACGAGGAGTATCGCGAGAGCTTGGGAGCGAGCGATGATTGAGATCTGCGTAAACGGCGAACGGCTACAGCTGGCGCAGGATATGAGTGTGAGCGAGTTTTTGCGCCGGCGCGGACACGATCTGCGCCTAGTAGCGCTCGAGCGCGACGGCGAAATTTTAAAAAAGCAGGAGTGGGAGCGCACGCAGATCTCAAGCGGCAAAAAATATGAGATCGTCGAGTTCGTAGGCGGCGGCTGAGGTCGGGGCTTTGAATTGCGTTAAAAATTATGGCGACCGAGGTTTAAATCCGCGCTGAAGTTGCTAAATTTAAGCGATACGGCGACACAGCGGCTGGGGCTTAAAATTTGCACGCGCGTCGTTGAAATTTTAAGCGCGTAGCGTCGCAGCTGCATAAATAGACGCAGCGGAGACATAGCGGCGTTTGGGTTTTTAAATTGGAAGCCGCGGTAGCCTGGCGCTTGCGGCGAGCTTTTAAATTTTGCAAGCGAATTGAGCTGCGGGCGGCCTAACGCAGGAGTTTTAAAATTCGCTCCGCGGCGATAGAGTTTAAATTTTATTGCGGCAGCCGAACGTTAATTTGCGTCGCCAGCTGCGGCTGCAGGGTGTGGGTTTCAAAACTGCGTCGGCGCTACAAGCTTGAGCGCATGGCTTTAAAATTTATGCCGAAGTTGCGGGCTTTGGGCGCGAGGTTTTAAAATTTACCCCGGGATTTCTGCCGTCGTGCACTCTAAGACGTATGCTGCGACGTACCGCTTTTTCGTTGGTTCGGTTCGGCTGAAAATTTTAAATTTAGCCGCAGCGCGGATTTGTTCGGGCGTTTAGCAGCTTTTAAATTCGGCGGATCACTCTAGCGCTTCTCGACTTTAAATTTAACCGATAAGTTGGGTTAATGCGCTAAATTTAGCGGATTTGGCTTGCGCGCGTTTAGGTTTAAGCTAATATTTGGCGATGAGATTGTGAAATTCAGTAGATTTGATTCGCACGCTGTATGCGGATAGCGGCGCATCGTGAGCTTTTCGCATACAGCGCGATTCGATAAGGCAAAACGCTCGCACGACGCGCGCGGTAAAAGGGGCTTGCGTCCGTGAAATTTATATAACGGACGATAAATTTTTTTAAAGAGCGCTAAAATGGGCTGAAGCAAAAGTACGCGATACGGTGCTGAAATTTTATCGATTGGGCTTGCTTCGGGTTTACGCGCGATTGATCGTAGCGTTTCGCTAGTCGCAAGACGAAGCACACTTGCGTTAAGCTCAAGTGCGGCGCGCTCGTTAAATTTAGCTTCATCGCGGTGCGAATCGGTCTTTTGCGGTAAGTATAAACCGCTACCGTGCGAAGTGGACCGATGAAGCGGCCGATTTGTGCACTTTGCTAGGTTGTAAAATCCTTAAAATTTGCAATCTAACACGATGCAATGAAGGGCACAGGGTCGAAGCTCGCGCGGCGAGGCTCGGGCGCGCAAAAAGATAAAATTTAGGATCAAAATGCAGATAAAATTAAACGGCAAAGCTTACGAAACGGGCGCGAGCGATCTTGAGGGGCTGAAGCGCGAGGTTAAATTTAGCGGTGAGATCGCCGTGATAAACGGCTATGCGAGCAAGCAAAACTGCGAGCTGAAGGCGGGCGACGAGCTCTTTTTGCTTGCCCGCGGTGCTGATCTGGCGCCGCAGGAGCTTCGCGAGCTGATGCTTGCTCGCAACGCCCCTGCCGTAAATGAGGCGCTGCAAGGCTCGCGCGTGGCGATCTGCGGGCTCGGCGGGCTCGGCTCAAACGTCGCGATCCTGCTTGCGCGCGTAGGCGTGGGCGAGCTCTTTTTGATCGACTTTGACGTCGTCGAGCCGACCAACCTCAACCGCCAGCAGTACGAGATCAGCGATCTTTACAAGCCCAAAACGGCCGCTCTGCGCGAAAAAATCGCGCGCATAAACCCGTTCGTACGCGTGCAAACCTTAAACGAGCGACTTACCGCGCAAAACGTAGCCGAAATTTTAAAAAACGAGCGTATAATTTGCGAGTGCTTCGACGACGCGGCGGCGAAAGCGATGATTTTCGATGCGCTCGGCGGCACGGATCGCTTTTTGATCTGCGCTAGCGGTATGGCTGGCAGCGGCGGCGGCAACGAGATCCGCACGACGCGGCTCGGCAAAAACGTCTTTGTCTGCGGCGACTGCAAAAGCGCCGCGGCTCAGGGCGTGGGACTGCTCGCGCCGCGCGTGGCGATCTGCGCCGCACATCAGGCAAACGTCGCGCTTAGGCTGATTTTGGGCGAGGAGGGCTAGGCCTGGCCGCTCATCGCGCGCCTGCATTTCTAAATTTACGCGCCTTTGTGCATTGCCGCTAAATTTAAGCCTCGCGCGATCATTTTGAGAAGCAGAGGGTGTTTCGGCGATATACGGCGCGTTTAAAAACGGTATGAAATTTACCGCGCGCCGAGCAAATTTAGCCGCGTCGTATAAATTTAAAACTGCGCTCCGGCATAAAATTTTAAACAGCACTTTGAAATTTTACGCTGTCTGTCTGCGACATAAAATTTGACGGGAAATTTTAGAGCCTCGATACGGCGTCGTGCAGCGTGTAAAACGGCGTATAGAAGCAGGGCGCGCAATCTGTGCCGTAATCTCGCGCTGTGTATAATGCGCCGCGCAAGCACTGATATTGCGCTATTTGCGCCGTATGCGAAAATAAAATTTAAACTAAAGAGGATAGAATGGACGATAAACTGATCTTAGGCGGCAAGGAGTTTAGCTCGCGCCTGATAATGGGCTCTGGCAAGTTCGATCACGCGATGATCGACGCCTGCGTGCGGCACGCGGGCTGCGAGATCGTCACGCTTGCGCTGCGCCGCGTAAACGAAAGCAAGAGCCGCAATATCTTGGATTTCATCCCCCGCGGCGTCACGCTGCTGCCGAACACCAGCGGCGCGCGAAACGCCGAGGAGGCGCTGCGGATCGCACGGCTCGCGCGCGAGCTAGGCTGCGGCGACTTCGTAAAGATCGAGATCATAGGCGACAGCAAATACCTTCTGCCCGACAACACTGAGACGATCAAGGCCTGCGAGGTCCTGGCACGCGAGGGCTTCGTGCCGCTTGTCTACATGCACGCCGATCTGTGCGTCGCTCGTGATCTGGTAAGCGCAGGAGCCGCCGCCGTGATGCCTCTGGCCGCGCCGATCGGCTCCAACCGCGGGCTGATGATGCGCGGGATGATCGAAATTTTGCTAGACGAAATCGACGTGCCGATCATCGTAGATGCGGGGCTCGGCGCGCCTAGCGAGGCCTGCGAGGCGATGCAGATGGGCTGCGCTGCGGTGATGGTAAATACGGCGATCGCCACGAGCGGGGATCTGGCGCTGATGGCGCGGGCGTTTGCGCTCGGCGTGCAGGCAGGGCGCGATGCCTATCTGGCGGGGCTCGGCGCCGTTTCTAAGACAGCCTGCGCAAGCTCGCCGCTAACGGGATTTTTGAGATAGCGGTTAAAATTTTAAACGCGCCTGGTTGTGTGAGCCGCGTTTTTTGCGCCGAATTTGCATTTCTTGGGTTTGTATAGATACATATCGCGCAAGGTTTTTGCGCCATGTGAGTTAAATCTCAGCACACTTTGTTAAGCCCTATGCCGAACGATATAAATTCCGCATTTCGCTAGGCATCTTAAAGTGTAGTGGCGAAAAGTATAATTTGGCAGCGGCGTAGCACGCAGCAGGCTCGGCGATCAAATTTTAAAATTTAATCGGGCTAGGTAGCCTGATCGAGAGAAACCCGATTGATCGGCGGGCTATTTTAGCATGTCGTATTTATCGCAGTATTCTCGTAAAGAGTCTTTATCGTAGCCGAATAACCCTGGGTGTTTTTTGCCCATTTCGCAGGCCTTTTGATAGTATTGTGTCGCCCTTGCTCTGTCGCCACCTGCTTCAAGAACTGAAGCAAAATTCCCGCACGCCATCCAACTTCCCGCATCGCAGGCTCTTCTGGCATATCCCATAGCCCGCGTCATATCCATTTTAATCCCTTTACCATTTGCATACATATAACCTAAATTGTTGCAGCCGTCTGCATATCCGCCGTCGCAAGCTTTATCGAATAGTTCGACAGCCTTTTTATAATCTTTTTTCACCCCTTTGCCACCATGATACATTGCTCCCAAATCCGAGCAAGCTACATAATCGTTTCCGTCGCAAGCCTTTTTAAAGTAGTAAAGTGCTTTTTTATAATCCCTATCGGATGCGTTTCCCCCGAACAAGGTCGGATTTTTATAAAGAGCGCCGGCGTAACTGCAAGCCTCAAAATCACCTGCTTCGCAATTTTGCTCAAATTGTTTAACTTGCTCTTTGCTAAAAGTTATGCCAAAAGCCAAAGAGCCCAACAGGGCTAAACCTAAGATGATTTTTTTCATTACTTCTCCTTAAAATTTTACGAAAGTATATTCTTTCATCTTTTAATAATCACTAAAATTTAAAATGCGAACGGGGCGCTCCGTTTTAAAATTTTTTACCGAAATCCTGCTAAAATGCGCTTCTAAACCAAACGAAAAGAAACTTTGCGACGCCTAAATTTACACGCAAAAATGTGCCGTGTGGAATTTAAATGAAAATTTAAAAGGAAAATTTAAAGATGATGGGGATCGGCTATTTAGCGGGCATGGAGGATATCGGAAGCGAGATGATGGAGCACACGCTTGCTCTGCGCGAGGGCTTTTGCGAGGAGGCGAGCGAGGCTGACGTGCAAAGGGCGATCGGCGCGAAAAATAGAAGTCTGCGCGATTTTGCCGCGCTACTAAGCGTGCGCGCAGGCGAGCATTTGGAGCAGATCGCGCAAGCTGCAGCGCGCGAGAAGGCGGCGCATTTTGGCAGCAACATCGCCGTTTTCACGCCGATTTACATTTCAAACTACTGCGACAATCTGTGCGTTTACTGCGGCTTTAACTGCAAAAACAAAATCGCGCGCGCAAGGCTCGATGAGGCGCAGCTAAAGGCGGAGTTTGAGGCGATAGCGGCGAGCGGGCTGGAGGAAATTTTGATCCTCACGGGCGAGAGCGAGAAAAACAGCCCCGTGCGCTACATCGGGCGCGCCTGCGAGCTCGCGCGGCAGTATTTTAAGGTAATCGGCGTCGAAATTTATCCGCTAAACTCCGCTGATTACGCCTATCTGCACGCTTGCGGCGTCGATTTCGTTACCGTTTTTCAAGAAACCTACGACCCCGCGCGCTACGCGCAGCTGCATCTTGCGGGCAACAAGCGGGTTTTTGCGTATCGCTTCGCAGCTCAAGAGCGCGCGATTAGAGGCGGTATGCGCGGCGTGGGCTTTGCGGCGCTTTTGGGGCTCGGAGACTTCCGCCGCGATGCCTTTGCCACGGGTGTGCACGCGTGGCTGCTTCAGCGCAAGTACCCGCGCGCCGAGACCTCCTTTTCGGTGCCGCGCCTGCGCCCGATCATCAACAACGACAAAATAAACCCGAAAGACGTCGGCGAGCGCGAGCTACTGCAGGTGATGTGCGCGTATCGGCTGCTGCTGCCAAGTGCGCAAATCACGATCTCCACGCGCGAGAGAGCGGGCTTCCGCGATAATGCGATCAGGATCGCGGCAAGTAAAATTTCGGCGGGCGTAAGCGTGGGTATCGGCGGGCACAGCGAGCAGAGGGGCGACGAGCAGTTTGAGATCAGCGACGCGCGCAGCGTAAGCGAGGTCTGCGAGGCGATCCGCGCAGACGGGCTGCAGCCGCTGATGAGTGAGTATATCTATGTCTAAAAGCGCGGATATGCGAGCTTGCGCCGCGAAACTTCAGCACGAGAGGCTTGCTTCGGCGGCGAAATTTTTAGAATTTTATGCGGCGAAATTCTGCGCTCGCATGGGTAAAATTTGCAATGCCTTTTTAAGAGGCGAGATTTGCGGTGCGTTACTTGCGGGCAGATTTGGTGCCGCTAGACGCAGCAAAATTCGTAGCGCAAAATATGGTGCTGAGTTTTGCAGTGCTGCACGCCGCGATAAAATTTATGGCGTTATGGCGGATAATAAAATTTTAGGCACCGCGTTAGCGGGCGTTAGGAATTTTGGACTCAAAAATGCGCGTGTAAATTTGAGGCCTAGGAACACATACGAGGATTTAAAATTTAAAGGTAGCGCAAATTTCGAGCCCGCGGGTGACGTAAATTTTAAATTTAAAAACGGCGCGAGCTTTGGGTTCTTATGCAGCGGCAACGCAAGGTCGCTAAAATCGAGGAGCTGGGCGAACGCTTTGAGCCTTAGCGCTGCGGCGGAAATTTTAGACCTTGTTTCGGCGGGCGAAATTTTGAAATATGGCGTGACGGCGGGGATTTCGGCGCTCGCCCTAGCAAGTAAAATTTTAATCCCTAGCATCGCAGGCGAAATTTTAAATTTTAGCGCGGCGCCACGCACGGATGTTGAGTTTAAAGGAGCGGGCACATGCTAGATTTAGAGCTTGCTTCGCGCATTACGATCATTACGAACCGCGCGCTCTGCGGCGGTGAGGCGGCGCTGCTCGCGCGCATAGCGGATCTTGCCGCGGCGGGCGTAGGCGAGATCGTCGTGCGCGAAAAAGACCTGAGCGAGAAAGCTTACGCGGCGCTGTTTGGTAAAATTTTAAATGCCTGCGAGAGCGGGTTTTGTGCGGATAAAGCCCGTGCGGTCGGAATTTTTGCGAATGAAGCTCGTACCGCTAAATTTAGTGAAACCCAAGCTTTTGCGAACGGATTAGACGTAAGCGCGGCCTACGCGGATAAAATTTTGCTCTGCAAGCGCGGCGCAGACGAAGTTTCTCCAAAAAAGCTCCATTTGGGCGGCGGCAGGAGCGAGCTTTGCGCGGATGCGGCCCACAAGCACGGTGTCGCTACAGATGAGACACAGCCTAAAAATTCCGTTTGCGTTTTAGATGAAATTTCGTCTGAAAATTTTACCGGCGCCGCAAGCGAAACAAAACCCACGGTTGAGATCGCATGGAGCGCAGTAAATGCGGAAAGTATGCAGGGTGCGCAAAGTACAGAAAATGCGAATGATGTGCATAGTGCAAAAAACGCGGGGAACTCGCAGAGCGCAGAGAGGGCAAGGCACCTGCCCGCGATCTTTGTGCATAATTTTGCAGATTTTGCGCTGCGGGCGGGCGAGAGAAATTTATGGCTGCCGCTCGGGGTTTTGCGGAGCTTCAGCGCGGCGCGCGGCGCGGAGTTTTTGCGCGCAAATTTCAAAAAACTGGTCGCTTCCTGCCACAGCGAGGCGGAGGCGCGCGAGGCGCTGGAGCTGGGCGCGAGCGCGATCTGCCTGAGCCACATCTTTGCGACCGATTGCAAGGCGGGGCTAGCGCCGAGGGGGCTAAATTTGATCCGCGCCGTGCGGGAGTTTTTCGCGGGCGAAATCTATGCGCTGGGCGGCATAACGCCGCGCAATTTCGCTTCCGTCCTACGCGCGGGAACCGACAGGATCGCTGTTATGAGCTCAGCGATGGCGACGTGGGACGCGAGCGATTTCATAAGAAAATTTAAGAAATGAATCGATCCGAAAATATGGTCCGTTTCTTTTGCCGCGCCTTGCCGCCGTCATTGCGCTGCATGCGGTGCGACACAAAAACACATATTTTAATAAAATCAAAAGCTCACGAAATGGGCGCGATTTATTGCGATTTAAGCCTGAAATTATAAAATACGAGCGTTTAAGCTTAAGGATATTTTTTGGATAAAGTGCTGCTTGAGGAATCTAAAAAGCCTCTAAACGAACGACGTCGGACTTTCAAGCAAAAGCTTTGAAAAGGCGCTAGCGCTGACATCTTTGACGATGCGGATTTAAGCGATGCAACGGATCGCAGATCATTAAATTTAAACGATGCAAATTTGAGTAGTAAAAGCTTTAAAAATGCGAATTTTAATCAAACAGACCCCGAATCGCAACCCGATCATCTTTGCGGCGCAAATTTCCGAGATAGAAATTTAAACGACATGAATTTAAACTCAAAAGATGAGATAAAATTTCAAAATTTAAACCCGGGTGGTATTTCATCACGGGGCGCTAAAACTCGTGATTACGACAAAGAGCCGATAATCATAAAAGATCACGCTATAATTTTAAATGCTATCATCGGCGCGATTTATATCATTACTACGATATTGATGGCGATATGCGGTAAATTTTCCGCCCAGCAAATTTTATTTCTCGTTTTGCTGGATTGCTGTTTTTCACTCAGAGCATTAAATAAATTTTCAAATTTCGGAAAGTGCTATATATGCTTTAAAAATGACGATATAACCCTATACTCTAAAAAGACGGAAGCCGTTTTATATGAGACCAAAATTTCAGATATAGCTTGTATTAAACGAACCACGGGGCCGTCATATCCCGAAATATCAAAAAAGACAAAATGCTTTATGCTGCTATTTGCTTTTATATACTTGCTTTTAGTTTTTTTCGTAGCGGTAGTGATAGACGGAAGGGAGAAAAATTTTTGGATAATTTTTGCGGTAATTATATCTATTAGCTTCTTTCCTTTATTGCTATATAGGCTTTTTAACGGGCTAGGCTTTGATATTATAAATGACAGCATATTGATATATGACAAAAGTTCTTTTATAGAGGCTTCGTTTCTAAGCAGCAAAGAATACAGGGAATTAAAGACCTATTTTCTACTAAAAATAGGAAAAAATTTAGATAAAATCCCGCCGCAAATTTTTGTATAGATCATAAAAGCGGACTCTATTTGAAATTTATCTTAAATTATGATCGATTAAATTTGCCCTTTTTCGGCGACATGAAAACGATGACGTTTGAAGCGAGCAGGGATAAATTTGAACAAAATTTTACCTCGTAAATTTACGAAGTCTCATTCCACGAGCCGCGCGCGGATGTCACCGAAGAGCAGCACGTCCTTCAAAACGGCGCGATCGGCGTAACCGCGTTCGTTTAGGCTCAGGTGCAGCTCGCCTCGGCTGCTCGAAAATATCGGCTGGTTGATGAAAACCACGTAAATCGCTGCAGCCTGCTTATCTGCGCCCGCGCCGCGCCCTTTAAAATTTGCGTCCGTTGTGCCGGTTTTCGTGTCTGCTCCGCTAGAGCTTGCGCTTGCCACTGCGCCGGAGTTGGCATCCGTCTCGCTAGGCGGCGCGACGCCAAGCTCGCTCGCGATATTTGCAGCGGCGCTTCCGCGCGGTATTTGAATGTCGATCCTTCCGTCGGCGCTCTTTGCGCCTGCGGCTCGGACGAAAAATTTATCGCCCGAGTGCGGGATTTTAGAGAAATTGAAAAACAAACTCAGCAGGTCGTTCGTCGCAAAATAGGGCAGAATTTCGTCGCTTACGAGCTGTAGCTCGCCGCCCGTGCCCTTGAGCTTTTGAAATTTTATCGTTTTGCGCGCGTAGTCGAAGGCGTAGATTTTGCGCTCGTTTTTCGTCGTTTTGCCTTTTTTGCGCGAGACCTCGTGGACGTAGAGATCGGGGACCAAAAGTTCCGCCACGACGCGCCCCTTTGAGCGGAAGCTTTCGCGCCTTTGCCCGCTTAGGCTGCCCGCGACGCCCTGCGCAACGGCGTCCATTACGATCTCGTAGCGATCGCCCTCGCGCACGAGTCGCGTATTTGCGCTGCCGACCGCGCCGAAAACGCCGAACGAAATCTCATATTTCGCGCTGATCGTCTCACCAAAAAGCGCACTCGCGCACAAAATCAAAGTAGCAAAAAATTTCATCCTTATCGTCCTTCCGCTTTTCGGCGCCCCATCATACGGCGCCCGTTAAATTTACGCTCTTCGCTGCTCGTAAAGCTCGCGCGAAAATCTGCGCCGCGTTTGTAAAATTTACCATAAAAAGCAAAACTCGCGCCGCCTATTTCATTTTCTCCATAGCGCGATTAAATATCAGCCGCCGCTCCTTGCCGTCGTGAAAGGCCGCGCCGTGTGCGCCTAAAGACACCGACTGTCGCCGCTTTTATATTTACGATGTATATACGGCTCGGCGCGCGCTTGCCAGAAATCGGAGCGATTTTATATTTCGTGCAGGCCGCTTCATCGCAAAGCGCGCCTGTGAATAAAATCAAAATTTCATATTGCGGCTATGTTTGTACTTTACACTAGCCGATTCACCGCGCCTGTAAAATTTACGTTCTTTGCGCCGCACATAAAGCTCGCGCTTAAAATTTGCGCCGTTCGTTGCGCTTGCTAGCTTGCACTTCCGTGAGGCGTCGTTTCGTGCTGCAAATGCAGCCGCGTCGGTCGTTAGTAAATCCGCTCAAATTTAAACGGCTCGCACGGGTCAAATTCGTAAATTTAATCCTTCCAAAGCCACCATTTCAGTTTGGCTTTGTCAGGACGGGGCGTATTTGCGTAGTAGCGAACCATGCGGTAAACGTAGAGGATGCACCTGTCGCTGCCGCGTCCGAGCGCCTTTGTGCGTTCATACATCTCGTCCGGATCCGCGCCCTTTAGAGAAGCGATGTCAGTGTAGCCCAGCGCCAGCAGATCGGCCTCTGTCGCCTCGCCGACATAGGGGATTTTCTTAAAATCGCTCGCACCTTTACTTAAATTTTACTCCAATCTTTATTCAAATTTCGCTCCGCTCGCTATTTGGATGAAATTTTAAAACCCCTTGAAAGTGCGGAATTTCAAAATTTCACTCGTGCGAGGCAAATTTTAGAATTTTATCCACGCGGTGCGAAAAATTTTAAAATTTTACCTCGCCGCCGGGTCGCCGCTGCGCTTATACGCGCCTCTTTTAGTGCTAAGACGCCCGTCGCCGCGCTCATTATCGGAAATTTTATCCGCAAGCTAGCAGGGAGCTTGGGCGCGGCAAAGTTTAAACATTTTTAATCCCCAACGGAGTAAATTTACGCTTCCGCCTTGCGCTAAATGCAAAAATCTGATGCGTTTGTTTCGAACTCTAACGGGTAAATTTGAACCGGTTGTAGTCGAAGCGCTATACTTTACCGCGAGTTTCAAGCTCCAACAGAGCAAATTTACATGCTAACCATACGGCGGCTATCGACAAAGTTCCTACGTTTCAAACTCCAACGGATTTTGTAAAAAAGATGACGACGACGCTTCGACGTCATCCGAGCCGCCTTTGTACGCATTTTGATTAAAATTTCTTGCGCGCGGAAACCATGCTTAAAATGATTTTGCATCAATTTTACGCAAGCTTCGGCGCTAAATTTGATCTAAAATTCGCTCGCAAATCTCGCACGGATCGGCGCTTTGATAGATCGGCCTACCGACTACTATAAAATCAGCCTCCGCCTCGCGCGCGACGCCCAGATCCGCTACTCGCTTTTGATCTGCCGTGCTCTCGCCAAACGGCCTTACGCCCGGGCAGAGCGTGATAAAATTTGCGCTCGTGGCGTCCTTTATCAGGCGGCTCTCGAACGCCGAGCAGACCATGCCGTCAAGCCCCGCTTCGTAGCTCATCACGCTAAATTTGCGCACGGCGTCGCTTAAATTTTGCTCGTAAACCGCGCTAAATTCCGTCTGATCAAAGCTCGTTAGCGCAGAAACCGCGATCACTAGCGGGCGCGAATTAAGCTTGTTTAGCCGCTGCATCACCGCGCTCATCGCGCGCTTGCCGCTGCTTGCGTGCACGTTTATCATATCTACGCCGAGCTTTGCGATCTCCTCGGCGGCGTCTGCCATCGTGTTTGGGATGTCGTAGAGCTTTAGATCGAGAAAAATTTTAAAATTTCCGAGCTTTTTTAGCTCCTCAACGAATCCCGCTCCGTCGCGCAAATATGCTCGCAGCCCAACTTTGAGCCAAATTTTATCCGAAAAGTCCGCCAGCTGCTCCGCCAGCTGCAAACACTGCTGCCTCGAGCCCAGATCAAGCGCGACGCAGAGCTTCACTGCTTATCCTTGCCGCGTACCGCGCCTTTGCTGCCCGCAGGCCTTTTTGAGAGGGCGCCTCTGCCGCCCGCAGATTTTTTCGGCGCGATAGAGCTTTTGCGCCCAGCCCTACTTTTCGGCGCAGTATTTTTACCCGCAGCGCCCTTTTTCGGCGCTGTGCTTTTGCCGACTCTGAAATTTCTATCCGCGCTCTCTTTTTTCGGCGCGGCGTCTTTGCCTCGTTCGCCTGCCTTAAAATTTTTACCTCGCTCGCCCGTTTTGAAATTTTTGCCCGTTTTCTCCGTCTTAAATTTATCTCCGGTCTTGAAATTTCCCTCCGTTTTAAATTTTTTTCCCGCGACGGATTTTTTTGCGGATGCGCTGCGAGTTTTCAAATTAGCGGGCTTTTTAGACGGTCTACTTCTGCTCGCCGTAGAATTTTTCGGCGCGCCGCCCCTCTTTGCTCTCGTAAAATTTTTTGTCTCGCCGTCCGCGCCTGCGGGGATGAAATTTTTCGCCGTATCATAGCTGTCCGAAACGGCGGAGCTTTCCGCCGCAGTGGGCTTGAAATTTTCGCTTGTCGCCGTGGATAGCTCGGAATTTACGCCTACCGTATTCGGCTTGGAAATTTTATCCGCCTCGATGTTCACGGGGCTATCTTTTAGCGCATCCAGCACGCCGTTTATAAATCTTGGCGAGATGCCAAGCTCCTTGGCGGAGTTGATCGCTTCGTTGATGACGATGCCCGCGTCGGTGTCCGTAAAGCGCAACTCATACGCCCCGAGCCGCAGTATCGCGCGCTCCAGAGCCGAAATTTCGGCGAGTTTGAATTCCTTTAAATTTTCATCTATCAGCGTATCGACCGCGGCGAGATTTTCGCTAGCGCCGCGCAGAAGCGCCAGCGTCCAGTTGCGCTGCTCGTTGCGAATACGCTTTTCTTCCAGATATTCGTCCGCAAAGTCCTCGCCGCCGCCGTTCATATCCCGGGAGTAAAGCAGCGAGATCGCAGCAAGCCTGGCTTGGTGTCTGGTGGCCATTTTACGCCTTTATGTTGCGAAATAGACTTAGAAGCTCGATCGCGCCGCTCATTGCTTCAAAGCCCTTGTTACCGGCCTTTGAGCCTGCTCGCTCGATCGCCTGCTCGATATTATCGGTAGTCAGCACGCCGAAAGTCACGGGTGCGCCGTATTTTAGCATAGTGTTTGCGATACCCTTGCTTACCTCGGCGCTTACGTAGTCAAAATGCGGTGTAGAGCCGCGGATCACCGCGCCTAGGCAGACGACGGCGTCGTAGAGCTTGGAGCTTAGCGCCTTTTCAAGCGCTAGCGGGATCTCAAAAGCGCCCGGTACCAGCATCAGGCTTAAATTTTCCTCCTTGCCGCCGTGTCGCAAAAACGCATCGTGCGCCCCCTCGACTAGGCGATCGGTGATGATGTGGTTGAAGCGGGCGTTGATGATTAGGATCTTTTCGCTGCCCTTAAGAGCAAGCGAGCCTTCGATGATTTTCATGATTTTCCTTTGCGTTAAATTTAGCGCTAAGCTTAGCTAAATTCGCCAAAATTCTAAATTAATTTCAGCATCGCGGCGCTTGAAATTATGAGAAATAACAGGCGCTTTGCGCGCAGAAATTTTCTCGCAGCGAACGAATATGCCTAAGGTCACGGCACCGATCGTGCCGATCCCGCGTATAAGACGTATGCGAGCGCCGCGCTATGTATTAAAAGCAAGCATAAATATAAAAAGTTCGCAATCACGCAGATGACGGTAAATAGCCGCTCGTGCGTACCGGCAGCGCGCTTAAGCCCCGTACGCCCGGTCGCACATAAAAAGCGCTCCGATGAGGATAAAAGAAAGCTTTGGCGTTAATAAACCGCTTAAATTTTAAATTTAAAGCGTGATTGCGACGGCTTAGATTGAAATTCATCTTAAAATTAATCCTAAATAATAAATTTTATTATTCGTTTAGAAATTTTAGGCTATAATCGCTTCAAAATTCATTTCAAGGAGAGAAAGATGTTTAAACTTAGAGAGTTGCCGTTCGATGCGGCGCACAACGCGGTCGTAAGCAAGCAAACCTGTGATTATCACCACGGCAAGCACCACGCGACCTACGTGGCAAATTTAAATAAACTTACCGAATCGGGTGAGTTTGCGGGCAAGGGGCTTTACGAGATCGTAACGGCCGCTAGCGGCGGGCTTTTCAACAACGCAGCGCAGGTTTACAACCACGATTTTTACTGGGATTGCATCGCAAAGCCTAGCGAGGCTTCCGCGGAGCTAAAATCGGCACTAGCGGAAAATTTTGCGGATTTTAAAGGCGAGTTTTTGGCTGCTGCTACGGCGCATTTCGGCTCGGGCTGGGTGTGGCTCGCTTACGATCCGAAATCGGGCAAGCTTTGCATTAAAGCGACCCAAAATGCCGCCACGCCGGTGACCGAAGGGCTCGTGCCGCTTCTAGTCGTGGACGTTTGGGAGCACGCGTATTACATCGACGAGTACAATGCGCGCCCGAAATATCTGGAGAAATTCTACGCAGGCATCAACTGGGAGTTCGTCTCAAGCGCCTATGAATGGGCGAAAAAAGAGGGTCTCGGCTCGGTGAAATTCTACATCGATGAGCTTCACGGCAGAGATTAAATTTTAAAATTTAAGCGCACGCGGCACGGCGATGCTACATAAAGCAAAACCGCCTAAACGCGCCGCCGATTCGCTGTGAGTTCGCTACGGACGCGGATCCGCTGCAGACGATAACCGCCGCCAGCAAATCGCTTAGACGCACCGTGGATTTGCTATAGACGCAGGCCCGCTGCAGAGGTAGCCGCCGCGGCGCTTGCTGCATGCCACCGATCGCTTAAAATTTTAATTCAAAGCTAGCGGCTAAATTTTAGGGCTTTTCTTGAGATTTAGTCGCAGCAATACCGCTTTTCAATCTATCTTTTAAATTTAAAATTTCATCAAAACCCGGGCGCCAAGTCCAATCAAAATTTAACCCAAAATCATCCACAGCCCGATCGCGCACATCAGCACCGAGCAGAAAATTTCGAGGTATTTCAGGTGGGTTTTCAGCAGATTTTTTAGCACCGCTCCGCCCAGCGCGTAGATGCTAAGGCATATACTTTCGCTGGTGCACAGCGTGGCGACGAGGGCGAAAGTGCGCGCGCCGAAAAGATTGCCCGCATCCAAAAATGGCGGAAAGAGCGCGGTAAAAAATATCCACGCCTTGGGGTTTGAGACCGCGACTACGAGGCCTTGGAAGAAGATATTTTCGCTGCACTTCTGTTTTTGCAGCTTGAAATTTCCGCGCGCTAAAAAAGTCGCGACGCCCAGATAGAAGATATACGCGCCGCCTAAAATTTTAATCGCGCTAAGCGCCGCAGGGTGCGCAAGCAGAATGCCCGCGACGCCGAATATACACGCAAGCGCCACGGCTGCGACGCCTAGCACCTGCGCGAGTAGCGCGGGCAGCGCCCTAAGATAGCCGCGCGAGATGCCGAGATTTAGCGCGTAGGTCATGTTGATGCCCGGCATCAGCGATATCGGGAAGATCGTAAGAAAAAATAGAAGCATTTCAAACCCCTAAATTGCAGCTAAATTTTAAATTTTATCTCTCGCGATACGGCGCCGCTGCGATAGATTTTAAAATTCTAAAATTTAACACGCTGCGTTGAGGAGAATAAAATTTTAAAATTCCGCCGCGCCGCCCCCAAGCTTTTTTGGGGTGGGAAGGGACCTCGGTTGCGAGGTCGCACTTCTCGCAGAGGCGGCGCTGCTTCCGCGCACTGTATCGCTATGCTCGCCCCAAACCCCACCTAACCCCCGACGACGCTTTACAAGGGGCAGGCTACGCCTGCGCTAAATTTATATTATAGCTGCAGCGCACTACACCGCGTAAAAACTCACGCCGCAGTGTGTGTAACAGAGCGAATGAAATTTTAAAATTCTACCGCACCGCCGCGGGTAAATTTAAAATTTAAAACTCTCGCGGCTTTAAATTTAGCCGAAAATCCCGCACACAAAGATCACCGCGATGATAAGCGGCAGGACAAATTTGACATATAAAAACCAAACTCCCGCGAGCCTCGCGCTCAAATCGCCTTCGTTGGTGAGCTCGTAGATCGCGTCCTTTTTCAGCACCCAGCCCACATAAATGCAGCACAGAAGCGCCGTTAGCACGAAAAATACGTTCGCACTTACGAAATCGAAGGCGTCAAAAACCGAGCGCCCCAGAATTTTAACGTTCGCAAGCACGCTGCTTGAGAGTATGCAGGGTAAGTTGCCGAGCACGAAGACGCCGCCGAGCGTTAAATTTACCGCCTTGAGCGTTGAAAAGCCGAAGCGCTCCTCGACGAAATTTATGATGACCTGATAGATCGTGATTGACGTCGTAAGCGCGGCGATGAGCAGGATCGAGAGAAAGACCACCGCGACGGCGTTGCCGAACGGCATGTGCGAAAACGCGATCGGCAGGCTCTTAAAAACTAACGACGAGCCGCTGCTCGGCTCAAGCCCCGCGCTAAAAAGCGACGGGAAGATCATAAAGCCCGCAAGCACGGCGATGAGGGTGTTTACGACTGCGGTGATGGTAGCCGTTTGCATCAGCTTCTCGTCTTTATTGAGGAAGCTTGATAGCGTGATCATCACGCCGAATCCGAGCGAGAGCGCGAAAAAGACCTGTCCCAAAACGTCGATCAAAAGCTTAGGCGTGATCTTTGCAAAATCAACGCTGAGGTAAAATTTCACGCCTTCCTTTGCGCCTTCCAGCGTTAAATTTGTGAGGATCACCGCGATGAAGCACAAAAATAGTGCGGGCATTAGAAATTTTACGAATTTTTCGATCCCCTCGATGATGCCGTTTTTCAAAATATACCAGTTGATCGCTATGAAAACGATCGTGTAAGCTCCGACGCTAAGCGGGCTGTTTTCGATGTGATCTGCGTAGAATTTCTGCGTAAATGCGGGATCGGTGATCCGCGCGGAGAGGTCGAAGTTGCCGCTTACGATGTTTACGATGTAGGTTAGCACCCAGCCGCCAAGGACCATATAGTAGGCCAAAATTCCAAACGCGCCGATTACGCCCATGATGCCTACGATTTTCCATGCCGGCTTTATGCGCGAGCCGTCCTTTTTGGGCGCTGCAAAGGCATCGACGCAGTTTCTTAGCGCACGGCGTCCGATGACGTTTTCTACCAAGATCATCGGGATTCCAAGTACGATCATCGCGATGCAAAATATGAGCACGTAGGCGCCGCCGCCGTTTTGCCCGACTAGATACGGAAACCTCCACGTGCAGCCAAAGCCGATCGTGGCGCCTGCGACGGTTAAGATATATGTGAGCTTGCTGCTCCAGGTCTGTCTCGGCACGCTCCCTCCTTAAAATTGCTCTTTTTTGAGCTTGTCGAGGAAATCCTCGATATTGTATTTGGCGCGGTAAGCCTCGCTGATGAGATGGACTATGATGTCGCCGAGATCGACGACGCTCCATTCATCTCCGCTTTCGATAGCCAAAAACTCCTCGCCGAGCGGCTTGAGCACGCTTTTTAGCTCCTCGATGAGCGAGGCTGCGTGGCGGGCGGTCAGCATAGTGGCGATAACTACGAATTTCGCGATGTATTCGCGCCCCTCCATATCGATGATCTGGACGTCTTCGGCTTTCTTTTCATTTAAAATTTCGGCGATCCGCTCCGCCCTTTGCTTTGGATCTTGCATATCTTTCCTTTTATAAAATTTTATGACCTCTGCTGCGATCTTGGGCGGGATTTCGCCTTTGAAATCTCGCCTAAAACCGCTTGAGCTCGCATCTACGGCAATCTCGATGCGCCTTAGAGCCGCCCACTGCCGCGGGATCTCGTAGCCGGGCCTCGTAAGCACGACAAACTCCGCTAATTTCTGCAGCTCGCTAAAATCGCGCCATTTGTGAAGCTCCGATAGGTTGTCGGCACCCACGACGATGTAGAGCTTTGAGACTATATCTGCGCCGCCTGTGCTACCTATGCAATTTACTGCGTTGCCTGCGCTATGCGCGTCGTTCGTATCATTTATGTCGCTTATGCCGCTCGCATCGCTTGCGTTGTTTGCTTGGCCTGCGCCGTTCATATTATTCGTGCCGTTTGCGTTATCATTTGCTTTACTTGCGCTGCTTACGTTATTTGCTCTACCCATGCCGTTTGTTTCATTTGCGCTACCGCTTACATTGCATACGTCGTTTGCACTACCGCTTGGAATTTTATTCGCGCCCGAAATTTCATCCGCATCCGAACTCTCGCTCGCTATGCTACTTGGAATTTCGCGGTTTTTTGCGTTTAAAATTTCGCTCGCATTTGAAATTTTATCTGCGTTTTGGATTTTACTCGCGCCGTCCTCGCTGCCCGCGTTACTTTGTGAAATTCCGTCCATTTCGCTTTTGCTACCAATCGAAATTTGATCCGCTATTCCGCCTTGCAGAGCTTCGTTTTTTGCGTTAGCGGGGATGCTAGTCCCGTCCGTAATATCGGCGGTGCAGGCATCGTCGCTTGAAATTTTAGCTATGCCGTACGACAAAACCCTATCCGCCTTGCCGGGCAAAATTTTGCCCGCGCTGCCCGAAATATGAGCACCGGCAGAAATTTTATTCGCAATATTTGCGCCGTTAGGTAAAGCCCTATCCGTTACGGCTGTCGGGGTTTCGCTCGTCGAGGCTGCCGCCTCCGCCGCGATTTTGCCGTATTTTTCGAGCAGAAATTTCACGCTTTGTATCGTGGGTACCGGCACATTTTGCAAAATTTCATAATCGCTCACCTCCACATGCGGGGCATCGCTCCACAGCGCGCGGCACCATCTAAGCCGCAGCTGCGGCGGCGCCGAAAAGCTCTTTTTAAACGGGTTTAGAAACGACGGCATTATGACCAACAAATCAGGCTTTAGGCCAGATAAGATCGCCTTTACCGCGGCATCGTGTCCTGCGTGTGGCGGATCGAAACTGCCGCCGAAAAGCGCGATCTTCACGCGTCCGCTCCGCGCCGCTCCGCGCCGCGAAATTTCTCGCCCTTTGCCGCAAATTCTGCGCCGTAAAATCTTGCGCGCCGCAATCTTGCTTTATGAAATTTTACGCCGCAAAATTCCGCTTCGCCGAATTTTGTTGCAAAAAATCCCGTATTTTGCGGCGCGGTAAATTTAAAAGGCGCAGCGGTGCAAAGGCTAAGACCGCGTCGCAGCCCCTTTGCGGCGGCAAATTTTAAAAGCGCGCCATCGCGGAATTTTACCCAGTCGAATTTTGCTGCGTTAAATTTCATTTTAAGTTCTAAATTTGGCGTCCGGGACTTCATCTCGATAAATTTCGTGCCGTGAAATTTAGCCGCATAAAATTTCGCTGCGCGATCTAAAAAACCGGTCTCGCGCAATCTTGCTTTGTAAAATTTAAAACCGCGCACCTTAAATTTCGATTTGCATAATTCCGCGCTACGAAAGTTTGTCTTTAAAAATTCTGTTCCGCAGGTTGCAAATTTTGCGCCATGAAATTTTTCATTGCGAAATTTAAAACCGCCAAGCGCGGCATCGCGCGCCCTAGGCTCTGCGCTGCAAAATTTCGTGCTACCAAATTTTGTTGCGAAAAATCCTGCGTTTTGCAGCGCAAAAAATTCAACGCCGCGCTTTCTAAATTTTTCCGCGCAAAATCCAGCGGCTACGAAGCGGGCGTTAGAATTTGGGTTTTTGTAAGGCTTTCTCACGGGCCGCCTACATATATTTTTCTAAAACGCGCGGGATTTCGATGCTGCCGTCCTTGCGCTGGTAGTTTTCCATCACCGCGATCAGCGTGCGACCGACCGCGAGCGAGGAGCCGTTTAGCGTGTGAACGAGGCTGTTTTTCTTGCCGTCTTTGAAGCGGATCTTGGCTCTACGCGCCTGAAAATCGCGACAGTTGCTGATCGAGCTGATCTCTCTGTATTGGTTCTGCCCCGGCAGCCAAACCTCCAAATCCACGGTCTTTGCGGCGCTAAAGCCCAGATCGCCGCTGCAAAGCAGCATGTGTCTGTGCGGAAGGCCAAGGCTAGCTAGCAGATCGCTCGCGCATGAAATCATCTCTTCAAGCATCTTTGCGCTATCCTCTGGGCGCGTGATGGCGACGAGCTCAACCTTTTCGAACTGATGCTGGCGGATCATGCCGCGCGTATCGCGCCCCGCCGAGCCCGCCTCTTTGCGAAAGCAGTGGCTGTAGCTGGTGAGCTTGATCGGTAGCTCCTCGCTGCGTAAAATTTCATCATTGAAGAGATTCGTCGCCGTAACCTCACTCGTAGGGATCAGGTAGAGGTTTTGCTCCTCGTCGTCAACGCGGTAGAGGTCGTCTTTAAATTTAGGCAGCTGACCCGTGCCGTAGAGGATCTGATCACGCACCAAAAACGGCATATTTACGAGCTCGAAGCCGCGCGAGTTATTAAATTCGATCATGTAATTGATGAGAGCCATATTCAGTTTTGCGCCCAGCCCGCGAATCGCGGTGAAGCGACTGCCGCTGAGTTTTACGCCGCGCTCGAAATCAAGCCATCCCAGCGCCTCGCCGAGCTCGAAGTGCTGCTTGGGCGCGAAGTCGAACGTGCGCGGATCAAGCACCTTTTTGATACAGACGTTTTCGTTCTCGTCCGCACCGATCGGCACGTCGTCGTCGATGATATTCGGCACGCACGCGGCGATCGCTTCTAGGCTCTGCTCGCGCTCGTTTACTAGCTCGCTTAGGCTTTGGATCTTTTGCTTGTTTTCCTCAAGCTGAGATTTTAGCGCGCCTACGTCTTTGCCCTCGCGCGCGGTGAGGCCAAGCTCCCTGCTCTTTGCATTTTGCACGGCTTGGAGGTTTTCCAGCTCCGTCTTTTTAGATTTTAGCTCGTTGTAGGCATCTAGCAGCGTTTGCAGGGTTTGCGGCGGGACTTTTTTGGCGATGAGTTTTTTATTAAATTCGTCGAAATTCGTCTCGATAAGTTTTAAATTTATCATTTTCTGCCTCTTTTTGGTAATTTAAATTGCGACATTTTAACTAAAGTTTGCTTTAAATACTCAAAATAAACCCACATTTAAGCAATACGGATGAAAAAAAGTGATACAATTCCGTAATATTTTATTATGAAAGGTATTACATGAAGGCAA